>JAWAHD010000022.1:0-18769 GCA_038889555.1 Desulfurococcaceae archaeon
GCGTTCCCATACTACAGATACCCTGTTCTCGCGAGGAAAATAGATGAGATCGCAAGAGACTACGGCGTAGTAGTAGTTGGAACAGGTATTAATCCCGGGTTCTTACTGGATACCCTTGTAGCTGTTCTATCCTCGACGGTACCGGCTGTAAAGAGGGTGGTAGCGGTTAGAAGCCTGGATGCTGCTAAGCGAAGAGAGCCCTTTAGAAGGAAGATCGGTGTTGGTGAAGACCCGGGAGTTGTAAAGGAGATGTTAGAGAAGAAGCAGATCACGGGTCACGTGGGCTACGCAGAGTCAGTTTATCTCATAGCCTCTGCTGGTGATCTCGAGTTAACTCACGTTGTAGAACACCAGGAACCTGTTCCAGCCGAGGAGACCGTTGAATCCGCTGGTGTAAGAGTTGAAAGGGGGTTGAACAAGGGTATTAGAGGCTACGGAGTAGGGTACTTGGGTAACAGAGAAGTGATTAGAGTAGAGTTCCACGCTTACGTTGGTGCACCCGAGTACGACGAAATAACAATTGTAGGAGAAGACTATGGGCTAACGTGGAGAAGCACTGGTACACCCGGTGATATGGGTACAGCTTCCGTTGTTGTAAGTGTAGCTGAGAAAGTACTCTGGTTCCCACCCGGATTAAGACTCATGACCGAGTTAATACCCTTCAAAGTAAGATTCTCGGTGCAGTAGATGAGTGCTCACGATGCTGTGCTGGAGAATTGGATATCGAGGCTTGAATTTGAGTACATGTCTAGAACTCCGAGAAGCCGAGAACTCTACGAACGTGCGAAAAAGCTTTTTCCAGCCGGTGTAAGCTACGCGTTACGCTATTATCATCCATACCCGGTTTACATAGAGCGAGCTAAGGGTACGAGGGTGTGGGATGTTGACGGAAACGAGTACATTGACTTCTGGATGGGTCATGGTGTTCACCTCCTAGGACATCTCCCAGATGTTGTTACAAGTGCAGTTAAGGAAGTGCTAAGCTTTGGAACACACTTTGGCTTCGAACATCCGTATGTTATCGAGTACGTTGAGTACTTAATGAAAATTGTGCCGAAGCTGGAGTTCATTAGGTTCACGAACAGTGGAACAGAGGCTAACATGTACGCTATAAGGCTTGCAAGAGCCCACACGAAGCGTAAGTACGTAGTGAAAATGGAGGGAGGATGGCATGGAGCGTATGACGCTTTACAAGTAGCTGTTAATTACCCGTACACAGAGCCCGAATCAGCCGGTCTCCTGGAGGAGTCCTACAAGTACACTGTTGCTGTACCCTTCAACGATCTGAACGCACTGGAGAAAGCCGTGAGAAGATATGAACCAGCTGCTGTGATACTGGAACCTGTGATGGGTGCCGCTGGATGCATTGAACCGACCAAAGGGTATCTTCGCGGTGTCAGAGAGATCGCCGATGCATACGGAGCTCTCCTCGTGTTCGACGAAGTGGTAACCGGGTTTAGGCTGAGTCCAGGGGGTGCTCAGGAGTACTACGGTGTAGGGGCCGACATAGTAGTTTATGGTAAAGCTCTAAGCGGTGGAGTTGGAAGTATCGGTGCTGTCGGTGGCAGAGAGGACGTTATGAACCTCGTAGACCACATTAAGCACCCCCGCTTACCCGACCGCGTTCACCACGCTGGCACTTACACAGCCAATCTCATCGCTGTGGTTGCAGGTTACGCAATGATCAGGCACCTCGCTGAGCATAGGACGATATACGAGTCCGCTAACAGTGGATGGTTCTCATTTAGGGAGGCTGTAAACAAGCTGTGTAGCGAAGTAGGTATTGAGTGCTGGGCAACGGGTGATGGAAGTCTCTCGGCTATTCACTTCACGAGGAAAAAGCCTCTGAATGCACGCGAAGCCCAGGAGTACAGGTGGAGTAGAGCCATCGAGAGAGCATTGCACATCTACAGCAGAGTCAAGGGCGTTCTCTACATGACTGAGAAAACACCTCACTTCCTTCCAGCATTAACGCAGAGCCCTAGCGAGATCGAGTACCTATTAGAGGTTTTGAGAGACTTTCTCGAGGAAGTTTCAAGACTTTTACCTAAATAAAGCTATTAAGTTGAGCTGTACATCGAGCTACCGACTCTACTTCCTGTTTTTACGCTTTGCACTATGAGGTAGACTACTATAAGTATTATAGCGGCTGTAATACCCCATATAACCGGGATCAAAAGCTCTGTGAGCACTCCTATTCCTATACCGCTCTGCTCCAATGCGTAAGTGACAACGGCTATGTAGAGAACTATGCGCAAGTACTCTCCTAGAGGATAAAGTATCTGCATTTCAGCCCTAAGCTCTGTGCTTTTGTAAACGTAGCCTACGAACACGTCAACGAGTATAAACCCGATTATAATGATCAAAAACGCCTTGAACAATCCTGCTATGTAGACTGTTAGTATGCTTTTTGATATGAATACCATTTGCTGAAAATCTGCTATTATACCCATAACTAGGAACCCCAGTGTAACGAATACTGCGATAATAAACCAGTATGCTATTAAACCGAATAACTCGCTGGGTATGTGACCTGTTCTCCTTATAGCTTTTCCAATATTCAGCATTCTAACCCATTCATCAAACCTCATTTTACTCAGTGATGTAGAGACTGTTCTACGTGCGATCAGTGCTAATATGTACCCAGTGATCCAAACAGCACATGCAACTCCGAACGCTAGTAGAACTTTAACTACGACATCTAGCAAAGCGTTCATGAAGATCACGCGAAACCCTACCGATATATAGGATTTAAGAATAGAGTATAAATAGAGGTGCATAGTGAACCTTCTGGAAGATCCAACGAGATGTGTTAATACAATTTGTTCTTTTAGATGAGGTATAAACCCATGTTGATTAGTTATCCAACAAGGTTTGAAACGTTCGGAGCTGTAAAGTTCTACGAAGTTTCAAGAGTATACTCGTTGTTCTCGATTGGAGCTGAAGGTAGACCTGGTGCTTTTACTCTAGCTAGTTTCAGGGATTTCGAGGAAGTAGCATCATCAACCGTCTTCGTGGTTCCCGTGAAAGACGAGGAGCCAATTCTCCTAGAGGGTGTGCTACGTGCGATTCCGTCTCTATCTCCTGTTGTTGTAGTATCTGCTTCGTCCAGGTATCCACTGAACATGTACAGGGTCGAGCTTGACATAGCTAGATCAGTGTATAAGACGAGCGAAAGAACCATAGTAGTTGTTCATCAAAAGGATAAAGTTCTTTCAGAAGAACTGGCAAAGTACGTCCCCGAGATCACTGATGAAGAGGGCTGCGTTCGCTACGGGAAGGGCGAAGGATTGCTTATAGGTACCTTGATCGCTGATGCTCTGAGGGCTAGCAACGTTGCGTTTGTTGACGCAGATAACTTTATACCAAGCACTGTTCTCGAGTACTCACTAATATACTACACTACACTTGGACTGAGCGAGTCGAAGTTCAAAATGACCCGTATTTACTGGGGTTACAAAGCGTGGAGCACCGAGGAGCTTTACTTTAGGAGGCTTGGTAGAGTTAGTACCATTGTAAACAATGTTTTGAACAGAGTACTATCGTTGAAAAGGCGCATGGAGACGGACATAATTAAAACCGCGAACAGCGGAGAGCACGCTATGAGCATTGAATTAGCCAAGATCATCACCTACGGAGGGGGGTACTCCGTTGAAACACAAGAGCTTATAAGTATACTTGAATTATGCTACATTGACATGGAGGAGAAATGCCCTGCTCTCCCCGAGAACATAGAGGTCTTCCAGGTCGAATCGAGAAGCCCTCATGTTCACTCCGAGAAGGGAGAAGCTCATGTTGCTCAGATGATGATTGAGAGCCTTTCAGCAACATACTACTCTAGGTTACCCGATGAACGCGGGAGAGCTTACATAGAGCAAACTATACGCGACATGGGGTACGAAACACCTCCACCGCGTGTACCCAAGTACAAGTACCCGGACATTGACTCTAAACGCTTCCTGGATACCATACTGAGCGAAAGCAGGAACGCGCTTGCACTGGGTATATGAATTTTAACCCCGAGGTCGCTATTAGTCGGTTGGTGTTAAACCGTGGTAACCAGCCTGAAGGGCAGACACTGTTTAACTTTAACAGAGTACACTAAGGAAGAACTCCTTTTCATAATAGACACAGCGTTCCAGTTCAAGCAGAGATACCTAGCTGGTGAAAGAGTAATACCTGTTTTAGTTGGTAGACACCTAGCAATGATCTTCGAGAAGCCTAGTACGCGCACTAGAGTCAGCTTTGAGACAGCCATGAGAGAACTAGGGGGTCACGCCATATACTTAAGTTCCAACGAGCTTCAACTTGCACGAGGCGAAACAATCGAAGATACTGCAAGAGTGCTCTCGCGGTACGTTGACGGTATCATGGCTAGAGTTTATGAACACTGGAAAGTTGAGAAGCTAGCACAATACAGTCGTGTTCCTGTAATAAACGGATTAAGCGATCTTCATCATCCATGCCAAGGACTTAGCGATGTGTTCACAATAATGGAGAAGAAGGGCAGAGACATCAGTAGGTTGAAGATAGTCTTCGTGGGTGATGGAGGAGACAACGTGCTTCACAGCTTAATTCTAGCCGTGGGTATCCTGGGTGGCAGAGTGGTCATAGCTTCTCCTAAAGGTTACGACCCACATCCATCGGTAATAAAACTCTTCGAGGAGTATGCTGCACCAAACAACGGGTCCTTTGAAATCGAAAGAGACCCCTACAAAGCGGTTGAAAACGCCGACGTTGTCTACACTGATGTGTGGGTTAGCATGGGTCAGGAGAGGGAAAGAGAGAAGCGCTTAAGGGACTTCGAACCGTACAGAGTAACCGTAGACCTGATGAAGCGTGCTAAGCCGGATGCCATATTTATGCACTGTCTTCCAGCTAAGAGAGGAGAAGAGGTAGTGAACGAGGTTATAGATGGTAAATGGAGCGTAGTGTGGGATCAAGCGGAGAACAGAAAACACGCGCAGAAGGCTCTACTTGCGCTCGTTATTCCATAAGTGATGACAGGTGATGAATAGCGTCATGCTTTTAGCATACCAACTCGAAGAAGCTCTAGGTCCCTTTGAGCTGTTTCCAGAGTAGAGCGTGGTTGAAAGCATGAACTACATGAGTTTTCTCAAGGTCATCGGTGACCGCGTAAGCAGAGCTCAGAGAACACTGCAAGAGAAGCCTCTTTACGCAAGGATCATCGTCTGCGCTCTTGTTATTCTCAGCGTAGCGCTAGGAGTCGCTATAAGGATCGCGCCTATGTCTTTGAACGGCTTTGAGTTCTTCGAATTTGACAGCTACATAGAGTACTGGCAGGCGAAATATGTATACGAGAACGGGCCTCTCGCCTGGTACACGTTAACACGAGAAAATCCCGATACACACATTTTCTGGTATCCCTGGGGTAGAGACTTCATATACACGAGTTACCCGCTACTCCCAATATGGATAGGGTTATCGTACCACGTGGTGAAGTACACTGGGTTAACGCTACAGGAGTGGGCTTCGCTCCAGCCGATCATCTTCGCAGCTGTAGCAGTAGCATTAGCTTACTTCGTGGCCCGTGAACTCACAGGTAGCATGGTAGCTGGTGTACTAGCATCGCTCTTTATGGCTATTTTACCGGCTGCTGTCGAGAGATCGGTTGTAGGGTTCGTGGAAAAGGAGGGTGTTGCAGCAGTATTCATATTCCTGTTCATGTACTTTTATACAAAGCTGCTGAAGGCCACGAGAGATGGGGTTGTAGCATCGAAAAAAATAATATACGTTGTTTTAGCCTCCTTGTTCCTTGGTATGGTTGGATGGCTTTGGGGTGGTTTTGTATTCATACTTGGTACAGTGGTTTCCTTCTTTGTGATTTCACCTTTGCTTGTAAGAAAGTACGTAACCAGGAGCTTTGTACTCTACAATCTTCTTACCATCACATTAGCAATGGTATTTGCAACACCATCACCGTCTAATGCAAAAACTCTTGGATTGTACCCACCCTCTGTTCGCGGTCTCGGATTGCCGTTGATCGCTGCATCTCTCCTCCCTCTGCTCTTCTACTTCTTTGGCGTAGAATACAAGAGAGTAGGGTTAAGAAGAAGTGTTCTTACGCCAGGAAGGTACTTCTTGATACTTGTTCTAGCAGTGATTGCCGGCGTTGCTCTGGTAATGTACGAGGTTCTACCGATCAGCGGTAGACTAGCCTGGGCTCTTGGTCTTAGATTCATGCCCGTTCAACCACTAGTTGAAAGCATTGCTGAACATCGTTCACCTTTAGCACCAGAAGCTGTAGGGAGAATGCTACACGACTGGGGTGTTCCAGCGGGTCACGAGTACCTCATAGTAGCTTCACCACTAATACTGGGTGTCCTGGGCGCACTATACATGCTGTACAAAGGTGAACCAGAGAAAGTATACGTTGCTATAGGGTTCATTCTCTCCTTCTACTCCTATCTGAACGCAGCTTACATGATAGCTACTGCAGCGTACTTCGCTATCCCGGTTGTTTCAACTATGGTTTCACGAATACTTCAGGGAGTGTTTCCACCGCTGATCGTTCATGTTGATAAGAGGAAAAAGCGCGCTGTGTACACCAGAGGTAGAGTTGATCCCAAGATTAGGATAATAGCCTTAGCTTACTTAACAGCCGTGTTCGCAGCTTTAATCATGAGCGCCTATTTTGAGTTTATTACCAATTCCAACACCATATATCACTTTAAGTCAGGTTTAGCGGGTATAAGAGCCTACAATGACTCCTGGTATAAAGCTATAGAAGCTCTTAGGAAAACCCCCGAGGACGCTGTCATAATAACCTGGTGGGACTACGGATACGGAATATCTGTTCTAGGTGGTAGAGCCTCTGTTGCTGATGGCTCAACTATAAATAACACGCAGATCGGCATTATAGGTTTAATAATGTCGTCCAATTCGACGGAGAAGGCTGCAAGATTAGCGAAGCTTTTCAAAGTACGTCCAAATCATACCTATATAATGGTATTCGAAGGAGCGCTCGTTGTTGAACAACCCAATGGGCTATCGATTTGGCCGATCCTCGCAGGGGGATTGCCCGGGATAGTAGATATACCCAAGAGTCTCTGGATGATTAGAATTGGCAACTCCGTTGTCGAGGAACTACAAGCTAAGGGAGTAAGTGTGAACTACATAGATACGAGTCGATTCCTATACCTCTATGGCAACATTCTAAGTCCACCCTTTGATAAACCGAACGAGATACCGTTACTCTACCGTTTGATCGTTGATGCAGTACTTTACTGGGCTGAAACTAATGGGAAGAAAGCAGAGTTTTGCTGGTTTAGTGGCCCGGAGAGGTATTTGGATGTAACCTTAAGAAACAACATCTATGAACAGCTGAGAATCAATGTGTCAAAAGCTGTAGATCCTACGACAACATCGTGCGTTAGCGTCAGACCACTAGCCGACGACCCGTACATAGTACCGTACGAAGTTATCCTCGAACCATACCGTGACCCCAGAACAGGTGAACCCGTTAGAGTT
Organism: Desulfurococcaceae archaeon; assembly: GCA_038889555.1. Taxonomy (GTDB): domain Archaea; phylum Thermoproteota; class Thermoprotei_A; order Sulfolobales; family Desulfurococcaceae; genus UBA285. Next base: position 7,492 of record JAWAHD010000022.1, read on the forward strand.
ACGTTCTTAAACCGCGAAGGCGTTCTCTACAGCATAATAGTAATATACAAGTTCGCGAGCCTACCGGAGTAATGGGTACTGTATTAAAAGGACACGGTTTTTAAACAAAAGGACACGATATTATCAAGGGTATTAGTTTTGCTGAAGCACGAAAAACCTCTTAGAAAAGCTGTTGAAGCATTGTACTTCACGCGAGCTCTCAGAGATAGAGTGAACCGTATATACAGTAGAGTGGAAGAGAGAAAAAACGAGCTAACCAAAAGAATGGTTAATCTAGAGTCAATGGGTGAAAAATACCTCGCTAAACGTTACGCTGAGGAAATAGGTCGATTGAATGAGCTTCTCAAGAGACTAGCAACCATGCAGTTAATTCTAGAGAAGATCGACCTAGCTATTCAACACGCTGTTGTAATGAAAGACCTAGTAAATCTATCCGCTGAGCTAAACCAGTTGTTGAAGGATCTTTCACGACTACCTGAAACAAAAATACCAGATATAAGTGTAATGTTCGCCGAGCTCGAAGAATCCGTGAGAGAACTATCAGAACTCGTTTCTTCGAGAAGTCTTGATACATTTCACTCCTATGCGCCAACTTCCAGTGAAGTAGTCAAAATACTTGAGGAGGCTAAAGAGCTGCTGAGAAAGAACCTCGAAGTAGGCTAGAACTGAATTGAGTACCTTCTCTCCTCCTTCAGTATAGCTAACTTCGAGTTGAATCTCGCAAGAACATCTGCTATCTCATGAGGTATTCTCTTGTAAAGCTCTCCTGGAACTAATATGATGTACTCGGTGTAGTTTCTATTGAGAAGACATGAACCGATTATGTATGCTAGGTACCTGTACTGTGTTGAAAGCGGTGCTGAGGGATCAATAAGCCATATACCAACCTTAACATCCTCTCCTTTCTCAGCTATCATGTCTGGTTCCATGGGTTTTGCAGTTCTATTGATGCTTACATCGTAACCTAAGCTCTCAAGCGTGCTTGCAACCTCCTCTACTAGGCGTCTTCTCGCCGCTATTACACGTTGAGCTCCCACATATTTCTCCAGCTCACCATGCTCTTCTGGACTGTACAGCGTGTACTTGCCTCTTTCAAGTCTAAAGAGAAACAGCTTGTCTGGGTCCTTGTACTTATCTTTACTGCTACTATTAACAGTTACCAGGTCGATCTCGAAGTCCAGGCTCATATCGGACCTTGAGGGATCTTTTTTCTTAGCTTCCTCTATGAGTTCTTTTCTCGTGAAGTAGATTTTACCACTCCTATAGAGAGATTCAGCTGCTTCCTTGAGTAGTACCCAGTTGGGTTTCCTACCAATTTCTCCAGAATCGCTCATTAGAAGAAACACCTAGAGATTATTGGTTATCCTGGGTCTAGCCTCCAGGATTTATATTCTCAACTAGGCTTATTAACCTATCAGCTATATCCAGGATGGATTTTGCAGCCTCCCCTTCTCTCCTAGCAAGTATATAGGGTACTCCTCTGTCAACGTAGTCGTTGATCTCCGGGTCCAGCGGGATTTTACCAAGTACAACCGTACCGTACTTTGCTGCAAGCTTTTCGGCTCCCGTGGACCCCATAACCTTGGATATTTTACCGCAGTACGGGCACTTGAAATAGGACATGTTTTCAACTATTCCTAGTAATCTAACATGAGCTGATGCTAGAAAGTTAGCCGCCTTCGATACAATAATCTCACTAAGTGTACTGGGGGCTGTTACCAGGATTGCTCCTGTTATATCTGGAATTGCCTGGGCAATCGATAACGGTACATCTCCAGTACCAGGTGGCATATCGATGATCATGTAGTCTGCCTCTCCCCAGTTCACTCTAGCAAGTAGCTCAACAACGGCTCTGGCTACAAGTGGTCCACGCCAAACTAATGGTACATCGGGTGCGTCCAGCATGAGGTTAACAGCTACCACTTTAACGTCAAGCGGCCCCTCGACTGGAATTATGTTGCCCTTTTCATCGGCGAAGTGCCTTAATCCCTGAATTCCGAGTAGATGAGGAATTGATGAGCCATACACATCAGCATCGAAGAGAACAACCCTTCTGTTCTTCATAGCTAGAGCCAAGGATATCATTGATGATACAAAGGACTTCCCAACACCGCCTTTACCACTCATGACAAGGACCTTGAATCTGATGCTCTCCAGTCTTCTCCTGGCCTGGTTGATAAACATATCAGCAATGGAGAACTTTGGTAAAGAGCCTCGCCTTTCCCCATTGCCAGCTGTATTGTTACTCATATATACCCACACCTCTACTAGAAGATCCCAGTGTAGACTTTAATACCGAGTTTTCGCACCGCTTCTGCGTAGAATGGGTGCTATAGCATGAAGTGTAGCATGGCACCAGGCAAGATCATTCTGTTTGGAGAACACTTCGTTGTGGTTGGAAAACCTGCTCTTGGACTTGCTGTAACTAGGTATGCAACAGTCTGTGTGGAGAAAGGCAAAGGGCTAGTCTATTCTTCGAAGCTGGGATACATTGAACCGGGTGCACCCGATGCTACTCTTTTCAACGCGTTATTGAAAAGCTTCGAGGAGTGGTTCGGTGTTAAAGCTCTGGTAGATATTTACGTGGACTCGGAGATACCAATAAGCTCAGGCATGGGTTCATCAGCTGCTATAGCTGTTGCAACAGCACATGCTCTACTAAACTACTACAACGTAGATCACAGCAAGGAAGACGTGCTAAAGCTCGCGCATGAAGCTGAAAAAGCAGTACACTACAAGCCCAGTGGAGTTGATACCACGCTTGCAACCTACGGTGGATTCCTATACTACAAGCAAGGTGTAATAAGAAAACTAGATGTTAGACTACCAATTGGCTACTCAATAGTTGTCATCAACACAGGAGTTAAGAGATCAACAGGAGCGGTTGTACGCGAGGTTCTTGAAAGATACAGCAGGCTAGGAAAAACCGGTGAACACATATACCTAGCTGCGGAGGAGCTGGTTGAACTGGCCCTCAAAGCCCTCCACGAAGGTGACGTAAAACTGCTCGGAGAACTAATGGTGGTCAACCACGGCTTACTATGGTCAATGGGTGCATCATCGAGGATCTGCGATTTAGCCGTGTACGAGTTGCTAGAGCAAGGTGTGCTCGGAGCTAAACTTAGCGGTGCTGGAAGAGGTGGAATCATCATAGGGCTTGCGGAGAAGAGCAAAGCTGAAATCCTCATCAATAAGCTATCGGAGAAGGGGCTTGAAGTGTTCACTGTTGAACCCGACTACACAGGTGTTAAAAGCACGATGCGGGAAAATCGCTTTAGCTAGTAGTCAGCATACTACTTGTTTCGAGTTTATACACTAGTTTAACTACGAAATTTAAAATGTAGGGGATGATGTAAATAGTGGTCTATGAAGAGTGATTAAACTCCCATGGGCTGACCTCGAATGTCAACGCATACAAGGAAAAGGAAGCTTTCAGTTAAAGGTTCCACGGAGATATTCTCAAGGATAAACCTCATACTAGCCGAATTTCTGCCTGCGATATACGAGTACAACAGTATGATAAAGCACACGGGTTTTTACCTCAAGCCTGTTCACATCACAACGAGAAGACTGCAGGATGGAACTCACGTCAAGTACTACTACTACGGACGGTACTGGTACAGGCTCGAAAAAGTGTCTCCAAGCAGGATCAGGTGGGTCTATGTAGGTCGTGAAAAACCAAATCCACAATTGCCGGATCCACCACCCAACATACTCGAGGGTGTTGTCGTTAAGAAGTACAATGGAGAGGTTGAAATAGAGTTCGCTAGCGAAGAGCTTTTCAGAGAAATCTCCAAGCGGCTTTACCAGGTCTAACTATGCTCATGTGAATCTTTCTACAATGAACACTACGACGACGTTGTTATTTAATTACCCTGAGCTCTATCTAAGTAAGGATCGTGAAGCGGTGTTAACATGGATGGTAAAGCGGCTACCAGCGGTGTGCTTTACTTCATACTGACAAGCATGATCATATACTCTACTTTGATATCACTAGGCATTGTAGCACACATAACGTACAAACAACGAAGAAGCGCGAGTAAAGCTAGCAACTTTGAAATAGTCATTGTCTCGAAAGCTGACAGCAGAGTCAAAAAGAGTCTTCTAGAATCCGTAAGGTACCATGTAGGCAGATTCGGTAGAGTAGTAGTTGTTGTTGATGAAGGTGCTGAACTTATACCTCACCTTAGGTCAATTAAGGGTGTAAAGCTAGTCGTGGTTCCTTCGAACTACAGAAGAGATCTGGTGGGTAAAGGGAGAGCTCTTCAGTACTTCGTTGACTGCTGCGTTGATTCATCCAAGTGGTACGTGTTCATAGACGATGACAACCTGATCATAGGGGATGATTTTCAGCACGAAATACCCGAGTACGAGAGAATGGGGTACGTTGCAGCCAACGGCATACTCGTACCGAGACCCGGTAAAAGCACTCTTGCATACGTAATGGACTGGATAAGGTTTATAGACGATCTTCTTATTTACAGGTTCTTCACAGGTCTCTTGGCGAGACCTCTCATCGGATTACACGGAGACCTTTTGATCGTTAAGGGGTCTGTGCTCAAGGAAATAGGCTTCGGCAGGAGAAGCTTAACGGAGGACTTCGACTTCGCCGCGGAGTTGGTTAAACGTGGTTACAAAACGTGGCAGAGCAACACAAAGGTCTCTATAAAAAGTCCCAACAGCCTGAAGGACCTCGTACTGCAGAGAGGAAGATGGTTTAAGGGGATTATATCCGGAATCAGGCACTGCCCAGCTGGAATGAAGCTTGTAGTTGTACTGAGAAGCTTCACCTTCGGTGTGGGCTTTTTCATGCTAGCTGTAATTCTACCTATTCTATCGCAGCTGGGTTACACGTGGTTCATACTCCCTGCTCTTCCAGGGGGCTTGTACTACGTGGGTACATACACGTATGGCGCGTACAAGGCCAAGCGCCTACACTTAATGATATTTGCACCGATCATGGGCATAATTGAAGCCATGTCAAGGCTCTACGGACTTCTGCTCGTTAAAGACTACGTGGTTATAGACAAGAACTAGGGTCACGTCTTGATCGGGGAGTTCAGCTTCAAGTACAACGACGTGGTTCTTCACTTCGGAGTTGGTGTACTCAAGAAAATCTTCACGCACGTAGTCAGCGGTTACAGCAGTGCACTAGTGGTATCCTCGAGAACAGCTGCTCGTGTATCCGGAGCCTTGGAAGACGTAACGAGAGCTCTGAGAAGCGCTGGAGTGAGCTACATAGTCTATGACAAGATACTGCCAAACCCCGATACGGAAACAGCTGATACCGTTATCGACGTCGCGAAGCGTGAAAATGTGGACCTGGTGATCGGTATTGGAGGTGGAAGTGTCATTGACGTAGCAAAGGTCGTATCCTTGGCTGCTACCACGGAGCTGAGATCCGTTGACCTAATTAGAGGTACTAAGCAGACACGGGCCCCAGCTGATACGCTGAAACTAGTTGCTGTAAACCTGACCCACGGCACAGGCTCCGAGGTGAACAGATTTGCTGTTCTCACCGTAAAGGGTACCATTGAAAAACGCGGTTTCACAGCTAGGTACCCGGACGTGAGCTTCGATGATCCATACTATACTAGAACACTGGACAGAAAGCAGTCCATCTATACATCACTGGATGCGTTTTACCACGCGTACGAGTCAGCTACATCTAGGAGAACAAACATAATGGTTTCATCGCTCGCGCAGATAGCTATTACCCATGTAGTAGAATCACTTCCAAAAGTCCTCGAAGACCCTGGTTGTATTGAGCTCAGAGCTAGGCTACTCTACGCTTCGATGATCGCAGGTGTCGCTGTTGATATAGCTGGTGGATCCCACCTAAACCACGCACTAGAGCATGGGTTTAGCGGGTTACAGCCTAAGCTACCTCACGGAGCAGGATTAGCCATGTTTGGACCAATGGTAATCTACTACACTCATAAGGCTGTGCCGGAGGTTTCAGCGAGGTTACTTAAAGCTCTCGATCCATCGATAAAACCTATTTCCGATGATGCAGAGAAAGCTAGGAAAATCGTTGAGGATTTCCAAAAATCGATCGGATTCTCGGAGAGGCTGAGCGACTATGGAATTTCAGAGAAGGATGTTGCCCCAGTACTCGACTTTGTGGAGAGAACTATAGTTGAGAGGTATCATGCTAATATACCATTCACCGTCAGCAGAGGAATGCTCGAGAGAATAGTTCTAGGTGTGCTCTAGACCACGCTTCACTGTGCTAAACTTGAAACGTTCCTCGGTCTAACCCGTACTTATACGAGATTCTTCTAACCATTCTCGAGAAGTTTCTTAGCAATACTTCCCTTTCACGATCACCAGTCTTGATACTAGCTAGAACATTTGCGAAGAACTCTATTGTCTTATCCACATCCTTTGGTTTAATCCTGTAAGGAACTCCGTCCTTACCTCCATGAGCATAGGCGTAGAGGAAGGGGTCCAATGGGTGTGTTGTAGGATCCTTGAACGATGGTTCATAACCGTAGATCAGATCAGCTACTAGTGCTATTGCTCTCAGAGTCTCTGGACCAAGCCCGGGTATCAGTAGCAGCTCGCTGAATTCGCGTGGAGCAACTTTCTTGATCTCCTCTGCTACTTTCTCAACGTTCCTAGTGTTCACGACGGGTCTGTAGAAGAGAGGACACTTCGATACCTTAACCCCTAGTTCACCCGGCTGCGTACTTATTACTCCCTTTACGTAGTCCTCAAGACTGGGTAATCTCCTAAGAGCTCTGTTAACACGGTGTACATCCCGGAGAAGAGAGTCCACCGAGGTTGATTGTAGAATGTCCAGTATAGCTTTCCTAGTGCTTCTGGACTCTCCGTTTACGAGGTTCAACGCTGGAGCTGTGGTTATGGATGCTACGCCGCTGTGCGGGTCATCTTCTACGGTGTACACTCCTGGTTTCTCGAGGAGAATATGGTATCGTCTTGCAAGCCTGGTGTCTAGGTTCATACCCTGCTGAACAACTAGCAAACCGTTTTCTGCGACAAGCACACCGTGGATGTAAAGAGTGTAACCGTCCTGAAGAGCAACAGAATCCACCTTAGCCGAGAGCCTGCTAGCTTGAACCACCTGTTCAGGGTCTACGAGGTCTCCTAGATAACCCGCTTCTTCTGGTATGTTCCTCGCATCACCGCCTTTGCCCCCTAGAACAGCGAGTCCTTCCTCGCGAGCCGATTCCGGTGGAAAAGAGCTCTTGAGAACGTAGAGAACAACCGTTGTAGACCCGCTACTATCCCAATCCATACCTATAACGTTGTTGAAAGCCTGAAACCAAAGAGGATCAGCTAGTCTTTCCAGGAGCACCCTGGGACCATAGGTCTCAACAATGAACCTGGCTATCAAGGAGCCAAGCTTTTTCATTCTCCTAAGTAATGCTTCAGGTACGTGACCGCTGTGCAGTGGAAGCTCAGCAATACCTTCTAGGAGCATGATCGCTTCTACCAGTTCACGACTTCTCCAGTATTACACCCACAGTAATATACTTGGAAATAAAAGCCATATAAATGGGCTGTTTTCAGAGAAAAGCTTGTACGGGGGCTAATAGCAATCTGTGTTATTATGTTGAAACCGAGCTCTCGAATATCCCTACTAAGGACGATCTGAGTGGTGTACTACATTTGGCTAGGATCATTAGGAGATAAAGCTTGCAACTGATGAAGGTTCAATCGGTATAAATAGTTTAGTGAAATTAAGGTGCGAAGCTGTAACGAAGAATGTTACGTAAATTGCTTTATCCTATTTAGGAGCCATCTACGTACTTCGTGTTTTGAACAATAATGTTACGAGTTCATCACTGCATTTCTCGAGAAGAGTACTTCTCGACTCTTTGTATTTTTCAATTATGGCTATTGGAGCTCGAAGTACTACGCTAGGTTCCGCTATAGGTCCAACACCTGTTCTCACACTTTTCCTCACGTCCTCGGGGTTTCTTTCGCCATCGTACAAGACTACTATGCCTTCGAATCTAAACTCATCTATGCACTTAACAACAGCTGCGTGAACTCCAAGTAGGTTTTCAAGTGCTTTTTCGATGGCTCCAGGACTTAACCTGTACCCGCTCACCTTTAGTACTCCATCTAGTCTACAGAGAGGATAAACGTAACCGTCCTCTGTTATCACACCGTAGTCACCTGTTCTGTAGAAACCGTTTAACCACTTAGCCTCGAACTCTACTGGATATTCAACCGGCATTGATGGCCATGGGTTTTTAATAACGATCTCTCCAAGCTCGTTAACAACAGATTTACCCTCCTCGTTCACAACCTCAACGATAAAGCCGGGTATTGGTGGACCAGCTGAACCCGGAGCTATGGGTGGAAACACGAAGTTCGGTAGGTTACCCGTGATGAACGTTCCAACCTCGCTCTGGATGTAGAGGTTTACAACGGGTATTCTTCCACCGAGTTTTTCAGGCGTGGATGTGATTAGTGGTGTTTTACCTGTTCCCACAACGCGGTACGTCCACCACCATGTATCAACCTCTAGTGGTTCAGCTGTTACGAGGATTGCTCTCAGCGTGTCAAAGTTGTGGTTTAACACGTAGCTATCACCCATTCTGGACAGTATTCTGAGAGCACTGCTCGTTGTTAGGAAGAGTGTTACAGCGTAGTCTTCGAGAATAGTCCACCATCTATCCCACGATGGGTAATCTGGTCCTCCATCGTACAATACCACGGTTGAACCGACCATTAGTGGGCCGAATACAACGTAGCTTACACCTGTGATCCAGCCGGGCCATACCGTGCAGAAGTAGGTATCGCGTGGTCTAAGACCAATCCACCTGGAAGTCGAGAAGACTTGAACAAGGAATCCACCAACAGGGTGTGTTATAGGCTTATGGTCCTCAGTGTATCCACTGTGTAATCCGAACAAAGGATGACTGCTCTCCGCTACGTAGTCCTCTACGCTATTTCTACCGCTCTTCAGAAAGTCCGCGAAAGATAACTCGTTGCTCTTCAGCGCAGGTGAACCGAGACGCTCGTACACAACTAGTATCATCGATTGCTTCACAAGCTCCAGAGCTCTTCTAGCTGTTGTCAGCGTATCCACCTGTTTACCTCTGCGGTAGAAACCGTCTGATACGAACAAAACTTTGGGTCTTCTGTTAGCGATCCGCTTAGCTAACTCATAGTACCCGAAACCTGTGAACACAGGCTCAAAGGGGGCTCCGAGCTTAACAGCCGCCAGCGTTGACGCTATCGACTCCGGTAGTGGTGGTGCGTATACCATTACCCAATCTCCTGGTTTAACACCAAGTGCTTTGAGACCACTTGCTATCCTCTGGACAAGCTCATCGAGATCAGCGTACGTTAGAACTCTTGATACCCCTTCTTCACCCTCCCATATCAGGGCTGGTTTACTCCAGGTTCTGTTATCACTCCGATGGCATCCAATGATGTTGTAGTATGCACTCAGTTTACCATCAGTAAACCACACCACTCTTGGTGGTTTACCCTCGTAAATGCTTCTCCAAGGTTCAACCCAGCAGAGGTACTCTGCTTCGCGAGCCCAAAAGCCAAAGGGGTCCTTCACACTGTTCAAGTATACTCTCTTATACTCCTCCACTGTGACAGTTTTCCACTTCATGGATGGCGGTACTACTCTTTCGCTACTGTAGAAAGGTTTAAGTCTTTTCTCAACGTAGGACAAGGTTCAGCTCCTCTTTAGTAGTACTATCTGCGTGTAGGGCTGTGACATATCCCTGAACCTATAGTAGTCTTTAAGACTAGTGTAGTGTACTGGAATGGTCACAGCTGGTCTTGCAGAACTCACGAGCTCAACAGCTTCCTCCGGAGTCATCACGCATCCACCACCGATCGGCACGAGGAGAACATCGGCTTTTTCAGCAGCCTCTGCAACCTCTGGAACAAGGTTTGAGTCTCCAACGTAGTATACGGATAAACCATCGCGAAAACTGAGAAGAAATCCTACTCCAAGACCCCTGGGATGAGGTGGTGTACCTTCAAAGAGCTCTGGTTCATTGTAAGCTTCTACAACAACTACTCTGATGTTACCCAGGTCTAGGAGATCGTTAGGCTTTACAATTCTACCAGCAAAAGGTGAGATCAGCCTATCCTCGGTTAAAGTCTTCACGCTGTCTCCACAGTGCTTAGCGTGGTTGTGCGTGCAGAGAACATAAGTGCAATCATCGAGTTCTTCACCGGGGTCAATGCACAATTTAACACCTCTGTACTCGAGCAGAACACCAGTGTGCCCTCTCGTTGATATTCTCACGCTTCGTACTATCAGAGCTCTAGGCAAAGCTTTTACCTAGCATATTCTCGGTACTATTTCACCGCGTGGAGGCTCAATTACTCTTAAACCACCCACGGGTGTTTCTGCTACCACGTAGCCTTTAAACTCATTTGTTTCTCTGACCTCACCAATTACTCTCGCATTTTCAAAGCCTAGCTTGTGGATAAAGTCCACGAGATCATCCGCGCACCACTGCTCTACAGCTAGCACAGCTGAACCCTCGCTCGCAAGGTTTAACGGGTCTACTCCGAGAGCTTCAGCATACTTTCTCACAGCTTCCCTGATCGGAACTTTGGATTCATAAATGAGTATCAGTGTACCCGTCTTCGAAGCCCACTCGTTCAGAACTCCAGCCAAGCCTCCACGCGTGGGGTCTCTAGCCGCTTTGATGCAACCTCGGTACCTGGACAATAGAGGTAGCATGAGCTTCGTTAACGGCTTAACGTCGCTTCTTAGTTTACCAGTTGCTATTTCTTCCACCTCCTCTCCAAGGCCCATTTGCATTAGAAGTATGACAGCGCCGTGGTCGCCTACATAGTCGGTTACGATGATCGCGTCGCCTGGTGATGGTCTATCGACTATGGGTTTACCCTCGGATACGCCTATAGCAGCTGTTGTAATCACGATTCTGTCTATTTGACCCTTTGGCATAACCTTGAAGTCTCCGCCGATGAGCGCAATGCCTTCTTCTCTGAGCACACTTATCATGGAGTTCACTATGGCCTCTAGGCTGCTCATGGGAAATCCTTCCTCCACGATTATCGTGTCTAACATTGCTATCGGTTTACCACCCATCATTAAAACATCGTTAATGGAGCCGCAGGCGGCTAAAACCCCTATGTTGCCACCGGGAAAGAAGGGTGGATTAACCGTGTACGAGTCTATGGAAACCACCAGGTACCTGTTTTCCCCGATTGGAATAGCTGCTCCATCATCTGCAGCATCTATGCCTACACCACCCTCAACTCGCTTGTACTTGTCTTCAACCCGCCTGAAGATCATGTT
>JAWAHD010000023.1:0-18397 GCA_038889555.1 Desulfurococcaceae archaeon
ATTCATAGCACCTGGCGTTAAAGGGTTCGTCTTCATCGAGGTGGAAAAACCCGAGGAGATATACAAGCTGATAAGCAACATTAAGTACGTTAAAACGGCAAGACCTCTTAAAATACCCGTCGAGGAGATCATGGTAATGCTTAAACCAAAGCTTGAAGTTGAAGAGCTAAATGTGGGAGACGAAGTGGAGATAGTTCGTGGCCCGTTCAGAGGTATGAGAGCAAGAGTTGTTTCAATCGATAAAAGTAAAAATGTTGTAACAGTTAATCTTCTTGAAGCCGCGTTTACAATCCCAGTTACGATCCAAATCACGTATGTGAAGAAGGTTAAGAGATGATCAGGTATGGTGAAGAAAACACTAAAATTCATAGTTGAAGGTGGTAAAGCAACACCTGGACCACCAATAGGCCCAGCTCTATCACCCTACAAGGTGAACGTGATGGAAGTTGTAAATGCTATAAACAATGCTACAAAAGACTACGAGGGTTTAACCGTACCCGTTGAAGTTACAGTGGATACCGATACGAGAAAATTCGAGGTAAAAGTGGGGATACCAACAACAGCAGCATTGTTAATGAAGTTCGCAGGTGCAAAAGAACCCACGGGAGACCCTGCTCATAATAAGATCGGGAATATAACCTTCGAGGACGCTATAAAAATAGCTCTAATAAAGAAGCATCAGCTGTCAGCAAAAACTCTTAAGGCAGCTGTGAAAACCATATTAGGTACAGCACGCGCAATTGGTATAACTGTTGACAACAAGGATGCAAAGGAGGTAATAGAGCTTATAAATCGAGGTAATTACGACGACCTAATTGCTAAATACGAACCTGAGTGGGAAATGGAGGCGTGATGCTTCTATGTCGACCGTTACAAAGGATAAGCTTGTAAACGCGATTGCCAAGGCCGTCGAAATCGGCAAAGGAAGAAACTTTAAGCAAAGCGTTGAACTAATAGTTGTTCTGAAGGATATTGACCTGAAATCTCAGCAAGTTAAGATAAGAGAGCCCGTTTACCTACCCAAAGGACGCGGCAAGGAACAGAAGATCTGCGTGATCGGCGACTCAGAAATGGTTGAAATAGGTAAATCGGAAGGTGCTTACTTAGCGATACTCGGCGACGATGTAAAGAACATTACTAAAAAACAAGCAAAGAAGATCGCGTCATCATGCGACTGGGTTCTAGTAAAACCAGAGTTCATGGGTACTGTTGGAAGAGTTCTAGGTCCATCGCTGGGACCCAGAGGCAAAATCCCCGTTCCGGTATCTTCGAGTAGCGCGTTGAAAGGTATGATTGCGAGGTACAGAAACACCGTACTGGTATCGCTAAGAAACCAGCCTCAAATCATGACAGCTATAGGTGTAGAGGATATGAAGGTTGAGGACTTAGCCGAGAACGCTCTCGCGGTTCTCACAGCGATAGAAGGTAAACTACCAGCAGGATACGCTAACATCGGTAAAATCCTAGTTAAAACAACTATGGGTATACCAGTAGAGGTGAACACCAGGTAGAGAACCATGAGCGTAGCGTATTCTCACAGAGTACCTGAAGAAAAGGTGAAACTAGCAAAGGAGATCGAAGAGCTTACGAAGAACCACAGAAGTATGCTCATAGTGGATCTCAACGGAGTACCAGCAAAGCATATTCAAATGCTCCGAAAGAAGCTGGCAAAGCATGCTATCATGAAGGTTGTAAAACCCAAAGTAGCTCTCAAAGCACTTGAAAATATTTACCGAGATGCTGAGAAGCTTAAACCATACATGACTGGTCAAATCATGCTAATATTCTCCAACAAGAACGTGTTTGAACTTACAAACACCGTTGAAGGTTTCATAACATACGATTACTACGGTCCAGGTGACATCGCTGACAAGGAAATAGTGATCCCAGAGGGTAACACCGGGCTACCACCAGGCCCTATTCTCAGCGTGTTTGGTAGACTCAAAATACCCACAAAGGTACAAGGAAACGTTGTATATGTTGCCAAGGATACTGTTGTTGCAAAACCCGGGGACATCATCTCAGCTGATCTAGCAAGCATTCTACAGAAGCTAGGCTTAGCTCTGAAGGAGATCAAAGTTCGGGTAAAGTGTGGTTTCGACGAAGACCTCTTTATACCTGGAGAAAAGCTGAGGATCAACGTTGCCGAGTACGAGGAAAGTATAAAACAAGCAGCATTAGATGCGTTTAAGCTAGCCGTAGAACTCGTGATTCCAGAACCAGAAGTATTGAATTACACCATTGTCAAAGCTCAAAGACATGCACTAGCACTAGTTGCAGAGCTAGGGTTCATTACACCTGATACAGCAGAGTACGTTATTAGAGTAGCTCATACGAAAGCACTGGCCTTAGCACTAGAAGTGTCAAAGTACGCTCCAGAGCTTGGTTTAGAAGTAAAACCAGCTGTACAGCCGGCACCTGAGAAAGAGGAGAAGAAGGAAGAAAAGAAGGAGGAAGAAGAATCCAGGGAACTCGGCGAAGAAGCGCTAGCTGAAGGATTTGCAGCGCTCTTCGGTTAATAAGCTCACGGAATTTACGATTTAAAAACCCCTAACTCTATTCTAACCAAAAGGTAACATGATTACAGGGTGGTCCCTATAGAGTACGTATATGCAACTCTGTTACTCTACAAAGCCGGTAAGGAGATAAATGAGGAGAACCTAAAACGAGTACTCGAAGCAGCTGGTGTCGAGGTAGATGAAGTCAGAGTTAAATCAATAGTCGCAGCAATAAAGAACATCGATATAGCCAAGGTTCTAGAGCAAGCTATAGCAGCCCCCGTAGCTACAGTCTCCGCGGCGCCTGCAAGTTCACCTGCTGTAGCCGAGGAGAAGAAGGAAGAGAAGAAGGAGGAGGAATCTAAGGAGCTTAGCGAGGAATCGCTCGCAGAGGGTTTTGCAGCTCTCTTCGGCTGAACTGAAACAGCTTTAGTTTTAAACAACATCATCGCTTGGAAGCTGGAATTCAAAACCTCTTTCACGAACACTTATCATCGGTCTTTCCTAGTGGATAGTGAAAAAGATAAAATACAACCTGCATCTGAGAATACTACGAATAAAGTAGAGCAACTGTACTAGTGGTAGCCATGGAATCAGAGAAAGGCATTGTGAACTACAATTACCTTGAGAAAGAGTACGGATTCCACAGGTATAAGTGTAAGGTTTGTGGTGAATACTTCTGGAGTAGAGTTCCACGAGATACATGCCCTGATAGACCATGCAGCAAATACGAATTCCTGTACAAGAGTTACAGCAGAGTAAAGCCTTTATCTTTGAATGACGTTCGTAAAAAGTTCATAGAGTTCCTAGTTAGAAGAGGACATGGCCTAGTAGACCCCTACCCAGTGCTTGCTAAGTGGAGGAATGACCTGTATTTAACAATAGCATCCATTGTTGTTTTTCAACCAGCGGTGACGGAGGGTATAGTGGATCCACCTTACAATCCTCTGGTTATCGTGCAACCGTCTATTAGGCTAACAGACATAGATAACGTTGGATTAACCTTTGGTAGACACTTATCAAGTTTCGAAATGGGTGGTATGCACGCTTTCAACAAACCGAGTAAACAAGTCTACTGGTCAGAAGGAATATTTGAAAACACCATCAGGTTCTTCGTTGATGAAATAGGCGTAGACATGGACGAACTTGTGTTCAAGGAGGGCTGGTGGGAGGGAGGAGGTAACGCTGGACCAGCCCCCGAAGTCTTAGTTGATGGAATGGAGTTGGCAACTCTAGTTCATATGGCTTACAAAGTCTCCAACGGCAGGTACGAGCTAAATCCTGTTCTAGTAGTGGATTGTGGATATGGTATTGAAAGAATAGCGTGGTTTACTCAGAAGACTCCCACAGGTTTTCACGCTGTATACCAGGATCTGCTGAAATCCTACAAGGATGCTCTAAGTGTTGAAGAACCACCTTATGATGTACTTAGAAGAATTGTTTACGAGCTTAGCAACAGTGAACTGAACAGTGTTGAAGAGCTCTCTCACTATGTTAGTAAAACAGAGTTCGGAGATTACCATAAGGAACTCGTAAATAGCGTTTACCTGTACAGCACCTTGGACCATGTTAGAACACTAATGCTAATGCTTTCAGACGGTATTGTTCCATCGAACACTGGTGAAGGCTACCTTGCAAGGCTTGTTATTCGAAGACTTCTCAGAAACTTAGTTAAGCTTGGTGTAGAGCACCACAGGCTACGGGATACAGTACTGGAGCTTGTTAATAGGCAGATAGAGTTCTGGAAAGGTGATTACGTATACGGTAAATTCGAGAACTACAGAGATTACATCAATGACGTAGTCTCTCTGGAAGCAGAGAAGTTCATAAGCACACTTATGCGCGGTATGGAAATACTGGAGAAGATCATCAGAAGAAAGAAGACCATTGCGGTGGAGGATCTAGTGGAAATATACGACTCTCATGGTATTCCTCCAGAGGTGGTAGCTGAGAGAGCTAAGGCTTTCGGAGTAAGCATATCTATACCTTCGAACTTCTACGCACTTCTAGCCTCCAAGCATTTATCACCAGGCGTTCTAATCAAGGAGAAAGAGCACGAGCTTCCAGAAGAAATCTCAAGATGGGCAAGTACATTTCCACCCACAGCTAGGATTTTCCACGAGGACCCCTACGCAACGCGAACAGAGGCTACCGTGCTAGGAGTAAAAGAGAACTTTGTAGTCTTGGATAGAACCGTGGCTTATCCATGGGCTGGTGGACAGGACCACGATGATGGTGTTATCATCTTCAACGGGCAGGTTTACAAGATAGTTCTCATCGGGAAAGTTGGAGACGTAATAGTCAACGTGCTCGATAGACCCCCGGTTTTCTCAGTTGGAGACAAGGTTGTTGTGGAGATAGACTGGAAGAAGAGATATCAGCTAATGAAGCATCATACAGCAACGCACATAGTTCTTGCTGCTGCTAGAAAAGTGCTAGGTGATCATGTCTGGCAAGCAGGCGCTGAAAAAACCATTAAAAAAGCTAGACTAGACATAACGCATCATAAGCTTCCCACTCAGGAGGAGATAAAGAAGATCGAGGAGTTGGCAAATAGCATTGTTAACAGTAGATTAGACCTGAAGTTTAACTACCTAGACAGATTCACCGCTGAGAGTGCATACGGGTTGAAGATATACCAGGGTGGAGCTGTATACACACCTGTTCTTAGAATAGTTGAGATACCTGGGTGGGATGCACAGGCCTGTTTCGGTACACACCTACGGAACACCATAGAGGTTGGTGGAATAAAGATCATCAATGTTGAGAGAATACAGGATGGAGTAATAAGGTTAGAGTTTATAGCCGGTCAAAGACTTGTAGAGTACGTGGGTGAGCTGGAGGAGGAAAGAGAAAGAGCGCTTGAAGCTGTAGGTATAAGAGGTGTTAAACTCGAGGATGCTGTTAAGAAGTTGAAAACCAGTCTAGATGAGATCGAGAAAAACCTCGACATGTACAGAAGCGCGTTCTATAGAGCTTTAATGGAGAAGATCGATAGAGAGAAGAGGTCGATCTGCGGATTAGATGTTGTTGTCATAGAGACCCCGTTCAAAGATGAAAAGCTTTCCAAAATGATTACCGAGGAACTAGTCTTTAGGCAAAAAGTGCTACTTGTACTAATCGCAGGAGACCTCGTGGAAATATCGGTAACTCCTGAGAAAGCGAGAGAACTTGGAGTAGATCTGAGGAACGTGATGCAAAAACTATTCCAGTACGGAGTAAAGGGTGGAGGCAAACAAGACCATGTAACTGGTAGAATACTTCAGAGAATAAACAAGGAAGTTATTTTGGAAGCCGTAGAAAGTGTCCTATGCCATAAGGGCTAAGAGCTACCTTTTGTCTGCAGTTTCTCCAAGATTTCAATGCTTTTTGCGCGATCCTGGGGAACCTGAGAAAGCGTGGTGACCCTCCTTGGGAAACCCACGAAACATAGGATGAGAAACAGTAAAGTATATAATTCCCTCACACATCTTGTGAAACTTAGGAATGGGCCCGTCGCCTAGCCAGGAGAGGGCGCCGGCCTTCTAAGTATTTTTCAACGGCTATTTTGCTCGAGGATAGCCGGAGGACCCGGGTTCAAATCCCGGCGGGCCCGCTTTCCACGATTAATTTTCAAATTAATCTTGTGGTTTGCTCCTTTACTACAGGTTTACTTATATAAGGTGAAGGTGACTATTTTAGTAGTTTAGTAGTGTATCATGCTTTTGTTTAATAGAGGGTTACAAATGGCTCGTTTAAAGGTTTTAATTGTAGGTGGTGGCCGAGTCACCGAGTTGCTGCTTTCATCTCAGTTTGCCAAGGAAAAATTCGAAGAGATCATAGTTATTGAGAAAGACTCTTCTCGTAGACCTATCCTTGAAAGACTTGGCGATGTTCTAGTGATAGAGGCTGATGCTTCGGATGCTTCCGTGTACACTAACATAAACATGCAAGAAGTAAACGCAGTCCTCGCTTTAACGGATAGAGATGAGGTTAATCTACTAGCTTTATCCGTAGCAAGGGTTTACGAAGTACCTATTAGAATAGGGTTGTTCAGTAACTCCGAGGTTGCCAGAATTGCCAGTAAGCTACAGCTTGGATTACCATTAACTAAACACACCATTGTTACAAGTATTTTGAAGCACATACTAGCTTCTATTACGGAGGCGCATCTACTAGCTGAAACACCAACGGAGAAACTGTACGTTGTAACTATAAGTGAATCTGATTTCAGTGCTAACAGTAAGCTCGGTGATCTAAAGCTCGAAGAAAACGGTGCAAAGCCCGTACTTGTATTCCAGGACTCGGAGTTAAAACCTGCTTCGGAAGATACTATTCTAACTCCGGGAAGCATGCTGTTTGTGTTAGCACCCGACGACTCGTTCATAAGAAAAATAAGAGGTTAATTACGCTATGTCACCTGGCTCACAGGGATTTGCAACGATCGTGAGTGACATAGTACTCATCATAGTGGTTATATTCGTTCTAGGAGTTTTCAGGCTAGCTATTAAGAAACTACTGGATTCTCTAGTAGCTACTGGTAGACTAGCGTACTCTGTTAGAAACGTGGTTCTCACCATAGTGAACCTATTCGTGGTAGCAAGTATACTGGTAGTAAGCACGTTCATCGTAGTGAAGGAATACTGGGTTATCGTAGCAGCTGTAATAACAGGGTTCGTTGTAGTAGGCTTCGTGATGTTCTTCAACGTCATAAGATCCTACATAATCGGAGTAGCTATCCGTGCAACCCTCAAGCCCACACCACATGTGATCTACTTACCACAGTACGGATTAAAGGTGGAAGCAACATCTCTTCACATGCATCCACAGTATGTTGAAATTCACGATGTACACGGAAACACCTATCTAATTAGAAACGAGCACTTCTTCAACGCCATCCTGGTACCATCGTCCGTGTGCATCCCGGTTGAAGTCTCCGTAGAATATGAATGCGTGGAACTAGACAAATGCTACCTATTTATTGAAAAAACGGTTTCCTCTCTCGAGAACTACACGTTTACAGGTACAAAGAGAGAAAAGAAAGTTCAAGTCGGTGAAATATCGAGAACGCGGACAAAACTCCTGGTCAAACTAAACCCGGTGAGTTACCCCGTTCGCTCACTGGATCTGGTTAAGATCTCCAGAGAAATCAGCGAGGTCGTTAGCAACGTGGCTAAGGAGTCTTCGCTTAACGTAGTACTAAAAGACGTTGTAGTAAGTATTCCTCTTACGGGTATTGAGCGCTTTAAATAACATATCCTCTTAAGTCGAAAAACGTTGCCTCGTCTACGAACACTTTAACGAGGTCACCAAAACTCGCGCTATGGTTCGTCTTTAATACTACTGGAATATAGTTATCTAGCCGTGCAATCCAGTTATCAGTCTTCTCGGTTATGAAACCCTCCACAACTCTGCCTATATACTGTTCTCTAACCTTCACTCCTACGGTTACAATTACTTCGAGAGCTCTCCTCATTCTGCTTTTCTTAACGCGAGTGTTTATCTGCTTCATGGACGCAGCAAGGGTTAATGGTCTAATGCTATAGCTTGCTAAATGCACTCTTTCGAATTCAAGTTCCTTTATGACTTTAATTGTGCATTCAAAGTCTTCCTCTTCTTCGCCGGGGAAACCCACTATGATGTCTGTTGCTATGCTTACATTGGGGATTTTTCTCTTAATTTCCTTCACGAAAGACCTGTACTCGTCAATGCTGTATCTTCTTCCCATTAGCTTTAGTACTTTGTCACTACCGGATTGAAGTGGTATGTGGAGAAACTTGTACACCTTGCTACTCGTTTTCAGAACATCCACCAGGTCATCTAGTATATAGCGGAAGTGCTCTGGGTTGATCATGCCTATCCTTATCTTGTAGTTTCCCTCAATGCTCACCAGTGTTCTTAAGAGATCTGGCAGAGCTCTTCTCCTGTAGAGATCGAGTCCGTATGTTCCTAGATCCATTCCAGTTAGTTCTATTTCTACAGCACCTTGTTCAACTGCTTTTTTCACAGCACTGGTGATCGCTTCTATGCTGTGGCTTACAAGCTCTCTCCTAGCGTACCTCGCTATGCAAAAAGTGCAGTTTCCCAAACACCCCTCCTGCACTGCTATTGGAGTAATCTTGCCTTGACATACACCTATGAAGTTTCTCTCACGCTTACCCTCGAGCAGTACTACTCTGTTCTTGGACTCGACAGCAACGTGTATTCTACCTGCATTCTGAGGTGAAACAAGCGATGCACTAGGTGCAACTAAGCTTACTGTGTATGGTTGTACCTTAGCCATACACCCTGCTACTATGAGTTTTTTCCCTGTTTCAGAGCATAGTTTGTGGAGTTCCCGTATTCTGCTGATCATTTTATACTCTGTATCAAGTCTTACGGTGCACGTGTTGACAACTACAACATCAGCTTCATCTATAGTATCAACTATCCGGTGTCCTCTGCTCATCAAAGCACTCATCATAAGAGCTTCATCACTTTTGTTAAGCGCACAACCGTAGGTTTCAATGTACACTTTCATAGTGTTTAATACCTACTTTGTAGTAACATCTATATAATATTCCCTAATTAGACTCAAGAGTAGGGGGTGATTCTTTGAGTAGCAACAAGTGGTATACTTATGAAGAGCTACTCGATAGAGCTTACGCTAAGTTAGCTGGAAGAAGAGGAAGCGAAGAGGTTTTCGAAATGCCGAAAGCAAATGTACTAGTAATTGGTGGTAAAACTATTATACAGAACTTCAGGGATATAGCTCACGTACTAGGAAGAGATGAAGAGCTCTTACGAAGGTACTTCATGAAAGAGCTCAACGTGCCGGGATCCATTAATGAAGCAGGCCAGTTAGAGTTACGTGGTAAGTTCAGCTCAGCAGCTATAAATCAGCTCCTTGAACACTTTGTTCAAAAGTACGTTAAGTGCTTAACGTGCGGTTCGGTACACACAAAGCTCATCAAGAAAGGTAAAGTGTTCAGCTTGAAGTGTGAAGCCTGCGGTGCTGAGACAACTCTTCCTGCATTTTAACCTAGGTGTAATGTGTTGAGTACAACTTCTAGTGGTAAGCGTGTTTACGTTAAGCTTCATGAAACCACAATGGGGATACTCATTGCAGCTTGCGATGAGGAACTGATAGGCCGAGTTCTCGAAGAACCTGAAAAGAACCTCAGGGTTCACATCACACCTAGTTTTTACATGGGTGAATTAAAAACAACTCAAGAACTACTGGAGCTTCTGAAATCCGCGGATATGGCTAATATTGTTGGTGAAGAAGCGGTAAAGGTAGCACTAACAAGCGGACTCGTTCATCCAAATGCTGTACTAAGAGTTAGTGGTGTTCCAATAGCGTACTTTACGAGGATCTAAGACATGCGTTTTTGTATTCGATGCGGTAGATCTCTACCTAGAGAGGAGTTAGTAAAAGGAATGTGTTCAGAGTGCTTCAGAAAACACGTCAACATCATTAATGGCAGTCCTGAGTTCGAAGTAACGATTTGTCCTAGGTGTGGATCATGGGTAAACAAGGGAGAGTGGTATCCACCTGCTACCGAGGAAGAAGTACTTCAGACAACACTAGAGAATAATCTGCATCGATACATCATAGAAGGAGTCGATCTCCAAGGTTTGCTAATAACCAGCTTCGATAGAATATCCTCTAATGTATATGGTGTGAACACAGTTCTAGAAATAAGGGTTGATGAGAAAACCTTGTACTACGAGGTTCCTTTAAAGGTCTACATTAACCACAGAACATGTCCCACCTGTATATCCAGAGCTACAGGGAAGTACAAGTACTTGGTTCAAGTAAGATTTACACCACCAAGAGTACCAGCTAAATTACTTGAATCCATAATACAGGAGGTACTAAGTTATGTTAAAGATAGTTTTGTAAACATTAAAGAAGTGAAAGAAGGACTGGATCTCGAGCTGGAAGATGCAACCGTTACTAGAAAAATCATAGATGTTCTAAGTAAACAATACGGTGCAAAAATCACGAGTTCGTTCAAACAAACTGGGTTTAACACGCGGAGAAGTAAGCCACTCGGTGTTGTTACATACTCTGTTAGAGTTCCCGTGTTATCAGAAGGAGATGTGGTCATCTACAAGAACAAGCTTGCATACGTCAAAAGCACTGAGCGAGGTAAGATTGTTCTATGGATACCGGAGACTGATAAATACGAGAGTGTAAATGTAAAGTACTATTGGAGCGGGCTTCTGAGATATCCAACTCGCGTGGAGTACGAGGAATACTTTGTTGAATCTGTAAACGATGACGGTACAGTAACCTTGAGAAGCTTAACCAGCGATACTCAAAGAAAGCTACGCCCCTTCATCAACATCTACAGTAGTCTTAAGCCCGGAAGCAAGGTATTATTAGTAAGAGTTGACAACAATATAGAGGCGCTCATACCATAGAAGAACATGGGTGATCCCTTTGCCTAAAAAGAAGGAACCAGAAGAAGTAGCTCCAGAAATACCGCTCCCCAACCCGTCCGAGGGCATAATAGTGTGTGGTGTTATAAGACACCTTGGAGCAGACTATCTACTAGTTAAATGCATTGATGGACGCGATAGAAAAGCAAGAATTCCTGGAAAAATCAGAAGAAAAATGTGGATCATAGAAGGAGACATAGTTCTCGTGGGTTTGTGGGGACCTGACTCAGATAAGTGCGATGTTATACACAAGTACAGCAAGAGCGAAGTAAACAAGCTCGTTGAGCAGGGGATAATACCAAAGGAGTTCGTTGACGCAATAAGCGGATTAGTATGAAGGATGAAATAGAGAGGTTAATAAAAGAGAAGCAGAAACCACTGGAAGAGAGAATAAAGGATAGAGACCTATTCGAGGTAGTAGACGAGGTTTTTGATTACTCTACAGTTATGACGATCATAGAGTTGTATAGAAGACGCGTATTAAAGAGAATAAGTGGTGTAATAAGTGCTGGTAAAGAATCAAAGGTTTACCTCGGCTACGACTTCGCCAACAATCCTGTAGCAGTAAAGATATACTTAACGAGCTCGGCTGAGTTCAAGAAGGGTAGGTACAAGTACATTCTGGGTGATCCTCGGTTCGAAGGGTTAAAGCCGAAGGATACAAGAGCCCTCGTTATAGCATGGGCACGTAAAGAGTACAGAAATCTCACGAGAATGTACGAAGCTGGTGTTAAAGTCCCCAAGCCCATCACGTGCTTAAATAATGTTCTTGTAATGGAGTTCGTCGGCGAGGATAGAACAAGGTATCCTCTCCTAGTTGAGGTATATAGAGAGCTCACAAAGGAAGAACTAGTGAAAGTATACCATTTGGTGATTGAAGAGCTGAAGAAAATCGTTTGTAAAGCTAAGCTTGTCCACGGGGATTTATCAGAATACAACATTGTGGTCAAGTTCCCGGATGAATCGAACATCGATATAGCTATAATAGATGTTAGTCAAGCTGTTGATTTAAACCACCCTAATGCACTGGAATTTTTAACCAGAGATATAAGGAACATTGTGCAGTTTTTTGAGAAAGAAGCAGGCATCTCTGAGGATAAAGCAGAAGAGCTACTGGGGCGTTTAATGCTATGTCTGGAGAAGAAACAGGTAGGTTTATCTTAGGAGTAACGAGATTATACGAGAAGATACCAACAGAGAGAGTAGGAGTTCTCCTAGCAAACAACGGAAGCGTAAAGAAAGAAATAGAAGAGAAAACGAAGACTATTATAACGGTTAACCCCGATACTGGAGCTGTTGTAATAGAACCAGCCTTTCCACACACATCGGCTCTCGACTTGATGAAAGCCCAGAACATCGTGAAAGCTATTGGATACGGGTTTAGTCCTGAAAGAGCATTCAGATTACTGGAGGACGATCAGACCCTTGAAGTCATAGACGTAAGACAGTACGTTGGAAATAAACCTAACCACATAAGGAGGGTTCTTGGAAGAGTGATCGGAGAGGAGGGCAGAGCTAGAAGAACACTCGAAGAATTAACCAGTACATACATCTCCGTTTATGAACCATATGTTGCAATAATAGGAGATTATGAAACAGCAAATATAGCGAAAAGAGCGATCGAAATGCTCATTGAAGGTAGAATGCACTCAACGGTGTACAAGTACGTAGATAGAGAAATGTTCAGCATCAGAAGAAGAAGAATGACGGAGCTTTGGAGAAAAGAGTTTAAGTAGCTTAATGCTTATTATGGAGTTCCTGGTTACTACTCTATAGGCAACCGATGACGAGGGAACCCGGGTTTAAAATGCTGTATTCTCTCAGTGTTGAAAAGGCCCGCTTCACGAGGTTGCCAGATTCAAGCTAGAAAACTCTATGTACAACGATTGTTTCAACTTGACTTACTCCTGGTATTTGACTGATAAGCTCTTCAAGGTGTTCAGTACCTCCCTCCACGTTCTCTGGCATTACTATGAGAACCCTTAGTGCATTTAACCCAAAGGCTATGGGCTCTGTATCCCATAGTTCAAGAGAGTACTCTGGCGGCAACTTCTGCTTTATCTCGCTCACTATATTCTCCAGGTTCGTAGCTACATCCTCTGGGAATATTCTTAGTACAACTGCTACTCTGGACATAACTCATGGACCTCTAAATCCACAGTTTGGACAAACGTACTCTACTGAGAGTTTTCTGCACCTCTTGCATCTTCTGATAACGCTTTTTCCACAGTTTGGACAAGTGAACTCTACACCGTAGTCTCCTGGCTTGAACTGTCTTTTACAGCTACTGCAGATTGGCATTACGGCTTCTTCCTCCATGTGTATAAGCGAGGTTTGAGCTGTAGACATTCCTTGCACCTTTAACCCGGTGAACTGGCACCGGCGTTTATTTCATGAATTTCAAGCTTTATAAATACGATCGTGCTCGTTTACCATACGTAGCACTTCACTTAGTTAAAAATCCTAGAGTAAACCATAAAACAGGTTAGAGTGCACAGCTTGGGATTACGGTTTGAAGCAGGTTATAGTTGTAAGAACAGATCTAAAGATGAGCAAAGGGAAAACAGCCGCTCAAGTAGCGCACGCCTCCCTAATGGCTGCGTTTGAGGCTTACCGCAATTTTCGCGAATGGTTTATTGAATGGTGGAGAGAAGGACAGAAGAAAGTAGTTTTAAAGGTAGATAGTGAAAAAGAACTACTTGAACTTTACAACAAGGCACTGGAAAAGCGCTTACCAGTTGCTCTTGTAGCTGATGCAGGTTTAACGGAGCTTCCTCCTGGAACAACCACAGCACTAGCGATAGGACCAGCGCCAGACCATAGAGTGGACGAGATAACGGGTCACTTGAAACTACTATAGATTCCTCGGGGAATTTGCTTGATGAAATACCCTCATCCATTGGATTACGCAACTGGTTTAAAGTACGCTTTAACAAGCAAAAAACTAAACACACTTTTCGAAGCTTCCCCTAGTAGCTTCTATGTTGAAGAGCTTGTGGATTTCGGCAAGCTAGGATTTAACGTGGAGAAAGGTGATTATGCTGTTTTACGTGCTGTACGAAGCGATACTGATACACTAAAAGTGATCAGGCTTTTGGAAAGGCATCTCGATGTACCATTGTTTAATATACACTTGTTTGGATTGAAGGATAAAAACGCTCTAGCAGTATCGTACTTCTTCGTGAAGTCATCATTCGTTGATAAAGCAGTTTTTCCAATAGTAACGAAGAATGTGACCATTGAATTGATTGGCTACGTGAAATGTAAACCTAGGCGTATACATCACTTAGGAAACAAGTTCACGGTATACATTAAGGATGCTACTAGAAAGGATATCGATGTACTAAAGGAGATCGTAGATTTAATCTTGAAGGTAGGGTTGCCATCGTACTACGGGTACCAGAGGTTCGGATATTCAAGGTACAATACTCATCTGCTTGGAAAGTACATGCTAGTAAAGCGTGAGGATCTCTTCGCGAGGGATTTCCTGGTTTCACCGTATCCGCTTGAAAACGACGACGTCTTAGTTAAAAGAGTGAAACTAGACTTCGATTCCTTATGGTACGAGCAGAGGTATGTTAGTTCACCACTACGTGCAGGATTAAAGCTGATCTCAAAGTACACGAGGAGTATTTTCATTCATGCCTACGGAAGTTACCTGTTCAACATGCTAATCAATGAACTCGTGGATTCGTTTGGAATAGAGTTTCTTCTAAACAAGAGTTTACCGTTACCCGGGTGCACCGAGTCATACACTTACTACGAGTCCATAGTTAAGAAAGAAGGATTAACAATGGAGATGCTCAAGAACATGCCCTGTTACAAGAGGCCAGCTTTGTTTAAACCACATGGAAACACCATCGAGGTACAGGGTGATGAAGTAGCGTACAAGTTCACGCTGGATCCAGGAATGTACGCTACGGTTGTTCTAAGAGAACTATTCAAGGAAAACCTAGTCATACGCAGTTAAATGTAGTAGAATGCATGCTTCTATTTACTCAAAAACTATTTTGACTTGCGTATTGAATATCTTAGCGATGAGTTCTTCGTACTCTTCCTTGTCTTTGATGAACTTTCTATCTCTTCTGGATACTCTTATGTTTATTATTTCGGAGCCGCCGGGTATCCACACTCTGTTTATTCCATACAGTGTTGCCGGGTACAGTATTTGCTCTATAAGCTTTTTTAAATCACCTATGTACTCAACTACTCTTACTTTTTTACCAAGTAGGGATGAAAGTTCTTCCTCAAGTTGCTTCTTCTCCTCAACTGTGAACTCGTTTCTTACGAACACTATAGACTTGTCCTTGAGGTTTACAGCTTTTACGAACTCTCCTTTCTTCATGAACTTCAGCTTATCCTCCAACTCTATGAGAGCCTTGAGTACTTCTATGTCATCGCTTGTTACTTCTCCAGAGTCTATTTTTCTCTGGCATGAAGAACAATACACTCCACTCTTTATACATATTTTATCTAGTGGATATTTCAAACCTTCCTACACCACTCAGCTAAGCAGGCCCCTAGCTAATTAAAGTTAAAAGTTTTTAATACCTTTATAAAACTAGTTATTGGAGTCGTATACCCGGCAGTGGGCCCGTAGCTCAGCCAGGCAGAGCGGCGGGCTCCAGACCGTGTACACTATGGGTCGGTTGACCTTAGAGGGATGAAAGAGGTCTGGAAAGGGGTGCGACCCGTAGGTCGGGGGTTCAAATCCCCCCGGGCCCACTGCTTCCGTTCTAACAAGTGCACGTGCTCACTAACTGTTTTAAACTTTTAAACCACAATTAGATGTTTTGAGAGCATTGGGGCCCGTCGTCTAGCCTGGTAGGACGCCGCCCTTACAAGCTCAAACTGAGAAAGGCGGAGGTCCGGGGTTCAAATCCCCGCGGGCCCATTTCTCCCTTCTGCTTTTCTAAGTAACGATGCTAATAGTACAGGGTTAGGAGTATATAGTAGTCTATAAACTATAAATACCTGTAATTGCGTTTTTCAAAAATACAAGGATTATATGGAGTTAAATGTGTAAAATGTGGGTGATCTTATGTACAGCGTAGAAAGAAGACGTGTTCAGAAAACTGGTTCATCATCTTTCATTATTACACTACCAAAGGACTGGATTGATGCCACTGGTTTGAAGAGTGGAGACTTTGTTATTGTTGAAAAACTTGGTAATAAGCTTGTTATAGTACCATCAACAGCTGAGCCTACGCAGCTGAAAGCTACTTTGAAAGTGCATTCTGGAGTTGATAGAATGCAATTGTTGAGAGTTCTCTTAGCAACATACATCTCGGGTTACAGTATAATCTCACTGGTTTTCGAGAGAAGCACTCCGAACTTAGCATCCATGATCAGCGAGATCAAAAACCTTGCAAGACTGAAGCTCGCTGGTATGGAGGTTATAGAGGAGTCCACCAGCTCGATCACGTTCAAGGTTCTACTGAATCTCCAGGAACTCCCGTTGATAAACGCAATTAGAAGACTACACTTAATTGTAAGTAGTATGCTAAATGATACACTGCACTTGGTTAGTAACGGTGATATAAGCATAGCTCAGATGATTATTCAAAGAGATGATGAAGCCGATAGATTTCACCACCTGATAGTCAGAGAACTCTCGGTTGCACTACTGGATATCAAGGTTCAACACGAGCTAGGGATCTCGAACGTAACTGAAGTTCTAAGTTACAGAATTATAGCAAGAAATCTCGAGAGAATAGCAGACCACGCAGTTAACATAGCAAAGCGAGTTGTAGCTGTAGGTGGCTTATCGCATCCAGAGTACGTATACAACTACCTACGAGGAGACATTGAAGTCTTCGAGAAAGCCATGTCGGCACTGTACTCTCTCAACAGAAAAGAAGCAGAGGAGGTTATTGCTAAGGTGAAAAACATTGTAACGGAAATAGAGGAGGTAATATATGGAAAAGTTCTGGAAGCTCCTCTTGAACCAAAGGAGAAGATCACAGTAGCAATGATACTGGACAGCATAAAGAGAATTGCAAGGTACTCAAACGGTATTGCTGAAGCTGTTCTAAACATAAAGGCTTCTAAAATGCCAGAACTCGAAGTAAAGTAAATAAGGAGCATTTCTATAAGTCTACCAGGAGCCCCGGACTCCCGCAATACTCCCGAGTCTCGGGAGCAAATGAGCGGGAGACGGACCGCCCACTCAGACAGCACTTTTTAGGTTCATCCAGATTGACAACCAGCTTTCTTGCTTGTCTAAAAGACTTATAAGTGGTCATAGTAGAGATTAAATAAGTGAGTACGCCGGGGTGGCCGAGCGGTCGAAGGCGGCGGGCTGCAGGGCTGACCTTGGCTTAGAGCAGGGGCTCGGATACCCGTTTAACCGCGGGTTCGAATCCCGCCCCCGGCTTTAA
This sequence comes from Desulfurococcaceae archaeon, assembly GCA_038889555.1. Lineage (GTDB taxonomy): Archaea > Thermoproteota > Thermoprotei_A > Sulfolobales > Desulfurococcaceae > UBA285. The sequence continues at coordinate 17,285 of JAWAHD010000023.1, forward strand.
TGGTTTTTCACTTCTATGTATTGCTGTGTTCTCTGAGAATGCTTGAGCAACTACTCAATAAACCTTATGTTTTGGCATTTAAGCTTCTTTAGAAACTCATCTAGGTTGCTTAAGGGTACTTTAATTGTGTATAGGTATCTACTTGTTCTAGCTTTCACCTTAGCTATGCCCTCTTTCTCAAGCTTAACAACTCTGCATTCTTTTGCTCTCTCGCTTATCTTTACAAACTCATCAACGCTGGATATCTCCTTGGGCATTATAAGCACCCACCTCTTATAGAGATATCAAGTGGTTTAAAAGTCATCTTCGTGGAACCAGGGTTCTAAGGCTTGCAATGTGGTTTACTATGCGGTTTTCGAAGTCTAGAGTAGAGGACTATTTAACCACGATCTATAGGCTTGAGGAAGCTCAGGGTGTTGCGAAAATAACTGATATTTCACGCGAACTTGGTGTTTCATCGGCTACGGTATCCAAGGTGATTGGTAATCTAGAGAAGAAGGGTCTTGTTATAAGGGAAAAGTACCACTACGTTGCGTTAACTCGCACTGGTAAACAGCTCGCCGAGGTCATCATTAGAAAGCATAGAATAGCAGAGCTCTTCTTGTCAAGCATACTTGGTTTCAACGACTATGATGCACACTACTACGCACACTACCTAGAGCACATACCAGACGTTATCATCGAGAGGATATACCAACTACTTGGATCCCCGGCAACGTGTCCACACGGTAATCCTCTTCCAGGTTCAAAGATCTACCGTGCTGATGAAAAACTAATCACCCTCAGCACAGCTCAGCCAGGTGCATTATGCACCGTGAGAAGGCTACTGGGAGAGCTCAGGGATGTTCTAGAGTTTGCTAGAAGTGGAACCGTCAGGGTTGGAACAGTGATCACCGTGGTTTCAAGGAAACCCGAGAGCGTCGTGGTTAGAATTGGTGAACAAGACGTCAAAGAGGTACCTCTACGAGTAGCTAGTCTTATCCTAGTCTCGTGCACGCCTAGAACATAAAAACCTATAGGTCTCTCTGAGAAATCATAAATTTAGACATGTCTAAACTACAACCGGGTGTTTGTAAGTGCTTACAACACTGGACAAGGTAGAAGAAGGAAAAG
>JAWAHD010000024.1:0-18126 GCA_038889555.1 Desulfurococcaceae archaeon
GTACAAGAGTAGCTACTACCAAGAACATTAACGACGCTGTACCCACGAACATCCACATGTCTGGTACGGAAACTAATACTACAGCGATGCATAAAAGCTGAATCACAAGTAAAGTAGCAATCTGTTTCCGTACCTTCCGTAATTCCTCCCAGTCAGTATAAGTATACCTGCGATTAACGCTAATAACCCGGCTACAACCACAAGTGTAATAGAAGATAATGCCGCGAGATCTCTGAAAGATGGATCGCCGTGAGCAATGATAAATAGTCTACGAAGCATCAATAAAGAAGACATCAAAAAGTTTAGTGCAATAGCACTTCCGAGTAGACCTTGATTATATGCTTCTTGATTCTTTTGATTCACACTGCCTCCCCCTACGTGAACCGGCTCCATTACATCACTATTTAAATAAACTTTAAATACTTTAAACTTCAAAGAGTATGTGATTAACTAACCAGGTGTACAATGATAATGCTTGCTTAAGTGCAGAGCTCTTTGTACTCCTGGTTCATGTTCCTCTCATATACACTTCCACGTGGTGTTTTCTCCCTGAAGACTCTTCCTTCGTAAACGTAGATCCTGGTAGCTGGATCTAGCCAGCAGTTGGGTCTTAGTCCTGCTTTAAGGCATGTTTCAGCAAGAAATGTTTCCTCATCCCAGCAGTACTCTACGGGTACCACGGGTAATAGTGTTCCCTTGAACCAACCCTTCTCAACAACTAAGCCGTGTTTACCTATTACAATGTAGCGTGGCAATTCTATTCTGTTTGGAACGTCGAGTTTTACAGGCTCTGATAGAACAGTGACTTCGACAATTATGGAGTCCATTTCCCTGAGCTCTACTGGGGGGAACCTTGGGTCGTTAACTGCTGCTTCAACAGCTGATTCCACAACGGATTCAACGAGGCTGTGCACTGGTGCAAGAAAACCTATGCATCCTCGTAGGCTGGTTCTCCCCGTAGATGCATCCAGTGTTTCAAGCGTTGTAAAGGTCATACCGGGTCTAAGTAGCTTTTCGCTTGGAATACCACTAGGCTTTATCTTTTCACCGGTTCTCAGGTACTCCTCGATCGCTAATCTAGCTAATTTAACCAGGTAGTAACCCTCCTCCAAGGTTAGCTCAGATGGGTGTACCGGCTTCAAGAGAAAACACCCGGATTTCTTTATAGGGAAGTGCTCGCTTATAACGCGGAAACACAAGGCTTTTCGCAAGGATCCGAGCTACTTCCTAAGCTCTTCTTTGAGTTTCGATAGCTTCTCCCTAGCGTTTTGCAGTATTTCCTCGATTTTTCTCCAGTGTTTTCCTACCCAGTAGACCTTACTGCATCTGGGACAGATCCAGAAGTCATGGTGTACTCTGTACACTCCTGGTGGAACAAGATCTTTAACTCTATCCTTGTTGACCTTAACGAGAGGTGTATTATCCTCAGGGCATCGGGTTTTCTCGAAGTTTACTCCAAGCCTAATACCTGTTACGAATGCTAGGTGCGCTAGATAATCTTCTATGTTTTCTTCCCACAGTAGAATACTCTTAATACCGTGCTTAAGTGCTTTGTTGTGCAATGCTCTATCCTTTGTAACAACTGTTCTCCTTTCGAGTTCAGCTCTTCTGATGATCTGCCAATCCTCCGCGTTCCTGTCGTAGGCTGTGTCGTAGCCGAGGATTCTCAGCCATCTCGCTAGAGACCCCAGCATGTTGTCAACAATAAACCTTGGTTCATCACTCATGGAGCATCAACTGGTTGATAATATGCACGAAGTTACCGTGCCTGGTACTCAGAGATATGAATTGTAGTCCTTAATATTCAAGGAACTACGCACTTTAATAAGCACGTTGTTTCAGTGGCGAAATCCTTCTTATTCCACGTTGACCTAGGCTGATCAGTTGTTTGAAACCAGCATGTTTTAATCCTTTTTTACTACTACAATGTACAAACCATGCTGTTTCTCAGCAATCACGGTTTTCAAACCCGTAGTCTTGGTGATGCATTCTACTAGAATTTCGTGGAATTCCCTGGTCGGCGTGGGGTAAATTTCAACTCTGTAACCACTAGCTTTAGGGTACACGTGCATTTCGGTATAATGGACCTTGAGTTCTTTTAGACAGTCGAGAACTTTGTCTGCGATCTCTTTGAACTCAGGCTTCTCGGACATAGCTTGAATCCCTCTGCTAGGAGCACTCTTTGACCCATGCTATGGCTTCAACCTCTAGTTCAGCTCCGCGTGGAATACCGTTAACGCCTACAACGCTTCTCGCAGGTGGGTTTTCACTGAAGAACTTGGAGTAAACCTCGTTGAGTTCTCCTATTCTGCTCATATCTCTCAGGAATACTGTAACCTTGACTACATCATTAAGTGTTCCACCAGCCGATTCAACTATAGCTCTAATGTTCGTCAACACTCTTTCAACCTGTGCTTTGAAATCTCCCTTTACTAGTTCGCCCGTAGCAGGATCTATTGGTATTTGACCGGAGACGTACAACCACCCATTAACGCATACAGCTTGGCTGTAGGGTCCCACTGGTTTAGGAGCATTGTTAGTGTACACGATTTTCTTCAAGATACCCACCAGCCGTATATTTGCAAAGATCAGGATTTATCAGTTTAACGCTCTACTCGGTGAACAAACCAGCTTTACATATACGGGCCTAGTACTGATCCCGCTACTGGAACCACGTCCGTATGAATGGGCTTTTACTGAGCCTCGGATTTTAACCACACAACTCTCTGAGGATAAGGTATTTCGATCCCTTCTTTTTCCAACGCTTCTTTTAGATCTTTTACAACAGTTCTCCTAACATCCCAGAACCTTGCTGACGGAGCCCAGTATAATATTTTGAGAGTAATTGAGCTTTCACCCAGTGAATCCACAATAACCACCGGTGGAGGGTTCGCGAGAACGAGCTCGTTTTCGTCGAGAACTCTTTTAATGATATCTATAGCTTTACCTATGTCCGAGCGGTACGATATACCAATGGTAATATCTGCTCTTCTAGCTACAGCTGGTGTGTAGTTGTAGAGCCTGCTAGATAGTAGAACGCTGTTGGGCAATGTGAGAATTTCACCACTCCACAACCTGATGCGCGTTGATATCAAGCCAACGGACTCAACAACACCCCAGTCGTTATCCACGCGGACAGAGTCTCCTACTCGGAGCCTGCCTTCAAGTAGTAGTGTTAACCCAGCGAAAAAGTTTCCAAGAGTTTGCTGAGCAGCTAAACCTATTACAATACCTGCAAAACCTGCTGCCAGTAGGAAGCCCGTTAGGTCTATCCTCAGTATTGATAAAGCTATGAGTACACCTACGATTAAGAAAACTAGTCTCGTTGCACGTGAAACGTTGTATATTACCTCGGGGGGAGCTTTAACCAAAGCTTTCTTCGCGTAATCACCAGCTATCTTCCCAATGTAGTAGGCTATGATGATCGCAATAATAGCAGCGACAGTTCTAGCAACCCAGTCTAATCCTAGTATGTTTACAAGCTCTGCTGTGTTCATATCTTACGCACCGAACTTCATAATGTAAGTAGACCCAGAACCCTTAAACTCTAACTGAGGTGAACCATCAATAATGCTTGACATCCCGAGAGTGTGCACCTCAATATGGTGTGGTGTAACAATATCCACCGATACATCGCTGAAGAACAAGCTTCCTTTATCAGTATAAACTACGGTTGAGCTCTGGATTGGTACTACGAGCTTCCCAACTTCAACCGTGTTCTTGCTGGTGGATGTTATTCTTAAGAGAGCTTTTGCTAACACCGCGTAGCTGCTTCTTATCTGAGAGTCTGCATACCTACAAACGTCCCCCATATCTGGAACACCGTATAGTGCGTACTTTACGCGTCCAAGCGGTAATGTAGCTACAATCACCTCACCAAGGAACACGCCTAAATCAACCGGTAGCTCTTGAACCATCTCAATCTTCGCAAAGGAGGGTACAACAATGGGTTCGTTCAGTACCAAGTAAAGACAGCCTACATCCAACGGTCCACCGAAGGGGGGTATAGGCTTAGTGTAAATAGGAGTGCTTTCACTCGCGTAAAGAAGCTTCTCCATAACACCGTTCTTACTGCTCACCGATAATCTAAGGAGTTCGCCACTTAGTCTTTCTAATACTACTCGGCCTTGATTTAAGTTAAACTCGAGTCTATCGGCAACATAGTGTTTTCCAAACAACTCGTTCAACCTCACGAGTCCTACAGATTCAAGCATAGAACTAATCACTAAAAACACTGAGCTGAACAGATGCAATTCACATATCTGAAAAACTCTCTAAACCTCGGGACAAACCCTTCTCGAAAACTTATATTGCATCGCATTCACTAATGCTGTGAACATTATTTTAAACACGCTCTTCATATATGGAACATGGAGTGTACGTTGAATTGATTCGTGATGAAAAACAGGGTCTGAAGTGTGAAGAACCGTATCCTAGCTGATCTCCGGTTTCTCGGGGACCGAGCAATGCGATGAAATAAAAAATCGTGTGAAATAAAAACTTGAACGGGGTAGCTGCTCGTGAAATTATCTCTCTTCTTATGGTTCGCTTATGGCGGTGATGACGAAGCTGTAAACGTCGATTACTCCGTACCCGTATAGTTCATCGTACCCGGTGCTTCCTAGATCAATAGCTGTTCGCGTTATAAGGTCTTTGACCTGATCTGGGTGAAGCCTGCTCTTACCCATTGCCAGTCTAATTGCCTGCGCTATTGCTACTGCTCCGCTCACATGAGGACACGCCATGCTCGTACCACTAGCGTAAGCATATCTGTTCTTTGGCCATGTGGACAGTATTTCCACACCTGGTGCTACTACGTCTGGGTTTCTGTTACTCCACGAGGGAACCTGGTAGTTTGAGTCAATGGCTCCAACAGCTATTACCTCGGGGTATGCAGCGGGGTAAGTCGGGTTTGCAGCACCCTCGTTTCCGGCTGCTGCTACGAGAACAACTCCATAGCTGTAAGCGTACTTAACAGCATCGTATAGAACGTTAGAGTGCGATCCACCAAGTGACATTGATATAACGTCCGCGTCGTCCGGTGTACCTGCTACTCCATCTGGCCCATTGGTAGCCTCTACAATGCCCTTGGCTATGTCGCTCACGTACCCGGACCCCGAGGCATCTAGAACTCGAACAGCATATAATGTTACTTTTGGTGATACACCGACTACACCAATACCATTCAGTCTTGCCGCTATTATTCCAGCTACGTGTGTTCCATGCCCGTTTTGATCATTACAGTTTCTAAGGTTTGTCCCTTTGTAGAAGGTTCTTCCGTTTCTTAGAGAGACTATGCAGTAAACCACTGCATTACGGAGATCTTCATGAGTGTAGTCTATACCTGTGTCGAGAACCGCCACTTGAACATCACCGTGGTATCCAAACGCTGTATCCCCATAGGTTTCGTTGAGCATCCATGCATCTGTGACATTTATCAGTTCTAGGTTCCAGCGAACCTCACTCACGAGATGAACAGGCTTATCAACTTCAATGTACCTTATGAAGGGAAGTCTAGATAAACGAGTTATGGATGAATGTGGAACTGTGAGAACGATCGCATTAATCTCCGGGATTTCCAGTTCTACAAGACCGTATCTAGAAATTTGCGTTCTAGCTCTCTCGTAGTCTCCATTTACGCCAATGATCACCCTAATCAACTGCGCATCTGTATGTACATCAACGCTTGCAAGAACCGGGACTACCAGAGCTACTATTAGTAAAGCTACAAGCAGTCTTAACAGTCTATCCACAATCTCACCTACATAAGGTACATAACCACCAGTACATAAACCTTGCTGATCTAATGATTTATAGCAAACTATGCAGTAAAATAAAACTCAGAGGTACCGTTGTTTCTACGAATAACAATGAATGGGAAACATGGAGCAAATGTGAGGTTAAAGTATGAGGCTAAAGGACTACCTGGTCATACTATGCAACTGTAAATGTGTTTGAAGAGAACATATTCTCGAAGAATCAATGTGAATACAGTCGGATGTGGATGCCAAGAGAGAACGGAGAAAGGATAAAAGAAGTGGTGTACGGTTGGTTACAGGATTTCTTTATCTCTTTCTATTTCCTCACTGCACGATACACCATGGTTCTTTTACGTTGCTAACTTGGTTCCAGTATCTTAGCTATTTTTCCGATGTATTCTTCGAGTACTTCGAGGGGTTCACGCGTTGTAAGAGATTTCCCCTCTAGTAGTAGAGCCATTAACTTCTTAACTACTCTCTTAATATTGCCTTCGCTGAGAGCTTTTACCAGTTCTTCGGGCTTTACAGTTTTTACACCCATCTCTCTCAGTGTATTCACAGCTGCGCTGGATACTGTGTGAACACCTCGGGACTCGATGAGCCTTGCAAGTGTGTCTTCAAGAGTTCTCTTGAGCCTGCTCAGCTCGATGACTAGGTTTGCTCGCCAGTCTCCCATGATTTTGGCAAGCTCTTCACCCAAGTCCTCGCATACGAGAACAGCTGCCGCTTTCGCGTCGTTAAGGTACTTTGCGTTCATGGCTTCTGGATAGTAATCGGACTCAAGCTCAGCTATGATAGGGTTCTCCGGGTCCCCGGTTTCTAGGTATGCGAAGTATGATCTTACGATGAGGCTTCTGCGAACATCCTCGTGCAGCTCCTTCAGGCTCTTGGGTTCAAATAGGGGTGGTGCGTTGTAGTCAACTAGTTTTCTCGTTTCACTCCACGTGTGGAGTTTCCCGTCCGGGCTTCGGGCCATCAAAACGTACAATTTGTACTTTTCAACGTCCGCTCCAATGGGGTAAGGTGGTCTAGTTACCGCCGGCTCAGGTCCTTCCAGAACAAACGTAAAGGTCCAACCTCTGTACGTATCGAGCTTTTCGTATAATCCATCTTTCTCAGCGATTCTGTCTCCTATCTCAACGTAGGGGTTAGCTATCGACTCCATGGGTTCAACCACTAATCGCCCCTTCATGTAGTACATGTTGTGTAGAGCATACCTGGTTGCAAATATCCAGCGATTGATGAGTGGGTTGTAGTACGCGGTTAACTGCCATCCATCTATTCTAGCGGATACCTCGCGTGGGATCTTCTCGCTGTACTCTTCCGGTGGCAAACCCGGAGACTTATTGTAGCTGAGTGCTTTGTTCATGGGAAACGCTAGAACCTGCTTGGGTTTCTCGTTCTCAAACAGTATGATTGTGCCGTGAGCGTGAAGTGCTAGAGGGAACAACTTGAACGGTACGTTGACCCTCCACGAGTATAAGCACACTGATGTATTACCTAGGCTAGCACACTTCTTCTCAATGTAGTTTCTAAATACCTGCCAGTGCCTTTCCATAACAACGTTAAGCTTCTTCGTGGGTTGCCCAAGGATCTCTCCTACACGCTTGATCTCCTCCTCGCTCGGCTGGTAGTTCTCGTAGTCAACTCTGTACACAAAGTCCTCTACTAGAAAAACGTAGTTCACCGGGGTTCACCCGGGTATCCGTCCCAGGGTACCGTAAGCTAGTAATTATTGTTTTTACGTATCTTATCTAAAAACAGCTCATCTTCCCGCGGAGAACTGAGGTTCGATCTTTAGAGACTTTACTTCGAATGGTAGTAAGTGCAGTTCGAACTCGTCTGTATGCTCGAATAGAACACCTGTTTCTTCCAGCTCCACGATGTTTGTTTCAACGACCCTGCTGGCCGAGAAACCAAGTTTTACTTTAACTTTTATGTCTCTAGGATACGGGTTGTAAAATCTTAGCACGAAGGCATCGCCGCTGTGAGAGTACTTAAAGGCTGCAAGCATAGCATGAGGCGGCGTAACGGTTATTGCCGAGAAGCCCTCGAGAACTCCTTCAACGAGCTTAACTACCGGTTTGAACACTAGTTCACGCGCGATTCTCGGGACCTCGGCTTTCTCGTAGTCACCTTTGTGCGGGTACAAGTAGTACGTGATATCGAAAACACCAATATCACTCCAGGGATTGGGAAAAACGGGTGATCTTATCAGTGAAAGCGATACATCGCCTTTAATCACCGAGTACCCATGCCTGGATGGCGCGATTATGGCAAAACCCTTCGTACCATCTGAAACATCAACCCACCTTAAGGCTGGAGCTTCGAACATCGCTTTCTCCCAGCTTGTTTCAAACCTCGTTGACCTCTCAATAACACCAAACGGTATGTCGAAGTGCGCTCGCACTGCATCAACGGTTGTCTTAAACCAGTGCTTCACGAGAACACCCTTACTACTCCATTTTAATCTACTCCTGATCTCAACAACTGGACTGTCCTTGTAGAGGCATAGAGTTTGTTCCACTACTGATTCCTCGAAGCTCTTGGAGAACCTGACGCAGGAAACGAGTGGACCCTCGACAACGACTCTGGGTTTTTCTGCAATGCTCATTTCCCAGCCTTGCACTAGGAAATCGCTTGTAACCTCCCACGCGTCGAAAACACCGGGTTTATCCACATGAACTATTATCTTCGCTGGTTCTCTCAGTAGCTCGATGTTTCCGTGTTTAAGAATTAATGACGCTATGTTGCCATTCTCATCGACCATCAGCCTCACGAACTCGTTCTCCATGATAATCCCCTTACTAGTTCGCTCCACACTTACACCATCACTTTTAGCTTTGCAAACATCGTTCACAAGATTGTAGACCGTTAAACCCAGAGGTTGAGCCCTTAGAACCACGTAGTAGCCGTCCTCGGTTTCCTGACACTCAGCGTCAGCAGGTACACCAGCGTTCTTGGGCAACTTAGCCACGAAGCTGAGAACCCATGGATGTGGGTTCACCACAGCGATCGTTCTTTGCCCTACGGCTCTTCTGGTGATTTCACCTAGCGTTTCTTCGATGATTCTCTGCGAGCAGTTTGCAACATGCTCTAGTTCTCTGATAGCATCATCGTATACCTCTTTGATGGACGAGCCTGGTATTATGTCGTGGAATTGGTTAAAGAGTAGTAGTTTCCACAGTTTATGGAGTTCAACCGTGTCAACGAGTACACCTTTAACCGCGGATGCAGCACTCGCAAAGGCTTCAGCCGTTATGAGAGTAACCTCTGCGTTCACCATGGCATTCTTTACTGCTACATTGGTTGTGAAGGTACCTCGATGAAACTCTGGGTAGAGCTCTCCGCTCCACACGCTCATCTTGTCAGTATACTTCTTGATCATTTCAACATACTCGTCCTCAACGATATTCCCGAGGCTTGGTAAACCTGGTAGCATGTTGATCAAGCTCACCAGTTCAAGCATTTCCCTAGTTGGTCCTCCACCACCATCGCTGTAACCATAGGCGTAAACCGTGAATGGAACAGTGCTCTTCTCCTTGTACTTAATCCAGTACCTGTACACGGAGTCCGGTGTTAATGGCTCACCGTAGCTCGTGATCAGCACTTGGACAGGCACGATCGTTCCATCGATCCCTCTCCATTTGCACGAGTGGTAAGGAAACTCGTTGGTATCGTTCCACATAACCTTGTGCGTTACGAAGACCTCTATTCCACTCTTCCTCATGATCTGAGGTAAGTTACCTGAAAAGCCGAAGCTGTCGGGTAACCAGCCTATTTTAGAGGTTTTTCCGAACTTCTCGAGGAAGTAGCGTTGACCGTATAGGAATTGTCTAGCAAGGCACTCTCCTTCAACGAGATTCGTGTCACTTTCGATCCACATACCACCAGCTACTATCCATTTACCTTGTTCAACGAGTTTTTTGATCTTCTCGAAGAGAACAGGGTCTTTTTCCTCAACCCACTCGTAGTACTGTGCTGAGCTCTGAACATAGACGAAATCGTAGCTTTCGGCGAGCCTGGTTACCGTTGAGAATGTTCTGAGAACCTTCTCGATGGTTTCATTCTTAGGCCACAACCAAGCAGCATCTATATGACTATGTCCTGCTACGTAGAGTAGTCCAACCTTTGGGTACTTCTCCTTGAGTTTCTCCAATTCTTCTCTAATTAAGCGGTGAATTCTCTTAGCTTCTTCAATAGCATCAAACCTACTCGAGTAGGGCGTGTCTTCCAGGTGCTTCTTTAATACCCCTGTTCCATACGTGTACGTTAACCATGCGTAATCTCCGTACATTCTCGGTAAATCCGCTCTTGTAGCTCTATAGCCTGATTCGTAGAGAAGTACTTGTAGCATTGCTATTTGACTTAGTGACGGGTTTAACCGAGTTGTAAGTAAGGACTTCTGTAGTAGCTCTTCGAGGTCCCTGCGCAAGCTGTCATCTCTTGGAAGAGCCTCTACGAATCTTAAAATGTTCAGAACGAGAAACCCAACGTTGAAAACAAATGTATCGACCTCGATCAGGTAAGCGTTCTCGAACGCCAACTTCCACCCGTGTACACCGAATAGGGTTCTTGGGGATACCCTAAGCTCAAGGACGTGCTTACCCGGATGTATCGGGACGTAGGTATGCATCTCGTCTACTCCAGCATAGGACTCGTTGTCCACCTTGAGGAGCGCATTACCGCTTATCAGGAATTTCAAAAACCACGTGTGTTCTGTCGGGGGAACATTCACTTCGGTTGCAAATACGTGAACTCTATCCGGGCTCGTCTCGGTGTAGAATGGTAGCTTGATCATCTCCCCATTGTACAGCCAATTGGATATCTCCATGCTACGAAGAATAGAGGAAGCTAGTATATCGAAAGCTCTTCTCTCGATATCGCGTAACCTCAAGTGCATGCACCATGCTTTGTAAACTTTGGTTCCACGTTAAATTTATTCCCGGGCTGAGCTGTATGAATGTGCAACTGTTCATTAGCACGTAGTATACTTCAGCAAACTTGCATTGTGGCAAAACCGAAAATGCGTGCTTACACGATGCTTATGTATTAGTACCACGTTTCTTCATCATTTCGCCTGCAGAAAAAAGTTAGCACTCCCTAATATGTTGTTCAGGAAACAAGTCGACAAGATTTTTCACGGTATCAGATACGATGTAGTATCCCTCCTTGACAGGAGCTTTCTCGTTACCTGGTAAGGTTTTTAATGTAGATTTTAAACGCGAGGATCAGCGAGATCGCCGTCCAGATCACAAGCCCTGCTAAGTTAAATACTATATCAACGGATGCAGTGTAGTTAAAGCCGAACCTGTATATGTTTACAGCCATGCTCATCGGCGAATAGTATGCTAGAGGAGCTGCTGGCCCTAGTCGAGCTGCTAGTGCTGTTTCGGGGTAGAAAACGTTTGAAACAAAGAAGAACACGAAGTATACAAGAGACCTTATTGCAGCTTGCAGATTGAAGTCTCTGGTTAAAGTAGATAGTGTTATTGATAAGCTAGACATGATTGTTGCTAGCAGTAGAGAAGCACTGAAGATCAAGAACCACTTATCGATGCTAGGAACACCCATGAGTATAGTAGCTAGGATTATGAAACCAGCCTGATACATGAACCCTCGTAGAATTCCACCCACGATCCTCCCAGCTACAAGAGCTCTGCGGGTAATTGGTAGAGATACGAGGTACTGAGTAACCTCTCTCCTAAGCTCAACACCAACCTCCCTACCAATGCTGAATGCAGATATGAATATTGAAAGACAGAGTACACCTGGTGTTATGAATCTTACGTAGTCAGGTATTAGAGCAGGGTTCACGAGACCGCGGAATATCACAGCGAATATGACGAGGTCGGCTATGTTCATCGCAACTTGCCCTGCGAGCCAGTATATGTTGCGCCAAAACCTGTTGAGGTCCCTCAATGCGACCAGTAAAACTCCTCTGAACCAGTTTTCCAAAGCTAAGCTCACTTCCAGCCACCTGCTTCTAGCTTTTTCTCGTAGTACTCTATCGCGATAACAAGAAGACCCATGGAAAACGCTAGTAGGAAGACAACCGTGGGCACTAGTCCGTGTCTGAAGACCAGATAGTATTCGGGGAACACGATAATCCTGAGAAAATCCGACAGATGAGTTATTGGATTCATTAAAGCCGCGACGTAGTAGGGTGCTATACCAGTAGCTTCTATAGCGGGTAACGGGTAGAAAACCGTGCTCAACCTTATAAGCATAGCGTCTATTGCTCCTATGAGTATGTCTGTTAAATCGGTTGATCTTATCGAAAACACCAGTAGCAGAACAAAACTAACAACACCCATGGAGAACGCCAGTGCTGCTATTACAGATACGAGCGCTGTGAGTACACTGACGGACCCTAGAATGATGAAGACTAGAACCATCATGGGTAAAGTGAATATGATTGTCGACAAACCGCATCCGAGAACTCTGCCAACGGCGAACACGCTTCTCTTGATGGGTAGAGACAGGTGGTACTCTACTATTCCATCATCAAACTCCTCTGCTATTATGTATCCCCGCGAAATGCTAGTCGAGTAAAGTAACGATGTGTACACACCAATGAGGTAGAAGTAGTAGTAGTCTACTCCACCAGTGTAATCTACGACAACACGGCTTACAATGTGCGAGATAACTTTTGCAAAAACCAGTACCTGTATGGTAAACCAGGTTACACGCATAGCTAGGAATATCTTCTGGTTTTTAAGCTTCATTAAATCCCACGAAGCAACGAGAAGCAACATTCTAACGTTTTCTCTGAGACTAGGATTCTTCACGTAGCTTCGCCCCGGTTATATAGGTGAATACATCGTCGAGAGTTGGCTCTTTGACCATTACTCTGAGTACTCTGACGTTGTTTCTCCTGAAAGTTTCAACGACGTCTACTACCTTTTCTTCGCCTTTCTCAAGGTAAATCCTGAGGATGCCCGCCGACACCTCGACTTTCCCGAGTTCTCTGAGTTCGTACTGTAGCTTATCTGGTAATCTGCTTCCATCAAACTGTACTTCTATAACATCCCCCCTGGGGATAGAGTCTTTAAGCTCCTCTATTGTACCAAGTGCTCGTAGTTTCCCTCTGTATATTATCGCTATTCTCTCGCAGACTTTTTCAGCTTCAAACATATCATTAGTTGCTATGATCACCGTTGTTCCCTCTTCTCTGAGCTTCTTAATGGTATCCCACAAAGCGTGCTTTGAGAGAACATCTACCTGCGCGGTAGGCTCATCCAGTATTGCTACACGGGGTTTCTGTATGAGTACCTTGGCTAGCTCTACCTTCTTTCTTGTTCCCCCACTCAACTGGTAGAACTGCTTATTCCGGTGCTCCCACAACCCCAGGGTTTCCATCACCTCTTTTACAACCCTCTTGGCATCGCTGGCAGAGTATCCTACGATCCTAGCATGCCATAGCAGTAGCTCGTATGGCTTATCGATCCACATGGCCTTCGGCTCCTGGAACGCTATTCCAACAATCTTCCTCACGACGTAGTCCTCTTTGGTAACGCTGTGACCATAGACGTAGATGTCCCCACTAGTAGGCCTGTATACGGTTGCAATTGTTAGGAGAGTTGTTGTTTTACCTGATCCGTTGGGACCCAGCAAGCCGAATATCTCGTTCTCGTAGATGGCTAAGTTCAAGTTGTCAACAGCTGTAAAATCTCCGAACTTCTTGGTAAAGTTTACAGCTTCAACAGCTATGGACTTCATTTTTAAGCACTCCAGACGCCATAATTTCTACAGAATTAAAAACAGTTATAAGATTAGCCTTTGAAACAGCGTTGTACTGACAACAGCTTTTGTACTAGTGCTAAACCTATCGTTGCTTTACACTCCTCAATGGAACCCTCAGGTAGTATTTGATTTTTAAACATATTGTACGCTATTTACTCAGGTTTAGGGAGCATGATTGCTTCGTAAAGTAATAAAACCAAGACTAATAAGGGTGGAGCTTGTTCGTGAGCTCAGGGAAATCGTAGAGGTAATGCTTTTCATAAATAAAAGCGTGAGAAGTTTTGCAGTAGTAGGATTTCCTATTTTAGTCTCAACGTTTCTTGCAAGAGGAGTCGTTAACGGGTTTCTTGTACCCTACGCTATAACTTACCTTGTTGAGGGATTGAGAGAGTACGTGGAGGGAGAGGATGAGCTCTCTAAGTTGCTCAATGGGGTAGCGCTTTTCGGTTTTTCTGGTGTTGTATTTGGATCCACAGAAATAGCGCTCATGATGTACTTCAAAAAGCTTTCTCATGGTATTGTATCCTTAAAAGAGAGAATACTAATGAGCGCTAATAACAACGCGAGTAACAAAGAGAACCTTGTAGGCATAGTAGCTAACGATGTGGACTTTGTTGTATGGAACTTGAACGGAGTTTTAACAACGCTACTACCCAACATGTTCACTAGTATAACAGCACTAATTACGGTGTACAGTCTTGGGCCAACAGTGGTATCCTTGCTATTGGCGTCTCTTGTACCTTACTTGGTTTACACAGAGTTGTACCTCAGAAAGATAAGACGAGCAAGAACTTTTGAACGCGAAGCTTACTCCTACAGCATAGTGCTAACTAGGGATTACATCTACGATAACAGAGGACTTGATGATCTTCACCGCGTTCTCAGAAAATGGAAGTTCTACATTGATAAAATAATGTGGTACGATAGGTTGTTCTTTGCATCAAGTTTTGCGACCACCTTTGCTTCAACTGCTTTATTATCCTATGTTGTCTGGTTTGAAGCATTAAGAGGAAGGATAAGCCTGGGGGGTGTAGCTGGAATAATATCAGCATCCTTAACATCACACATAAGCTTGATGAACGCCATGTGGGCTATATGTATCCAGGGTCAGGTGACAGCAACGTTCCTTAGACTTAAAAACATTAAAAACATCACTAATTGAAACGCCTTGAATGATAAAGCAAGGTGTTGTTCACATAAGCGATCTGCGAGGATCATCTTCTTGTACCGTGCGAGTTTTTAGTGATTTGTGCGATGCGTGTTTAACTCGTTTTCTTTGATACCGTGTTTGCGTACATATTTTTCTTTTTCGTATTTATTTCTATTTATTGGTACATTGTATAAGGGTGATGTAAATCGCCATTTATGGATAGACGTATATATGAGCATCCAATTTTGACCTTTCATAGAGGAAGAAAGGTTGTAATGTACTTTGAAGGAGAACCCGTTGAAGCCTATGAAGGAGAGAGTGTTGCTGTTGCGCTGTACGCTATCGGTGTAGATGTTTACTCGTGGAGCCCTAAGTTGGGAAGACCGAGAGGACCTTTCTGCATGATAGGTAAGTGTAGTAGTTGTTTTATGACCGTGAACGGTGTGCCCAATGTTAGAACGTGTAGAATGCCAGTTAGGGAAGGACTGGTTATTGAGAGGCAACGTGGCTGGGGAAGACTACCAGTTGAAGCATCTTCAAGCGTTGAACAGGATGTCAGTAGCGAGAAGCTCGAAGCAGATCTGCTGATAGTTGGTGGAGGACCTGCTGGACTAGCTGCCGCTCTTGAAGCTGCTAGCAACGGTCTTAGTGTAGTTCTCGTAGATGAGCACTTTAAGCTCGGAGGTCAGCTCCTCAAGCAGACTCACAAGTTCTTTGGTAACGTTGAGTTGTTTGGTGGATTACGCGGATTTCAAATAGCCGAGGAGTACGCAAGAAAATTGATCAAGATGCCCAACGTTAGGATACTCACAAGCTCCATTGCCTACGGGGTTTTCAGAGAAGGGGTCGTAGGTGTAGCGAGCGAGAACACGCACTACTTGATTAAACCTAAAGCACTACTAGTTGCAACAGGTGCTCAAGAAAGGTTCATAGATTTCCCCAGCAACGATCTACCAGGTGTTATAGGTGCCGGCGGAGCGCAAACCATAATGAACGAGTTCGGTGTTAAGCCAGGGGACAGAGCTCTAGTCGTGGGCTCCGGTAACGTTGGTCTCATAGTATCCTACCAGCTTTTGCAAGCAGGTGTACCTGTTGAAGCTGTTGTTGAAATACTACCCGAGATTGGTGGCTGGTTCGTGCACGCTGCCAAGATAAGAAGGTACGGTGTTCCGATACTCACGAGGCACACGATCAAGTACGTTGAGGGAGACATCAGGGTTAGAAGAGCTGTTGTTGCTGGTGTTGATGAAAAGTTCAACTTCATCCCTGGTAGCGAGAAGGTCTTCGATGTGGACTTAGTTTTAATAGCTGTTGGACTGGAACCGGACACGAGGCTTCACGCGCAGGCAGGAGCTGTTATGAAGTACGTGCCTGAGCTTGGAGGTTTAGTACCTGTGAGAACCATGGATCTGGAGACATCAGTTGTGAACATGTACGTTGCTGGAGATTCCTCTGGTATTGAGGAGGCTACTACAGCAATACTCGAGGGGAGAATAGCTGCTCTCTCCGTTGTCTCCAAGTACGGTGATCCCAGTAAAGCGTCGAAAGCCTTAGAGGAATCCGAGAAAATCCTAAGGTTTCTATGGAACGAGTACAGAGCATCTCCACTGCTTCAGAGAGCTCGCAGGGGGAAGGAGAGTGTTACTGTTATGCGCAAGGAGATGGAAGAGCTGAGGAAAAGGTACCCAGCTCCTGTGAGCTTTGGGTGATAACTGTGGGTAAACTCAGGTTCCGTGAAACAGGAGTAATCGAGCTCTCAGAGCTGGAACAACTCGGTTTGCTTCCACCTAGAGAAAGACTAGAAAAGGGACCTGTTGCTGTTTTGGAGTGCCCCGAGGAGATCCCCTGCAACATATGTGTACCCCATTGTCCAACCAAAGCTATCAGTATGGATAGCATAATTGCTTTGCCGAGAG
The DNA here is from genome assembly GCA_038889555.1 of Desulfurococcaceae archaeon. Lineage (GTDB taxonomy): Archaea > Thermoproteota > Thermoprotei_A > Sulfolobales > Desulfurococcaceae > UBA285. The sequence continues at coordinate 16,572 of JAWAHD010000024.1, forward strand.
TAGACTGGAGCAAGTGTACTGGCTGTGGTGTATGCGTTGCTGTGTGTCCTGGTCTAGCAGCCTTTGTAGTTGATTTATCCAAGAAGGAAGCAGACTACGTAACGCTCCCCCATGAAATGCTTCCTGCCCCTAGAGTGGGTGATAAAGTCGAACTGTTGAACAGGTATGGGGAACCTATGGGTGTAGGTACTGTTGTTAGAGTCTGGGAAAGGAACAAGACTTACGTTGTAACAGTTCAAGTACCGAAGGGTTTAGGCATGGAGGTGAGAGCTGTATGGGTGAAGAAGTGAAACCTACGATTGTGTGTAGATGTAACGATGTAACGATGGAGGACGTGGTTAACGCATTAAAGCTAGGTTTGGACGACTTCGAGTTGCTGAGAAAGTACCTTAGAATCGGGTTTGGTCCTTGCCAGGGTAGAGGATGCTTGTTTATAGCCGCAAGAATATTCTCCAGGTTCACAGGTAAACCGGTTTCAGAAGCCTTGGCTAACTACTCGGTGAGACCACCCATACTACCTGTTAACATAGCTGTTCTCCTACGGGGTGTAGAAGAATGAGAGTCGTGATCATTGGTGGTGGAATTAGCGGAATGTTCATAGCATATGAGCTGTGCAAACGCGGAGTGAACGATATTGTTGTATTAGAAAAGAGTTATCCAGGATGCGGAGGTTCACTTAGAAACATCGGATGCTTCAGGTCATCCTTTACATCAAGAGAGCACGTACTATTAATGAAGGAAAGTATTAAACTTTGGCTTGCTCTAAGGGAAGAGCTGGGCTTCGAGCTGGAGCAGAGAGGTTATCTCTGGATTGCTAGAAAACAAGAGTCTGTTGACCTCTTCGAAAAGCTCTCCCGGTTCCACAACGAACACGGTGTACCAACTAGGCTTCTGGACCCCGATGAGGCCACCATTGTTCAACCGGGTTTGAACAAGAACCTAGTTGCTGGTGCATTATTCGATCCAACTGCTGGAAGAATGCCAATTATTAGAAACCTAGTGAAGCTATATACGAAGCTGAAGTCTAAGGGTGTAAAGTTCGCTAATTACACTGAAGTTTATAGACTCGAGTACTCTGGTTCAACCGTAAAGTCCGCTTTAACCAGTAAAGGTCATGTAGAAGGAGATGTGTTCATAGTTGCTGCTGGTGGTCGCGGTACACGCGTGTTGCTCGAGAGCGTGAGTGTGAATGTGCCTATTGTAGATGAAACAAAGCACCCCGTGATAACCGAGCCGTACCTTGATGCAATTAAACCAGCAATTATCATCGACTGGGATACTCCGGGAGCACCCTACGTAACTCAAACGGAGGACGGTGGATTAATATTTAGTAGAAGTCTCGAGGACTCGCATGAAGCACCTTTAAACTCTCATAGATTTGATGCCATAGGCAAAACTATAAAACCAATGCTGGAGCTACTGCCATTCCTAGGGTACATCAGAGTTCTCAGGTACTGGATAGGCTACTATGAGATGACACCTGATCATCACCCCATATACGGACCAGTGCATCCCTATGAAAATCTCTACATTGCAGCGGGCTTCAGCGGACATG
>JAWAHD010000025.1:0-17659 GCA_038889555.1 Desulfurococcaceae archaeon
GCACATTCTCGGGATTCACACGGATGCTGAGAAAGCTAGAGGATTCATAGATCCACAGCTACTCAAGAAGTACATTAGCTACGCTAGAAGGTACATTAGACCACAGTTAACACCTGAGGCTGCAAAGCTCGTTGAGGAGTTCTACACGAGTTTAAGGAAAGCATCACTCACAGCTGAGGGAGGTGTATCAGCAATTGCTATTACACCAAGGCAGCTGGAAGCTATAATTAGGCTTGCAGAAGCTCACGCTAAGATGGCTTTGAAGACCAGGGCTACCATCGAGGACGTTGAAGAAGCCATAAGACTAGTCATGGTTAGCCTTTCGAGAGCTGGATTGGACGTTGAGAGTGGTAGGCTAGACATAGACCTCCTTGAAACAGGTATATCATCGTCAACGAGGTTGAAGAAGAAGAAGTTCAGAGAGTGGCTTATGAAGCTGCTTGACAGTGTTGGTGGTGAAATAGAGTTCAACGAGCTGATCAAAAGAGCTGCCGATGAAGGCTTCGAAAAGGACTTTGTTCAAGAAACTATCAACGAGCTCTACAGAAGCGGTGAATTGTACTACCCGAGACCCGGTAGAATATCCAAGGTTAAGTAGTAGAGTGCAGCTAGAACAAAAGTGTTCCGCGTGGTTTAACAAAAAGCCTTGATCTCGGTAAACCCACGTGTACTCCTAGCTTGGTTTACTCTGCTTAGTAAGCTTCTCGGAAGTCCATTTAACTCTGTGCTTCCACATCGATGGAGGCGTCCACATGATCCATGCTGGTAGAGCTTTAATGAACTCGTAGGCTTCCTCCCAGCTTTCTAGTCCAAGTTTCCCAGCAAGCTCCTCAAGGCTCATGGGTGTTTTAATGTACTCGTGGATAATCCTGAGAACGTTTTCATCTACTACTATTTCCTTTTCTCCAACTTTTACAACGAACAATACGTTTCCTTCACCACTACTCATGCTTAAGCACCATGCGGCTCCACGTAATCATCAGTAATGTACCCAGGTACTTTTATGCTTTAACGAAGTGTTTGAATGGGGCCGCCGGGATTTGAACCCGGGACCACCGGCGCTCCGGGATGTAAGGGGTTACGGGGGTTATCCCCCCAGGCCGGCATCCTAGCCAGGCTAGACGACGGCCCCTTTTCTCCCTTTCATGGATAAAGCCTAGGAGCTAATATAAAGGTTTCCCGGTAATACCCAATACTTTCGCTTATCTCTCTCCCTATTTTAACCACATTTGGGACGAACGTTTACACGGACGTGTCAAAAACCATATAATCTTGATCCATCTCTTCATTCTGCAGTTTTAATGAGTCATTGAATGAGATACTTGTACGCTTCCCTATCTAGTCTTGGTGAGTATTTACATTCGTGACGCTTTAGGGGTGTTTGAATGGGGATTAAGTACATCTGTGGAAGCTGTGGACACGTTATCTACGAGTTCAAGAAGGTGGGAAGCAGCGTTGGTATGCTATCTCCAATGGAGGTTGCAAAACTGCATGGTTACGTGTGCCCAGTGTGTAAATCCCAGTTGAACGTGCCGAGCACAGCTAACTTCAGGAGTCACATTCAGATCAGAGTTAGAATGCCCCAGTTTACTCTACTTCACCATACCGTTGTTCAACAGGCTACAGTAGCTTCAAAGCACTGAGAAGAATTGTGAAGGCGTTAGCCGAGTAGGTTCGCTTGTAGTTTTTCAACGAGTGAAGAACCTCGCTTAGCTCGTAGCCGAGAACTTCTCTGAGTTTCTCCGCGTGTTTAAACCTGTAGAGTAGGAAGGATGTGAAGGATGTCAAGTTTACTGGTTTACGAGAGAGCTTTGCACTGTCCCAGTCGAGTACTCTTAGTCCGTTCAAGCAGTAGAAGACGTGTCCACCTGGTCTACCTATTTCCGTGTGATCCACGCCTAGAGTGTCGAGCTCGTGGAGTGATCGCAGTATGCTTCTCAGAGCGTTCTTCAGCTCCTCTACTCTCCCGTTGTTCAGCAGAGTGGATACGTAGTTTGATACTGGTGTACACTCGTCAAGTGGCACGTACTCGCGGAAAACGTAGAAGTCCCTGTAGGCGTAGAGCCTAGGTGCTACCTTAGCATCTTGAACTCTCATCAGCATTTCCGCTTCGTGGATCAGGCTTCTCCTCCTGCTGTCCAACCTCAAGAGCTTGAGAGCACCCAGTCCGAACTCCCTGTGGAAAGCAGCTGTTGTTACACCCGTGTACCCTTTACCGAGAACACGTATATTGATAACCCTTACACCGGTTTCAACGAGGTATACGAAGCCATCGCTGATCAGGGCTCTAAGCCTCTCCTCCATCTCTGTGCAAGATTCACGAGGGTAGCAAAGTACGCGGGCTACGTAGCTGTCGGGCTTCTCTAGGAAGTGCACTTGACCATCCAGTGTGGTGCCTTGAGCAAAAAGCTTCTCAGCCACTTGCCACCCCCTCTTCGTGCTATCTCCTCGTAGAGTTCTTTCGAAGCTGTGCACACAGCGGGTTTAACTGTTTTGAAGTGGGGTGCAACCGTGTACTCCATCCACCTCGACTCTATGACCTCGACTACATCAACGGTTCCCCGGGGGTCCAGGGATTCAAGGCATCCATCATCCGTTATCCAGGGTCCGTATCCACTTCCAACGTGCTTTGATATGAAGCCGTGTATGCGGTCGTCCTCGTGGGCTACGCATGGTCCACGGTAGTGCTTGTAGTCAGGTAACCTGCAGGTCTCAAGCTCGACTGCTACAACTGCGACCTGAGATTCATCCGTCCACGCTGAGTAGTCCACGGGTTTAACGCCGAGAACCTCGAGTAGCCTGTACAACCTCAGCGATACTCTCTGTGCTTCACCCCATACGACATCCGGTGGTAGCTTCTCTCGTAGGTTGTAAACCAGGAAGACCATGCATCTGCCCTCGGACGCCTTCAGAAGCTCATTGATGCTTGGTTCAGGTGGTTCCTCGAAGAACTCCAACCCCGGGTTCCTCAGGTAGCACTTGGATGCTATGATGAAGGCTGCTAGGCTTTTCAAGCTCACGTTCGCAGTTACGTTCCTCTCGGGGTCAACCGGGTCCGGCATGTACATGCAGGAATCCGGGTACTTTCTTGCCAGGGTATCCCTGAGCTGCCTTGTTAATCCTCCTCCGAGGGTGTCCACGTAAACCGGTGGTTTCCACCGGGAAGCGTTCTCGATGACCCCTCTGAAGCTGCCGAACACCGCTACCAGTAGTTCAACAGCGTAGCCGCTGAACCCTCTGGTTTTAACCTCTGCACCGTACACTCCTATAGCCTTCATGAACTTCTTGAGCAGTCTCACGTGGTCCCTCTGCTCTCTTGTTAAAGCTCTGCTTATGTACATCGTGTGGAACGGTGTTCTGTCGACAGCTGTCTTGATCTCCCTGGGATCCCTGAGCTTTAAACCGGGAACCAGGTCTGCTTCAACACTGTTTGTTCTCAGCCTAACGTAGGGGTGTTCTGCGTACATGAGCTCGCAGGTGCCAAGCTGCTGAGCTGCCTCTAGGAGGATCGGTAGTGCCTTCTTCTCGAGGTCTTCTCTCGACCAGTTCTCCGGGAAGAGAACGAAGACGTCGAGGTCTCTGTCTCCGGATAACCACGTGTCGTGAGCTACGCTACCCTGCAGTGTAACCTCTGCCGTGAACCCGTGTCTCCTGAGAGCGGCTTCAACAGCACTGGCTATTCTCTCGTAGGTGCCTAGCAGGAGCTTGTACTCCTCCTCCCGGGGCTTGATCGCCTCGAGTACTTTGATCTCGAGTGGTGTTAGCTCCATTTGGAACCCGTTCACAGTTACTCGAGTTTAGTAGTGCAGAGGTTGCTGTATATGGGGCCGCTGGGGGTTAGAACACTCTTTTTTACTACGACTTCGTCTATCTCGGTGTAGCCGAAGTCAGTGTTCTGAAGGGTCATCATGGTTTTAACGAGCTTATCGAGTCCGCGGAGTCCTTTGACTCTGGCTAGTGTTATGTGTGGAACGAACTCTTCTCTGTCCGGTGGTATCCCGATCCTCCTCACCGTTTTCTCAACGAGGTTGTGCAGTTCCACCAGTTTATCGCTACCTTCCTCAACACCAGCCCAGAGTACTCTTGGTCTGGTTGGAGATGGAAAAGCACCTAAGCCCTTGACGTGCACTTGGAACCTCGGGTACTTGATCCCCGAGATCTCGCTGCAGAGTACCCTAACCAGGCTCAGGGGTATTTCACCTATGAACCTCAGTGTCAGATGAATGTTCTCGTCCTCCACGGGCTTGAGCTCTGCGCCCGTTGCCACCAGCTGGTTTCTCACCTCGATGAGCTTTCTCAGAACCGCCTGGTTCTTGATCTCAACTGCTACGAATGTTCTCACGTGCTCGTTCAACTCTCTACTCACCACGTGGTATCATGGAGGTAGAAGCAGATATATAGCTTACCACGTAGTATACCATGTGCTTACGGTGAGAAGTTTTGCTCTTCGTGCTGGTAGCTGGTATGCCTGGCTCGGGGAAGAGCGTGGTTGCCGATGTTGCACGCGAGCTGGGGATCCCTGTTTACACCATGGGTGATGTCGTTCGAGAGGAAACACTGAGAAGGTATGGTGCTATAACACCTGAGCTCATGGTTGAAACCTCCAGGAGGCTTCGGGAGGAGTTCGGCGAGGAGGTTGTTGCGGTTAGAACGGTTGAAAGGATACTCAGAGAGAACCCCTCCTGTAGCGTTGTGCTGATCGATGGCATCAGGAGCCTCGTAGAGGTAGAAGTCTTCAGGAGAACCGGAGACACGGTGATCGTTGCTGTTCACGCTTCGCCGAGAACGAGGTATGAGAGGCTGAGAGCTAGGCGTAGACCAGGAGACCCTGAAACCTACGAGGAGTTCAAGCACAGAGACATGGTTGAACTGGGGTTCGGATTGGGCTCAGTGATCGCCCTCGCAGACCACGTGATCGTGAACGAGGGTTCAATCGAGGAGACCAGGGAGTGTGCTCGCAGGATCCTCATGCATCTGGTGGCAACCCATGGTTCTAGTCACCGTTGAAGCCGAGATCAGGCCCACCGAGGACCCCGAGAAGGTTAAAAAGGCTGTTCTAGCCGTTGTAAACCCGGAGAGCATCGAAGTCGAAGAGCTTGGAGAAGGCTACAGAGTGCTTAGAGCACGAAGCACGAGGATAGAATCCCTGGAACCCCTCAGAAGCATGGCTCGAGCGCAGGAAGCTGAACCAGCTCTCAGAAGCTACCTGGTGAAGTACAGACATGGAAACACCATCACTATACTACTCCACAAGCAAGCAGCCTATGCTGGCAAAATGTCACTAGTAGACAGCGACAAGGAATCCCCAATGGGTCCAATAAGACTAACAATAGAGGGAACAGACGAAGAACTAAACAACACAATCGAGTACCTAACGAGGTTCTAACATCCAAAAACATGCCACCAAATTCTTTGTATTGTGTTCATGGTGATGAATTATGGAAAAGATTTGATCGAACGCTCATGAACACCATGGAGTTTGCCACGAGCTTGATCAGAGCAAAAACCTAACCCCCTCTAACATAGATAAAGTTGAAGATAACAAATCAAAGCTCACACACAGAATACAACACAGAGAGTTGAAAGATCACCCTAAGTACTCTTCTACGCTACGGGGTTGGAGAAAGTAGCAACATCGAGGGGTCTACTGGCTGTTTCCCAGGACCAAGCTGGCTCGTCAACCTCGGTATTAATCCGTGTTTAGGATTGAAACAGACCTAGTGCTCCTCTTGGTACTCAGGGGTAGAGTAACCGGGTTGATCTACCCGTTCATAGTGCACAGCGAGAACGCTCTTGGCACAGCGATGACCAGAACACCCAGGTTCACAGCAACAATGGTACTACCCGTACTTTGCGAGATGGTCAGAGAACGCGATGAAGAGCTCTGCGGAGTCGAGGAAAAACCGGTGTGAAGCAATGAAAGAGAAGCCTTATAAGACTTCTCTCATTGGATCTATAAAACGGTGAACAGAGGTGAAACTGAATAAACGCGACTACGAGTATGCAATAGCGATATCGCTTTTATTCGCAGTGGGTGCCTATCAAAGAACATCCTCACTGAGTTATGCAATAATCACGTTCATTTTAGGCTTTTTCATCGCCATCGCTGTCACGTGGATCGGGAGAGGAATCAAAGAGGAAGCATCGAAGCTGATAAAGCGTAAACACCAGGGTTCTCAAGCAAACGCTAAGTAGAGAAAATAAGAGACAACTAGGATCGGAAGGCCTACGGTGGAACTCCACACTAAGTAGTTTTCCCTCATCCCTGTTTCTACTTGAGGGGTGAAACTTAACTTACAAGCATTTACAACTATTGTTGCACTTGCAAATGTGATCATCGCGAATACGATGCGAAATCGGGAGAAGGTTACATTAATAGTATTAATCCGTCTTTGGCTACTACTGTGTTTTTAAAGACTCTGTAAGCGTCGAAGAAGAGCTCTTCTGGTGTGTACCTTGCGCTAAGGTGGAAGAGTACTAGTGTTTTCGCGGATGCCTCCAGGGCTACTCGGGCGGCGTCGAGTGCTGTTGAGTGACCTTGCTCGTGTGCTTCCTTCTCTAGTATACTGGTGAATGTTGCATCGTGTATGAGAACATCAACTCCTCTGCAGTTCTCCACTGTGCTTCTGCAGGGTGCTGTATCACCTGTGTAGCAAATGGTTTTCTTACCCACTGTTACATGGTACCCGTAGGACTCAGTGGTGTGCTCAACGGGGAAAGCCTTCACGGTTACCTTCTTATCGCTGTACACGAAGCCGTTGTGAACCTCGAGCAGTTCAACTCTGAACCCTGTTTTCACCAGTCCAAGCTTGAACATTGATGCCAAGGGCTCCCTGAGGCTCCTGGGTGCAGCGATCACCAGTGGTTCTCTCCTGTCCGAGAGAACCATTGTTTGTACAAGACCAGGTAACCCTAGGTAGTGGTCTCCGTGACCATGAGTCAAGAAAACAGCTTTAACCTTGAGAGGACTGAGGCCTCTCCTGAACATCCTAGTCTGGCATCCTTCGCCCACGTCGAAGAGGTATATGTCGGAGTCAACCTTCAGTGCTATGCAGGGGAGGTGCCTTGACACAGGCATAGCTGCACCTGTTCCAAGGAAGTACAACCTAGCGTTCACTTCCTCACCACCACACTTATAGACCTCGTGAGGGAGCTGTGAACGTAGTCGTAGTACCTTCCAACGAGCCTAAGACCAGATGAGTCGAGAACATAGTCAACGTAGTCCTCGAGCCATAGAGGAGCCATGAAACACGCATAACCTCTCCTAGAAAGGTACTCGGACAACCTCTCGAAGAACAACCTGTACAACTCCCTGATCTCAGCACCGTGCGTACTAGCACCTCTACCGTAGGGTAGATCCGTGGCCACGTGATCCACCTCGCTGAAAACACTGTACCTCGAGTCACCAACCACTGGTACAGCGTTCACACCCAGATGCTCAAAGTTCTGCTTCATACCCTTGACCAGTCTCCAGTCAACATCCACAGCTACACCGCGAACACCCATGTTCCACGCTTCAACAAGGATCATCCCTGTACCCGCAAAGGGGTCCACAAGAACACATCCTCTTCTGGCTCTAGACAAGTTGACCAGAGCTCTAGCCAGGTCCGGCGTCAAGGATATACTCCTCCTGAACGGTAAGCTTCGAGCTCTCTTCAGTAGCTCACCGTAGCTCTGCTCAGAGAGCTTAACACCAGCAACAGCTAAACCACTCGTAAAGATCAGCCGTTTTTCACCCAAACCACCGGTCTTCTCCACGACACCGGCTCTACGCTTGAACTCCTCAACAGCACTACTACTAACAGTTGACTTGAAAACTGACACGTGAGCAACTCCACCCAGCATCATACCGGCTTCCCTGGCATCACTCTCCGAGTAGACGTTGAAGACCCCCATGACTCTTCCAGCTTCCTTCACGTAGCCAGCCCTCGCTGTAACCCCGGTTGCTACCACCTCACTGCAATCAGACAAGCAGAGCATTGGATAGCACTCAACGAAGCACTTTTCGCCGAAAACCTCCAGAAGAGCTCTGAGCTCACCCCTGGCCAAGTGCTCGTTGTCTCCCCTGAGAACAAAGTAGGTTCTGTACTTCACGGTAAATCGAGAACCCTCCTCAGTGTACTTGAAACCCTGCTCGAGATGTCCACGTACTCAACCAACGGGTGGAAGTACCTGGTGAGCAGTGTATCACCCAGAACTATTCTCTTAACACCAGCACTGCTTATCCTGTTCACTGCATCACCTACGAGTAAACCGTGGGTTGCAGCAACGAGAACACTTCTAGCACCACTCTTCAGGAGAGTCCTGGAAGCCTCAGCGATTGTTCCACCAGTGCTGATTATGTCGTCCACTATCACCACGTCTCTCCCCTGAACACTCACCTCGCGGGGCACGTACGTGACCTCACCGGTGACTCTGTCCCTTTGCTTCTCAAGGTAGTCGAAGTCGAGGTTGAACATTCTAGCAGCGTAAGCAGCTCTCTCTAGTGCACCCTTGTCCGGAGCTATGACAACCGGGTTCACAGTGTACTTCAAAGCGTGCTCCACCAGGGCATCGGATACCACGATGTTCACAGTATCACCCTCGAAGCACTCGAGAACCCTCGTGCTGTGAACATCAACGGTGACCAGAGAGTTTGCTCCAGCAGACTTCAAAGCCTTAGCCACCAGGCAACCGGACACTGGTTCACCTGGTAAGAAGACCTTGTCCTGCCTAGCGTACGGCATGTAGGCAACCAGCGTGATCACCCTTGATGCACCGGAGTTAACGGAGGCGTTGATCATCATCAGCGTCTTGAAGAGGTTCTCCAGCTGAGCAGGGTACATTGTGGAAACTACCAGAGCATCCTCTCCCTTCAGCTCCTCTGCCTGCTTGATCCTCAGGTACAGCTCTCCATCGGGGAAAACCTTCTCCACGACGTCCAGCACTGGAATGCTCAGAGCCTGTGCAATGGAGTAACCAAGCGTGAAACCGGGTAGTACCAGTGCTCTAGCCAAGAACACCCCCAGACTAGATATAACGGGCTTGTAGAGGTTATATACTCGGAGAGGTGAACCAAGAGGTGTACAAGCTCAAGTCCTTCGACATCGATAGACCAGGCGTTAAGGAGGCAGCAATGTGGCGTTCACTGGGAGACGGAAGAGTGGTCTGCGACCTCTGCCACAGGAGGTGCACCGTTGTACCAGGAGCCTTCGGAGCGTGCGGTGTAAGGTACAACCACGAGGGGAAACTCTACACGGTTGTCTACGGTGTACTGACAGCTGCGAACGCTGATCCAATAGAGAAGAAGCCCCTCATGCACTTCAACCCGGGTGCTGTGGTTTTCTCGATATCAACAGCAGGGTGCAACTTCTACTGCAAGTTCTGCGACAACTGGGTTCTAAGCCAGAGCAGAAGAGACAGAGTCTACGGAGAACCCTACGAACCAGAGGACATCGTGGAGCTGGCTCTGAAAACCGGTAGTCACGGCATAAGCTACACCTACAACGAGCCAACGATCTTCTACGAGTTCATGTACGACACAGCTAAGCTCGCGAAGAAGAAGGGCTTGTTCAACACCATGGTTACCAACGGCTACATGACACCGGAAGCCATAAGGGAGATCGGTAGCTACATTGACGCTGCAACAGTGGACTTCAAGGGCGGTGGTAGCAGGGAGTTCTACAGGAAGTACATGGGTGTACCAGACCCTGAGCCAATATTCGAGAGCCTTCTCGAGATGAAGAAGCAGGGTTGGTGGATAGAGGTAACAAACCTCGTAGTACCAGAGGTTGGTGATAAACCCGAGGACGTTGCAAAACTCGCGAAGTGGATAGCCGAGAACCTCGGCGATGAAACACCCTTCCACCTGCTTAGGTTTCACCCGGACTACCTGCTGCAGGAGCTACCGTCAACACCTGTGTCAACACTCGAGAAGCTAGCAGAGGTTGCAAGAGAAGCCGGGTTGAAGCACGTGTACATTGGAAACGTCTGGGGTCACACGCTGGAGAACACGTACTGCCCAAGCTGTGGAGGAGTCGTAGTCGAGAGGTACGGGTTCTACGTGAGAAGATGGCATCTCAAGGAGAACTTCACGTGCCCCTATTGCGGGTACAGGTTGAACTTCCGCGGCAAGTTCCACGGTGTGAGCTATAGAGGCTTCATATGGTTCTAGAGCACTTGTGTACCAAGTTATAACCCGAGCACACTTAACGCGTACTAGGGTGAACCCCTCTTGCCCTACTTCATCATTGTGCTTGGAACAGCCGGTAGTGGTAAATCATCGCTTACAAGCGTACTCTACACGTACTTAACGAGTCATCAGCTTGATGCAGCCATGGTAAACCTTGATCCAGCCGTCGAGGATCTACCCTACAAGCCCGACGTAGACGTGAGAGACTACGTTGACGCCAGGGACATCATGAGGAGAACAGGGCTTGGACCCAACGGTGCACTATTAGCCTCCGTTGACATGCTCCTCCTGAACATCGAGGACATAAAAGAGGAGGTTTGGAGCCTTAGGTCGAACTACATCGTAATAGATACACCTGGCCAAATGGAGATATTCGCCTTCAGACCAACGGGCCCCATGGTGCTCAGAGCTCTCGTGGGAGACTTCAAGGCTGTATCACTGTTCTTGGTGGACTCAACGTTTGCATCGTCACCACTCAACCTTCTCTCAGCACTACTGCTCTCAGCATCAACCTACGCGAGGATAGGCTATCCGCAGATCAACGTACTCACGAAGATAGACCTCCTGGAACCAGGACAACTGGAGAAGACACTGGAGATGCTCGAAAACCCCGAGGAACTAGCCGCTAGCATCATGAGCGAGAGACCAGCCAGGCTGATCTGGGACGAGTACGAGATCGAAACCATCGCAGAGAAACTAACAGTCTTCGAAACAGTACCCGTATCGAACCTGAGCGGAGAAGGCTTCGACGACCTCTACGCTGCTGTACAGAGAGTTGTTGCTGGTGGAGAAGACTACTACACAGAGGAACCAAGCCCGAGGCTGTGAGACAGTGAATCATGTGAAATAAGCGATAGTGAGCAGTGCTCTAGAAGGCATCGAATTTGGCTTAGGGTCCCCGCTTAAACCCCGCTTAAGACCTGCAAAGCTCTACAATGCTTCCTAGCTTTCCCGGAAGCTCGCGGTAATTCCTGACCATTATGAAGTCTACACCTATCGCTCTCGCTGCTTCCTCGTCGTAGATGGTATCACCCAAGAACACAACTCTTCTCCCTCCGGCTCTCTCCACGATAACTCTCAACTGCTCAACCCTGAAGGGGGTCAAATCACGAGTTACAACCTTGGACTCATCAATGTTCACACTTAGCTTCGAGAAGAGCATTCTCGCTGTCTTCGAGCTACGCATAGTTACAAAGTACACGTCAGCACCCATGGATCGGAGAAGCTCTAAGAACAGCACGTTTTCGCCTAGATCAGACGGGTTTAGCTTACTCAGAGACAGCTCCTCCTCCCTCTCGATCAGCTCCCACGCTCTCCTCTTAGCTTCATCGCTGACCTGAAGACGAGCAAGGCTTTCTCCGAGCGGTCTAAGGGGGTGGTCTACTCCAAGTAGTCTCCTGACATCACTTCGCAGTTTCTCGAAGTCCACGAGAATGGGTACGAGTGTGCCGTCTACGTCGAGAACCACAACGCAGTTCAAGCTCATAGGGTCAACCAGGCTCTATGACTCTGATCCTCGGCTCAGGCTTAAGCTCAGCAATGACCTCTCCCCTGTGCACGTAGCCTATCAGCATAGCCTCCGTGTTGTAGGCGTACGCCACGTTGCCCTCATTGTCAACGGCTATGAAGCCCATGGTGTTGCTTCCAACACTCTTCTCCACGTGCTCCATAACCCTGCTCACTGCTTTCTCAAGGCTCCCTGTGACCGTGTACTCATGGTCTAGCCTTAGGCAAGGCATAGCTCTTATTATCTGCTCACCGATGCCCGTTGAACTACAGGCTGTACTGGACCCTGCGTAAAAGCCTGCTCCGGGGATCGGTGTATCACCTACTCTACCCGGTAGCTTCAGCATTATACCACCAGTGCTGGTGGCAGCTGCAAGTACTCCTCTATCGTCCAGTGCCACTGCTCCAACCGTATCGAAGACGTCGATCAGCTCTTGAACAAGCCTGTGGAAAACACTACTGTTCTCAACAAAGCTTCTGAGAAGCCTGTAGTACGGGTCTCCGGGCTCCTCCCTGAACACCTTTCTCAGAGCATCCCTGTACCTTTCAACCACGTGGGGTGGAGGTGGTGGAAGCGGAGGTAGTCCGTAGGCTATTGCTAGTCTATCAGCGTTTTCACCAGCGAGGAGAACGTGTGGTGTTTTCTCGGCTACGAGCTTAGCTAGGAGAACAGGGTTCCTGGTGGCTCTGACAGCTGCTACCGCGCCCATTAAACCCGTTGAAGACATCAAACCAGCGTCCAGTTCTCTTTCACCAAGAGTGTTCAGCGCGGAGCCGTAACCAGCGTTCAGAAAACCCGAGTCCTCCATGCACTTAACAGCCTCTACAACGGTGTCAACAGCGTTGCTTGTCTTCTCTAGAACTCTCCAAGCACGCTCTGTGCAAACCTTGACTGCTTCAACGGACTTCTCCACGCCTGGTCTAATTCTCCAGGCTCCAGCTCCTCCGTGGAGAATGAGAGCTCTTGTCACATCTGATCACCACTTTATTAAAACACCTCCGTGGATAAATATACTCCGGGTGTTGGTGTGCAGGATCAAAGCGTCGCCAGCTCCATCGGCGAGCTCGTTGAAAAACTGAAGTTCGAGAAGTTGAACACAGCACTAGTGGTTTTACCATCGTTCTTTGCTTTTCCATCGATGCTGTTCCTACTCTTGGGTTTCACAACGCTGCTCAGAGATTTAACGGAGAGACCCATGGACCTAGCCGAGGGCTATGCGCTTTTTCCGGGTTTGTACCTTACAGCGGGTCTATTGTTCTCAGCCGGGTTCACGCTCTCCTCCATGGTCACCTCCTACGTTCTACTAAAAACGCTTAGGAAACACCTGTACAGTAGCGGAGTTGCAGTGTACTACTTCAAGGGTGAACAGAACTACCTAAGCCTCCTCCAGCAACTGGAGAACACGGTTGAGAGAACAGCTCTTCCATCGCCTGTAACAGGGCTTATACTAGCGCTTCTCACCAGTGGTCTATTCTACCCAGTGTTATTGGTCACAGCTGAAATGACAATTAGAAAACACCGTATAATAGAGGAGAAAGTGCTCTTCGACAAGGAGTACACGAGTAGCTACGGAGCACTCCACGCAGCAGTGGACTTTGCACTGTTCATTGCAACGCTTGGGCTCTACATGGTGTACATGTCCTACAGAACAGCAAGAGCCTTCAACAAGCATGTTGAAGAAGTGCACAGCTCTCATCCCACACCACCATCGAGTCCTCCGCAGAAGCCACTGGAGAACACTGTTGAACCACAGCTCAAGCTGCTGATGGGGTCGTTCCTGATCGTTCTCGGGTTAACTGCTCTTCTCTCGCACCTCGGTGTAATGGCAAGCTACTACGTTTACGCGTGCACGGGTCTACTGATCAGCCTTGTACCCGCGACAACGAGGAGCAAAGGCTTCGCGAAAACTGTTCTAATAGTCTTCGCTGCGATGTACATGGTACTAGCTGGAGGTATTCTCAGCGGCTTACTGGGCTACACAATCTACGTTAACCTCTACAGAGAGTTCGCTGAGCAATCGCACTACTTTATAGAGGTTGATGCACTAACGAGGAGCTTCGTCATATTCCTCAACAACCTCGCTATTTCAGCCCCATCTGTAATACCTTTTCTTGGAGGGTTAACACTGGCAACCGGAGTATTCAACGCGGGCTTAGTACTGGGAGTATTGACCTCTCACCAGGAGAGCTTGTTCAGCTTGATCGTCCTGGTACTACCACACTCTGTGCTCGAGCTCCTAGCGTACTCCATGATGGTATCAGCATCGGTGTTCTACGGGGAGCCGAGAAAGTACGCGGGTTTCTTCGCGATGGGAGCACTAGTACTGCTACTTGCAGCACTCGTTGAAACCATCACCATTGAACTACTTAGATAGGATCTCCATTATCAAAGGATGCTGAATCTTCTTCAGCGTTTCAGGCGTGTACGCTGCTACTGCTAGTGCACCGTACAAACCTACGTCGTCTCCCAGCGATGTTGGTTTAAACTCGGGTGCTTCCGTAACTATGTTGTTTTTCACGAGATTAGCCACCGGCTCGTAGAGCACATCAACGTTGTTGAGGAAAACGCTTCCACCGAGAATCACGATCTCAGGGTCGTAGACGTTTATCACGGAGGCAAGTCCTGCTGCGGTGGCTTTTACGATCGTCTCCACGACGAGCTCAGCCAGCTTATCACCAGCTCTGTAGTAGTCGAACACTGTTTTCGCCGTAATATCCTCACCTCTCTCCAGAAGCTCCCCGAGATGAGACTTCACTCGTGTTTTCTCGTAAACGTACCTTGCTAGCCTAGGGATGTTTGCTCCACCTGCGTAAGCCTCCCAGTGACCTCTACCACCGCATCCACACGGGAGATCCGAGCTGTAGTCTACTACTATGTGTCCTGCTTCGTGCGCATTACCCGCTTTCCCTATGAGCAGATGTCCGTCCACGATCACTCCTACGCCAATACCGGTGCTCATGGTTACGTAAACCACGTTGTCATGGTTCCTCGCATAACCGTAGTGTTTTTCACCCCACACAGCTGCAACAGCGTCGTTGGCTACGTACACGGGTTTTCTGAGCTCTTCTACAAGCGGCTCAAGCAGGTGGAAGGTGTGCAAGGGGAGGTTCGGAGCGTATACAACACGTCCTCTTCTGATGTCTATGGGTCCAATGGTGCCTATGCCAACGGATTCCACCTGGTCCAGGTAGCTCTTCCACCTTGTGCGAACAGTGCTTGCTATGAACTCGGCTACCGTGTACTCGTTACCCTCTCTCGGAGTTTGCTCAACAACCTTGTCCAGTACGTTTTCCGCGGTGCACAACGCTATTCTTGTCTTGGTAGCACCAACGTCTACTGCAACGTAGTACTTCAAGCTTGTGCTTCCCTCTTCTTCACGAGCTCTTTGCGGTAGAGTATTGGTGCACTAGTTATGCTGTACCTCTCAACGCTCTCGAGTCCTGCTTTAACCGGGTTCAATAGCTCGAATCCGAAGGCTCTAGCCACGGTGCTTGAAGCTCTCGGTGTGAACGGGTAGAGCATTAGTGTGGTAATTCTAATAGCCTCCAGAACACCGTAGAGCTCCTTGCTTGGATCACTCTTCTCCCAGGGCTTTGTCTCGTTCAAGTACTGGTTCGCCGCTCTCGCAACATCCATTGCTATTGTAGCTGCTCTTGAAACCTCGAAGTTCTCCATTGCATCCACGTATGCGTTGAGCTTCTCGTTAATTGTGTTCAACAGCTTCTCGTCCATGCTCCTCCTGTAGATTCTTCCACCGGACTTCTTCTGGGCGAGAACACCAGCTCTTCTAACAAGGTTTCCGTAGGTGTCAGCTAGTTCACTCAAGTAAATGGAGTCGAGTAGCTCGAAGGAGAATTCGCTGTCCTTGTCCATGTTGAATATCCTCGTTAGCAGGTACCTGGTGGCATCGGAGCCACCGTACCTCTCGAGCATCTCCTCTATTGTTACCACGTTGCCCACGCTCTTACTCATCTTAGCACCCTTCATCGTTAAGAAAGCATGAACTATCAGCTTCTTCGGTGGTTCAAGGTCAAGCGCTTTTAGTATTGAGAACCAGACAGCTGTGTGGAACCACAGTATGTCCTTCCCTATGACGTGGTGAACATTGCTCCAGTAAGCCTTGAACTTCTCCTCGTTTCTCATCGCTTCTATCGCGCTAACGTAGTTCAGCAGTGCGTCAAACCACACGTATACCACGTAGTTCTCGTCGAATGGTACCGGAACACCCCACCAAACTCTCTCCTTTGGTCTAGCAACAGATATGTCTCGAAGACCCTCGTGCTCGATCTTCGCGATAACCTCGTCAGCGTAGCTTCTGGGAACAACTATGTCTCTGTCTCTTAGAACACTCAGTAGGTAGTCCTTGAAATCGCTGAGCTTAAAGTAGTACGTTTCCTCCTCCATGTACTCGAGTGGTTTACCGTGCAGTGGGCAATGGGGTTTACCGTTTACCTCCACGTACTCGCCTGGTGAGTAGTACTTTTCGCAGTCAACGCAGTAGAGTCCACTGTACTTAGCCTTGTATATCAAGCCCTTTCTGTATATGTACTCGAAAGCCTTCTTCACGGTTTCCTCGTGGTAGCCGTCTGTTGTCCTTATGAAGTGATCGTACGATATGTCCAGGCTTCTCCAGTACTTCTTGAAAACCTCTGCCATTTCATCAACGAACTCCTTTGGGTGTTTACCAGCCGATTCAGCTGCTTTCTGAAGCTTTAATCCATGCTCATCGTTGCCGGTGAGAAAGAAAACCCTGTAGCCCATTAACCTCTTGTACCTGGCTATTGCATCGGCGAACACGGTTGTATAGGCATGACCTATGTGCGGTAACGCGTTCGGATAGTATATTGGAGTTGTAATGTAAAACGTCTCCACCTCTCTTACACCGCAAGTGCTTTTCAACAGTGTTCAAGCCTGAGTCTTTAATGGTATACTATATGAAGCTACTTTTTAACCATTTCCTCAAGTTTACTCATGTACCTCTTAACGTGTCTGTCAACAAACCATACGAAGTACCTAAGCAGGAGCCTGAACGGCAGGTACACTGGTGACGACATGTAAAACCTCAGTATGTCGAGAGCCCAGTACCTTGTGTGCTCGTACATTTTCGCTAAGGCTTCAATGTGCTCAGGCCTCAGGTGATCCCTGAGAAACCAGTTGTTCTTCTTGAGTGCACCCATGGGTACAAAGAACATTGGAACTATGATGCTTCTGTAGGGTCTAAGCCTCTCTATGAGCTCCGTTGTCTTTACAACATCGTCCGGTGTTTCACCGGGTATTCCAAGTATTACCGTGGCTGCGGGTATGATCTTGTTCTCGTGCATGATCTTGAACGATTCCTCCACGACGTCCGGCCACTTCTCAGGTGGATAAGGCAGAGACTTTGCAACCATGATCTTCTTTGCGAGAGCAGGACTACCTGTTTCTATGCCAACCTCAACTCCCAGGTAGTTCCTGTGCTCGTTGAGAACAACCTCGTTCATAAGCTTCGAGATCAAACCGTAGCTCTCTTCAGCGTATACAATGGCTGCCAAGCTCGCATGAGACCACGCTAAATGCCTCTTCTCACCCATCCTACTCAAAACCTCGCTGTGAAGCTTGAGAATTGGCTCCGGCTTAGGCTTGAGCCCATCAGCGTGGTACAAGAGAACATCCTCGCTGTGAAGTATAATGCCCTTCAACCCAGCTCTAACGTTGACTTCCACTTCCTCGAGTATCTTCTCGAGGGGTATGAACCTGAGAGGTCTCAGTGTTACACTGCAGAACTTGCAGCCTCTTGGGCACCCTCTCATTATCTCCACGAGGCCATTAACGCTCGCAGCCTTTATAACCGGGATTTCCTCAACACGGGGAGCGTTATCAGCACCTACGTACACGTACCTTGGAAGCGGTTCACCCCTCAGCGCTCTACTCGCGAGTTCAACAACAACCTTTTCACCCTCACCGTCCACCACCGTGTCTACACCCCACTTCTCCATGAGCTC
>JAWAHD010000026.1:0-16545 GCA_038889555.1 Desulfurococcaceae archaeon
GGGTATAAGCTTGCTCACTGGGCTCCTCTATAGCGCTTTAACCCCGAGCTCTCCTGTTGGAATCATAGTGGTGACTGGTGGTTGAACATGAGTACAAAGTACTATGTTGCTATGACTAGACCTGTTAACTCGGCTCTTAGCGGTGCTGGAGCTCTCTTCGCTGTAATGGTGTACTCGAATTACTCAGTTACCAGCACACCACTGCTCCTCTGCGCTTTTACTACAGGCTACTTTCTTACAGCTTCAGCAATGCTCATCAACGACGTTGTAGACCTCGAAGTCGACAGAGTAAACAAGCCCTGGAAGCCTCTTCCAAGCGGAAAAGCCTCTCCTAGAACAGCACTAGCACTCGCAGTACTCCTGTTCATCGCCGGCGTCTTGTGCAACTTAGCCGTATCCATATGGGCTTTGCTCGTAGCACTCACCTACGGATCCATAGGGGTATTATACAGCTACCTAAGGAAGCACTGGTGGAGTAGTAAACTAGTTGCATTCTCCACGACAGGACCCGTGATCTACGGGTACACGGTAACAGGGTTTCCATCCGACACCAGAGTGTTCACAGCCATGTTTGCGTTAAGCATATTCCTTGTAACACTAGGTAGAGAAGTACTCAAGTCCATACAGGACTACCGAGGAGACCTTGTCAAAGGCTACAAGACAATAGCAACAGTGTACGGGCTGAGCACAGCTTACAATGCAATGCTCTTAGTAGGAGTACTCGGTGCTCTACTAGCACTCTCCACAACAGCTCTACAAGTTGTGAGTACCCCGTACAAAGCACTAATATCTATAGCAGCAGTTGTCTACGTATCAAGCATAGCTAGAGCATACGTAAACCGCGAAACCACTCAGCTCGAGAAGCAAAGGAAAAGAACACTGCAGGCAATGATGATCGGAACAGTAGCGTTCTGGCTCAGCAAACTACCTTTTTAAACAGTCTCCCGAATACCATTCGAGTCCTTAACACGTTAAGCTTCAACTACAGGTTCTCATACGCCTTGACCTTGATAACTAGACGAATAAACCGAAAGTAGGAGAGCTCACCAAGAGCTGCAGTAAGGCGTGGATCTAGGAGTAAACGTGTTACTCCACCTTGAACTCCCGGATAAGAGTGTAATTAAGTCCAAGGTTCCATATACGGATGTAAAGGAAGGAGAAGAGGTTTACTTAGACTTCGTTAGAGACAAGGTAAGAATTTACAACGCGAATGGGCACGCCGTTACATAGACACATTATTTAACCTAAAATGTAAAAAACTTTTCATTCCGCTGGGTTTAACCTACGAGCTCTCAACGTTGCCAAGTTTGCGATGACAACTGGGAGAAACAGTACAACTAGACCTGCAACGTAGAAACCGGTTATCCTCGCGTAGACGACCAGCTCTCTTGTTACCAGATGAACACCGAGTAGAAGAACTATTGAGAGAAAGCAGAGAATCATCCTAGTAACAAGTGGAGTTTTCCCAGTATCTAGAGTGTGTCTCCCTGCTACGATTGCAAGGGTTAAGGAAGCTAAGCTTATACCAGTAATAGCTGACATAGAGCTGTGCTCAACGTTCAGCACGAACATGTTGTATAATGCAATTACTGCAGCTAGCAACGCACCAAGAGCTTGGAGAACACCGGTTTTTCCCTTTGTAGAGTACTTGTAGAGAGCAAAGGACACATATCCAACTGCTACACCAAGGATAACGCCTCCCACAATGTCCAACTCGTAGTGAGCTCTAAGGTAAATTCTGCTGAGTGATACTCCGGTAACTATGATCGCGGATAGTATTGCCAGGTGTTTGCTTCTAGTAATAAGTGTCAAACTAGACCAGAAAGACGTTGACACCTGTGCATGACCACTGGGAAACCCGGGTCCATAAACCTCCACTAAGGGGTTTTCAGGTCTCGGCGTATTAAACGTGTACTTTAGAATAACGTTCAAAGCACCCGATAGAAGTACAGCTGTGATCGGTGCAATACCACTCTTAACGCTCTGCAATGCATAGTATACAATAACTGCTGCAACCATGTAAAACTCCTCGTCTCCAAGTCTAGTCCACGCGATCCACAGAGTAGTATTCCCTAGTGCAATAGTAGCCAAGAGCAACAGTAGAAGTGCAATAATCGTCAGGTTAGCAAGACCACGAAGATACCTAGTTGAACCACACATAGCCCCTGCACCTAGCTCGTGCCTGAATTTGTTGATCTAGTGTGAACTTATATGTGTTTATACGTGTTGCACACTAGTTCATGTTGTACACCTTCGCTTACACAGTTCTAGAGGCTGATTGTACATATATACGTCTTTGAGAGAGAAAAACACATGGTGATGAAACGACGGTAGTCGGAGCAGTGAAGAACGTTTCCCCTGACTGACCACTACTCCAGAATACTCAAGAGCTTTACCACAGCATCTACAGCACTTCTCCCGATCACTCTTATCATGGGTTCTTTTCCAATACCCCCTTCATCGTATATGAGGTCCGGTGTTTTCCCCGATACTCTAAAGGCTTCTCTAACAAGCCATGGAATACTCATACCCTCGACTTTTCTTACTTCATCGGGTTCTCTTCTTCTATCCACGAAGACAGCAAGATACCCTTTTGCAGTAGCCTTTTCGATCAGCTCTCTACTGTACTTCACGTTCAGAGCACCCCTTATCTCTGGATCGTGCTTGATAGCTTCGAGGAGCAGTCTTGCTAAGTGGCTCGATGCACCAAACTCAACTGGACCAACCGGTATCAGTTTACCACGCGTTTTTACAACTCTTCCAAGTACAGCAGCAATGTCTTCTACGCTTTTAGCGTACCTTGGGTCTATTACCTCAGCTACATTCAAGCCCACCTCGGGAACATGGGGAAGAACTCTGCTGGAGTTCTCGAGCAGAATTTCCAATGCTCTCTTAACGCTTTCGCGTACTCGGTGCTTTTCAGCTGGTAATTCTAGCCATGCTATAGGATTAACTGGACAGTAGCCTTTACCAACTTTAACTCCATACGTGATCGCTGTATCTATGAACTTCTTAGCTTTCTCAACGGCTTCAACCACGTCGAAACCCTTAGCTATATAGGCAGCAATGGCAGCTGAATAGCTACATCCAGCTCCATGGAAACAGCCCTCCGGGCTTCTCGGTGACTCGAAGTAGTAGAAGCTTCCACGGTAGTATAGAACGTCGACAACCTTTTCCTCCTCAAGGTGCCCACCTTTAACGATGACAGCTACTGTTCCGTACTTCTCATGGATAACCCTAGCTGCTTCCTTCGCATCCTCCACGTTTCTAACACTTTTACCAGATAGGATCGAGGCTTCCATGGCGTTGGGTGTTACAACGAGGGCTAGTGGTAGTATATGCCTGCATAAAGCCTCAACAGCATCGTCCCTTAGTAGCTTAGCACCAGATTTAGCAACCATGACAGGGTCTACGACAGCTGGAAACCTGAAGTCTCTCAGTGCACGGGCTACGTGCTGAACAATGTCAATGTTGCTGAGCATACCTGTCTTACCAGCATCTATGCCCATGTCCTCAGCGATTGTTTTCACCTGCTCGTAGACGAACCACCCCGGAAGGTCATGTACTGCAGAAACTCTATACGTGTTCTGAGCTGTAATACTAGTAATAGCAGTTACTCCGTAAACACCGAGCGCGGAGAAAGTCTTCAGATCTGCCTGTATTCCTGCGCCACCACCGGAATCACTACCCGCGATTGTTATGGCAACGGGTATTCTACGCATAAAGACAGCCTCCGCGTCTAGTAGTTAATACAAACCCGTACCAGAATAAATAAGTGGTGCAAAAGCGTTGGTTGTATGCAAAGAGCTCGTGGAGGCTTTCAACGTGACTAGAAATATAGGAGCAGATCCTCAAGCGTTCTACGGCGTGTTATTGCTAGTTCTTCAGGATCAGGGTAGAGTAGCTATTTCGAAGAAACTCGGTCTACGAGAAAGACTCGTTAGAAGAATACTGAGCACTGTAAGAGAAAAACGCGCTCTACTCGAGTACTTGAAGAGCTTCGAGAGAACAGTTCTTGCTAGCGAGAGAGTCAAATGTACTCCCGTTGTGTACAGAGGGTTCTCCCGCGAGATCCTTGCTATGGTTAAGGAAAGGATCATTGACTTGAGAGATTACATTGTAATATACTCTAGAAATCCTGGTAAGTTCGAGGTTGTAGGTGTAATAGAGGATGGCAAGCTCGAGTATCCAGGCTTACCGCGGGAGATATCAGAACCGTATATCTCGCTCAAAACAATTGCGAATGCAGACACAGGTTTACTCGTATGCTGGAAGACTTACACGGAAATAGTAGATGAAGCTTTACTACTATCAGCTCTTACTAGCCTATGCGTTAACCACATGCTCACTAGACAAAGCACTCATTGAAGGACTTAGAGAGCTCCACCAGAACAGGGCAAAGCAGAAGCCGTGAACGTACCCTGAACACGAGTAAGCCAATGGGGCCGCGGGGATTTGAACCCCGGGTCACGGGGGCCCAAGCCCCGCATCCTAGCCAGGCTAGACGACGGCCCCTGTACAGTCTAATCCTTATGTGGCTTTAAAGTTTAATCATGGTGCATCGGGGAATATTTCTCTCACCTTGTTCTTGTACATTGCTATGCTTCTTGTTACTACAGGATCTATTCCACGTTTCTCTGCGAGGTAAACACTGGTTAAGCCTGCTACAAGGCTACCGTACAGTAGTTTTTCAAGAGCATTTCTTCCTCTCAGCTCAACACTTCGGAAGATAGCATCATGCTCTCTGTACACACTCTCCATGAACTCTACCAGCTTTACACCGACCGAATCATCGGGGTCTACAATTTCCAGAACAGCGTAGTTTGATATGTTCGGCTCTTCGTAGCCTACAATATCATTGTGCATCCACTCTGGTGCTACATCAACCTTAGCTATAACTTTACTGTTCTCGTTAAGCTCGTTCTTGAACCTCACAGCTAGAGCTTCCAGCGGGCTATGAGTTGCCAGCACGATAAGTCTTTTCTCCACGATAGCCTTCTCAAAGAGCCAATCTGATATCTCTCTAGCTTTTCTCTCAACTTCGGGTAGGTTTTCCACGAGGAATTCAGCACAATTTTCAGCTTCTTTCTTCGTTATCAGACTACAGCTAGAATGACTCAGAACACCTAGAACGCTAAACAGCATTGACGGTAGAGATGCTCTTGGTACAAGACCACTTGGTACATCAACGTGTAATACACCGTATCTTTGTGAAAGCTCTTTTAGTAAACCACCGCTAGATACCGCTACAACGGGTACACGTTTTTCGAGAATGCTTTTAAAAGCCAGCAGAGTCTCCAGAGTGTTACCACTGTAGCTTACAACTATTGAAAGAGTATACTTGTCTACGAAACTTGGTACGAGGTGAGATTTCACAACCGTAACTGGGCATCTGCCTACTTGGCTGGATAAAACCTGAAGGTAATCACCAACGATCCCGCTACCACCCATTCCAAACACAGCGATGTCACGGTATTCACCGGTTACTTTGACCAAGTCCCACTTGCTAACTGCATGTCTAATTTGGCTTGGCCACTCAAGATACGCGCTTAACACAGATATATCAGCCTCGTGGAGTACATATGGATATGATTATACTAAGTGTGTTTTAAATGACGAGTAGCGATTTAATGAGTGATTTAACCAGGGGTAAAAAACTATTCGTGTCAAGTCATGCGGGGCTTCTTGTAAAACTGGCTATCCTCATGATCAAGAGTATTGTTCTAAGAGGAGTCAAACCCGCCGTAATAGATGAACAAGGTCTTCTGCTACGATACATACCACTGGACCTACTCGGTAGTTTGCAACTGGTACCAAGCACGCAGGAGGCATGCAAGAACCACTACTTGATTGTATTTGAGCCTAGGTTAACAGGGTTTCTTAAAACTTGTCAAGCCCCAAATATCCTAGTGTTTACAAAACCCAGAGGTTTGTATCCAGCTGGATTCGTGAAGGTGTTCTTAAAGCGAGTAGCTTCAACCAATCATTACTTACTGAGAAGCCCTGAAATGGGATTAGCAGTAAGAGTTGAACTTACAGAACAGGGTATCATTGTAGCTGAAAAACCAAGGGGTGTTTACGGTGAAGCCTACGAGATTTTAAAAAACGCTATGTCGAACTACGGTGAGCTAACCGTTAAAGACGCTGTTCGAGTAATTTCACTGGAGTTAAACCTTGATAAGTTAAAGGCTAGACAGGTACTTCAATGGCTCACCAGGAACGGTTATCTAAGGGTTGTGAAAGGTAGGCTTTCACTAGCCTAGAGTCTTGCGAGTGATTCATCGAAGTATATCTTCATCAAGCCAAGTTTCTTGAATACAACGTTTATATAATCATCGATGACGCTTCTGGGCACTCCCAGTCTCTCGGCTCTCGATATAACAATGTTTTCCACTATTGCGTACTTCTGGTATCTCTCGTTGAGCTCTTTCCACGGAATACCTGTCATAGCTCTTATAACGTCGTTATCTACTGGTAGTATGTTCTTCACGATCATGAAAGCTAATATCGGGTAGCCAACGTACCCCCTGTGGAGAGTTCCGTTGTCGTTGCTATACGCTCTGTACATCCCCATGGATTCCTCTATCAAGACAACCTTGTACTCTCTGTCTCCTAAGCTAGACCCGACAGCAGCGCTAGTACTTGATAAAACCTTTATTCTGTTATCTCCAACAGCACCCGCTGCTTCTAGCACCTTTATCCGAGGTGGTTTTGAAAGAGGCTTAATCATAAACTTAGACCTGTGTCACCTCCAACAATAGTTGTAAACTAGGAAGATTATATTTAATAAGGTGAGTTTTCTCCGTTATCTTGATTAAAACTGGTATATTAAGAGTCTCCTGTTATAGAGGTCTCACGTTTTATCAAAGAATACCCATGAAAGAAACTTATATTTCTTGGCACGATACCATAATATGGGTGGAGGCGGCATGAGTACTACTAGTGAACAAAGGGAGTTAAACACTGGTCTCGTCATAGCAGGTGCCTACGCTGATAAAATCAGGAGAACACTCTTTGCTCAACTCAGTGAATTAGTTAGAAAAGACAAGGAGTTTGCAAAGGAGGTTGCAAGAGCCTCTGGTGAACTAAACCTTGTTCTTTACCATGTGCTTGTAAACGAGTTGAAAGCAAACAAAGGTGATGCAGTGAGAATAAGAATAAACTACACAGTAGACCAAGAAGCGAGGAGAGTAAAATGGTTCTATGATACTCTACGAGTAGAAATGTTCAGACGAGTACCCGATGAAGAAGTTGCACAAGCAGTTTCACGAGTAGTGTCCTCGGAGAGGTTAAACCAGGTGCTTGAATCGCTTAGAGTTGCTCCTGCCAGAGCTGAAGAAGCTGTTAAAGCATTCGAGGCACCAGAGGAGAAACTGCCAGAGATACCTGCACTACCTTCACCACCTACACCCTCACCCACGGACGTGATAAGCTACATAGGTTCAGTAGATCTCGTTGGAGAAACTATAGATGGAGGATACTTAGTTAAGTTCACGAGCAAAGAAGGAACCTCTATGGGAGTAGCATCCATCAACCCAATAGGTAACGAGGTAACTGTCGACGCTATTCTGATAAGCAGGGATAAGTGCTATAGGTTCATAGTAAGATCTAAATCCAGGATAACTGATTACGGTAATACACCAGAAAAAGTCATCGATGACCTAAAGCAAGCAAAGCCAACTGAGATACCCAAGGATCAAGCAATAAGCATTATTAGAGAGAAAATGCAATCTCTCGTGTAAAAGCCCTGCTCTTTATTACTAAACCACATGGGATTTTTCAACCAGGGTTTGTTTGCCGAAGCTGGATATAGTTGAAGCACCTGATGGTATACTTGATCTACCCAACGAGGATATTCTAAAGGAGTTTGAGGCGTCGTTGGAAGCTTCCGGTGCAAGCAAGGATACAATTAAAGCATACATATCCGCGATAAGAGATTTCTTAAGTTACATAGGAAACAAGCCGCTGAGAGAAGTTACTCTGCGAGATGTAATAAACTGGAGAAACGAGAGACTTAGAACAGGGTTTCCAGGTTCTAAAACACTTGATCGTGAAAAATGGCAAGTTACACTACACTACTACAGCCTCTTTCTTCGTAGGTTCTTTCAATGGCTGGGTTTACGAGTGAACGTACCAAGGGTCAAAAGGAATCCACCTAAGATAGACACTCTCACAGAGGAAGAGGTATCCCGTATGTTAGCAGTCGCCAAGAAGCCTCAGGATAGGCTAATTCTCCTACTGCTGGTTTCCACAGGTTTGAGAAGCAGAGAGCTACTTGAACTAAAGGTTGAAGACGTTGATTCATCAAGAGGCGTAATAAGAGTTAGGTCAGCTAAGTACGGTAAAGAAAGACTTGTAACAGCACCAAGAGAGGTCTTCGAGCTACTAACTGCATGGATAAAGCTGAATGGACTAAAGCCAAAGGACAAGCTGTTCAAGACAACATACAGTGCTCTCTACAAGAGGCTAAAAACTATTGCAAAGAAAGCAGGAGTTGATGTCTCCAAGATCAGACCTCACGTGTTCAGACACACCTTTGCAACAATGGCTATAAAAAGAGGGCTCAGTTTACCTACTCTCCAGAGACTTCTTGGACACAGCGACATAAGAACAACGCAGATATACTTGCATTTAACCATCGAAGATGTTAAAAGAGAATACGAGGAGAAAATGGGTAAAATAGTTGAACCCAGGACATGCACTAAATGCAGTCGCGTAATTCCACAGGACGCTATGTTTTGCCCCTATTGTGGAACAACAGTTAGTGAAGCCCTGGAGGCAACTACCTAGGAAATAAGGTCACGGAACCTGCTCCTCGGCTAGTCTAGCCACAACTATTCTAGGTATCGAGTGGTGATCAGGGTTTTTCGACTTGTAGTGATTAACTATAGAAACAGCCTCTTCACTCGGATACACGTCTTCGTATCTACTCAGGAACTCTGTGACTTCATCACTAAATAGCACAATGTAGAGAGGATTCACTGGAACACTCCACTTTTCACCAGAGTACTTTATTTCGAGCAGTCTTCTTAGGAAATCGCTGTCGGAATCGCTAGCTGAGAGAACAGCCTTGTAGTACTGAGTTATGTAGTGTGCAACAATGTAAGCAACAAGCTTAGACTCTTTAAAAACCCTGTAGATGCACAGCTCGCTGTGGTCTTCGAGAACAACGTGTGGACCCATTTCAGCTCTGAAACCAGAGTTAACCAGCTCGCTAATGAATTTATCAAGATTCTTAACACTACTGTACTCCAGTACTTTGGCAACCACTAAGTTCACCCCGCGATGATTTAAACAATAAGTAAAGCACTTAATAGTTTAAACCGTGAAGAACCCTTACATAGGTTTCTTCGATGAAAGCAGGTATAATACCGGGTAGCTTGGAGGAAGAAAAGAGCGTAGCTGAGCTCATGAGCTTAGTTAGGGACTACGTTGACGAGCTAGATTACACCAAAATCCCTGTGTACACTTGGGCTCACGAGTGTAAGCTTGTAATTAACGGTGTAGAGGATAAA
Organism: Desulfurococcaceae archaeon; assembly: GCA_038889555.1. Classification (GTDB taxonomy): domain Archaea; phylum Thermoproteota; class Thermoprotei_A; order Sulfolobales; family Desulfurococcaceae; genus UBA285. Next base: position 9,516 of record JAWAHD010000026.1, read on the forward strand.
TGCATTCATCAACCGTACAGTAGTCCCCTCAAACTAGAGTTTAGATCAAGTGATGTTCTACACTTGAAGAACACGAAACAAATGGAGGATGTTCCAAGTGGTAAGGTAATCGTACTTGATTATCCACAAAGCTACTGGGAGCTGAGAGTAGTCGTTTACAAACTAGCAAGGAGAAAACCGAAAGCAATAGTTCTTGTAGCACCCAGTGACTACCTAAAAATGGATGTTGTACTAGGTTCACCTGGACTGTCCATGCACTCGTCAGCAACTCTTCCCGTTTGTGTAATCAGTGTTCCAGCGCATGTAGTGTCAGACCTACTCGGCAATCACCAGAGTAGAATTGAGGTTGAAGCAACCTCTACTTTAGCTAAAAGTGAGGGTACTGTAGTGGTAGCACGTGTCAATGGGAGTGGAGAGCACGATGTACATCTTGTTGCACACCACGATACCCTAGTGGGAGAGTTCAAGCATGCAACCTCAAGCATGTTACCTCGGATCTTAAGGAGGCTTCGAGATCTAAGCCTGAAGTTCAACGTCGTTGCTATATCCTATACGGCTAGAGAAGTGGGCGATGCATCATTCACAGAGTACCATTTTACGTGGGGTGAAAAGTACCTGTTAAGCGTTCTCGACGCCAAAGGAATACTAGATAGAGTGGCCTATGCGATTGGGCTGGGTCCCATCCACGGAGATACGGACCTTGTTGCACACTCGCACCCCGTGTTCGAGGAGACTCTCGCGGAACATGTAAGCTCCATAGACTACAACCACTTGTTCATGGAAAGCCACTTCTACATGGAGCACGGTGTACCCGCGTTCACCATTACAACTCTTCCAAGAACGTGGAGCATTCACAACAGCAGTGCTCAACCGGCACACACAGAAAGCGCGGTTGTCAGAGTAGCGAATATTGTATTCGATGTATTAAGCAAAGTTAAGCCGAATGATGAGTGGTTCAAGAAAACAAGGAGAAGTGTTTATGAACAACTCGGTGAAACTAGACTTGAAGCTAAAATCGCGATGTCTAGGTTGCTTGACGCTTCAGCACGTTACGGTTCTTGGACTGGTTTACGCGAAGTAACCAAGGGCACCTACGGTGTATTCGGCATAGCCTGCACAAACCCGCTGAGCGCAGAAGCGAACTCGGGTTTAGGCGTAGTTTTATCGGAGAGAACTCTAAACACGATTGAGAAGAGCGGGAAGCTATGCCATGAAGACCTGTTCATCACCACACGAGAGTACACTATGATAATACCCGGTGGTACTAAACTATTTTTAGATGGTTACCTAGAATACTGGTTAAGAAAAACGGAGTTCAATATTAACCAAATGGTGTTGAAAGCGCTGTGTAGGCTTGGTGAATAATGTGGCTTGGAAAAGCATAGGAATAGACAAGTACAGGAACTTCGACGAATGGTACCACTCAGCACTAAGAGAAGCTGACATAGTTGACATTAGGTACCCAGTTAAGGGGATGATAGTATGGAAGCCATACGGACTTAAAGCCCTAAGACTAGTCCAGAGAATTCTGATAAGCCTACTGGAAGAAACAGGACATCAAGAAGCTTACTTCCCTACTCTCATACCTGAATCCATATTTTCAAAGGAAAAGGACTTTCTTCAGGGATTCGGAGGAGAAACACTGGTCATTGAGGGCACAGCGTCCAAGAGGTTCTCTGAAAGATATTTCCTTAGACCAACAAGTGAAACCGTTATGTACTACATGTGGAGTCTGTGGATTAGGGGACGAAAAGATCTTCCTTTGAAGATGTACCAGGTTGTCAACGTCTTTAGGTACGAAACCAAGATGACTCATCCCATACTGAGGGTTAGAGAAATAATGAGCTTTATAGAAGCACACACAGCACACGCTTCAATGGAGGAAGCTGAGAATCAGATAGCGGAGGCTATAGGAGTGTACAAGAAGTTCTTCGATAGACTTTACTTACCGTACTTCATCGTGAAGACACCTCCGTGGGATACCTTTGCGGGCGCCGAGTACAACTACGACTTTATCACTGTTATGCCTGATGGTAAAGGGCTCGAGCTCGGAAGTGTAATTAACCTCGGGCAAAGGTTTGCGAGAGCTTTCGACATAAAGTTCATGGATAGTGATGGGAGTGTTAAATACGTGTACCAGACGTGCTACGGTGTAAGTGAGAGAGTTCTTGGAGCAGTAATAGCTATTCACGGTGACGAGAAGGGATTGGTTTTCCCACCCGAGGTTGCCCCCATACAAATCGTAATTGTTCCCATAGCCAAACCCGAAGACAAGGACGTACTCGAGTATGCCAAGAGCGTTAAAACCTACCTTGAGAGAAACAATATGAGGGTGCTGCTGGACGATGACCCGGAGCATACACCAGGGTGGAAGTACTACTATTGGGAAATGAAAGGTGTTCCTCTAAGACTCGAGATCGGTAGAAAAGAGTTAGACACGAGAACTGTTACCATAGCTAAACGTGATGGTTCTCCCAAGGTGACTGTTAAGCTCGAAGACATTGTAAACACCATTCAGCAGGTTTCATTAGAATTGGGTGAGAGCATTAGAAGCAGAGCTCTAGAACACTTGAAGAAGCTAACGAGATTATACCTTGACTGCAGTTTTCATGAAAACTTCAGAGGACTAGTGATCGCGCCATGGGATGGTTCTAGAGGTGATGCTGAACGCTTGGAGGAGACGTACAAAATGAGTGTGCTCGGCGAGATCGTTGAGTCGCCTATAGATCTGCCCAGTCCCAAGAACTTTACAACCTGTAGTGGAAGCAGAGCAGATAGATTCGCTCTCCTGGGAACCACCTACTAGACAAATCCTAGTGGGGTGCGGATTCGCAAAGGTTATATTCTAAAGTTATATAAGGGAATACGAAGCTTACTGTAAAACGTTCTAGTAGTTGATGCATATGAGTGAGTACATAAAGCAGTTCAAAATACAGTTGGTTAGCAAGGTGAAGGAGGTAAAGTTCGAAGATGTATCAGCTGTAGAGATCATAGTACGCAAAACAGGATTTCCCGATGTCAGAGTTAGAGATGAAAGAGACTATGTTGTAGTGAGAATACAGAACAACGAGTACAAGTACGATAAGTGGTACACTAAGCCAGAGCATCTGGCTGAGATAATAAAAGTGTACTACACAAAGGAAGCCGCACCACACTAGTGTTTTTTAACAAGCGCATGATCTTCAATTACGAAGTAACCTTCAAAATCTGAAACCCACACTGCTTTTCCATAAACACTGATCTCATACTTGAACAACGGTGCATTCAGTACAAGTGTTTCAGCATCACCTCCCTCAAACGATAGGTTAAAACCGTACTTCCTGCTGAGAACTGAGAGTTTTTCCAAGTCTTCCAACGTGAACTTTTTGCCAAGAATATCATGGGGGATGCCCATTGATGTGATCGAAACAACTACGAACTCTATTCCATACTCCAGCAGAGACCTCATGTAACTGTAGTCATCTTCTCCCCAGTGCGGTGAGTACAGCGTAACCCCGTACTCTGAGGCTACTTTATTAAAGGCTTTTCTTTGGTAATCGCTGCGAATAGCGCCAGTTACTAGAACATCTATGCCGTAGTCATGGACAGCTTTTTTCACTAGCCACTTCAACGCATCGAGCTCTCTCAGCTCGTCGTATAAACCTATAGACTCTAATGGTATTCCCAGCGATTGCGCTTGTGATACTAGAACGGAGAAGTGGGGCTGGTGATACAACATGGAGTACTTATAGTGAGGTACCACAGTTAGTAGTACACTAACACTTAAACCAGATTCTACAGCCTTGTGGAGAGCATAGGTTGAATCTTTACCCCCAGTGAATAGTACAGCAGCGTTTTTCAAGTTCCCTAACCGCTTCACAGTAAATGCTTATTTGTGTGCTTTATGCTTTTATACCTCGTCCTTTTAGTCATCTACTTCTCAACAATCTTTTTAAACCTCCTTGCTTGGAAGCTTTTCAGCATCGTTCATGACTCAGCATCCACGAGTCTCGAAACCCAGAGGAACCTTTAACCTTGGCAAGTTCTTGGCTCAAAACCACAGCACACACGAACAACACAAGTATACACCAAGAAAGAAAACATCCCCTTTTATATAGTTAACTAAACGTAGATACGCATAGGTGATTTTCGTGAAAGTAACAGTGATATCAGATGACAAAGTTCTTTCTCAAAACCTCATTGCTAAACACTCTTACTCTATCCTCTTAGAGGTAGGCTTTAACAAGTACTTGTTTGGTGCAGCTGCTGATCATAGCACACTAGAGCACAACGCAAAAGAGCTAGACATAGACCTTGCAACCATAGACTACCTCATCGTATCCCACGAACACACACCTCATTATGGGGGATACCGCTTCGTAGCTCAGGAAGCTCCCTTCGTTGATGCTCTAATACCCTATGGATCTAGCGAGTCTTTGGGCTTAATGTTTCGTCAACACGCATTAAAACCCATGGAGGTGACCACGTGGACTAGGCTCAGCGAAGGTGTGTACGTATCAGCACCATTCTATGGACCACCCTACGAGCACTTCCTGGTTCTGAACCATAGTAAAGGACTTGTTGTTATCTCCGGGTGTATGCACAGTGGTGTTAGAGTACTCGAGGACATAGCTAGATTTTTCAATAGAAGAATCTACGCTTTAATAGGAGGATTTCACTTGTATGACGCTCCGCTGGATATTGTAGACAGAGCTGTTGCCTTCGTTGCTTATACGGTGAAACCTGATCTGGTTATTCCATTGCATTGTAGTGGAAACGCTTTCATCCATAAGCTGAAGGATCGCGGCTTAAACGTCGTAGAAGCAGGTGCGGGATTCAGCATAAAAATATAGAACAATGAAACCTAGCTCGAGGGATTCTGCTTGTACTTTGGATGATATTTCCTCGCGATCTCCGGTTTAATGAGCTTTAGCTCTTCTTCAGGTAGAACGGATAGAACGTTCCAAGCTTTATCAAGGGTTTCATCGATAGTTCTTCTCTCGTACTCGCCCTGGTTGATGAACTCCCGTTCGAACCTGTCTGCAAACTCCAGGAACTTCCTATCTCTTGGTGAAAGAGCTTCTGTTCCAACAATTACGCTTAGCTCTCTAAGCCTAATACCCTCAGCGTAAGCGCTGATCAGCTGCATGAAGACATCCTTGTGATCCTCCCTGGTTTTACCGGGTCCTATACCATCTTTCATTAGCCTTGAAAGGCTCATTAGGGGGTCGAAGGGTGGGTAAATACCCTTTAACCACAGAGATCTGGATAGCACCAGCTGACCCTCTGTTATGTAGCCTGTTAGGTCTGGTATTGGATGAGTTATGTCGTCATCAGGCATTGTGAGTATCGGCATCTGTGTAATACTCCCCTTCTTCCCAGCGACCTTACCTGCTCTCTCGTATATTGTTGCAAGGTCCGTGTACATGTAGCCAGGGTACCCTCTCCTACCAGGAACTTCCTCTCTCGCTGCGCTTAGTTCTCTTAGTGCTTCACAGTAGAACGTCATATCGGTCATTACCACTAGGACGTGCATATCGTGGTTCCACGCGAGATGCTCAGCTAAGGTTAAAGCTGTTCTAGGAGTGGCTATTCTCTCTATGACAGGGGCTGAAGCTGTGTTTATAATGGCTACTACATGTTCTAAAGCGCCAGCTTTTCGGAAGTTCTCTACGAAAAACATAGCATCATCGTATGGTACACCTATAGCGGCGAAGACCACAGCGAACTTTTCCTCCTTTCCTAGAACTCTTGCTTGTCTAACTACCTGAGCAGCTATTCTATTGTGTGGTAAACCAGAGCCGCTGAAGATTGGTAGCTTTTGTCCTCTAACAATACTGAAGAGGCCATCAATAGCTGATATTCCGGTTTCTATGAACTCCGATGGGGGTAATCTTGAGGCAGGGTTTAGCGGTGCACCATTAATGTCAAGGTACTCCTCTGGGATGATCTTTGGTCCACTATCAATGGGTCTACCTAGGCCATCCAGCGTTCTACCAAGGATGTCTATGCTAACAGGGATCTTTAGTGTTTCCCCACGATACTTAACCTTTGTTCTCTTCAAATCTACGTCTGCTACACCGCCAAATACTTGAACAACCGTTACCTCCTTGCCTGCGTCAATAACTTGTCCAAGTCTCGTTTCACCGTTAGGTAACTCAACCTCAACAATCTCCCCGAATCTTACACCTGGTATTGTTTCAACGAACAGAAGACTACCCTGCGCTCTTAACAAACTGCTGGTCTCTCTAACGAGTAAGCTAGGCATAAGTTTTCACCTCTTCCATCATCTTGTTGAATTCCTCTTCAACACGCTTGGATAGGTCTGCGAAGAATTTCTCCATTTCTTCGAGAGGTGTGTTGTAGGGTAGAAGCTTCATCTTAGCGATCTCTCCTCTTACTCGAGCTTCCCTGATTTTCTCAATTGGTACACCGGATTCAAGTGCTTGTTTAGCTTTTTCGTAGAATTTGGCTATTACCTTGGCCATCCCCGCTGTTTTCAACGGTGGACTATGAGCGTCTTCGAGACTAAGAGCATCCTGCCTGAGGAAGTCCTCTCTTATCATCCTGGCAACTTCGAGGATTAATCTATCCTCGGCTGGTAACGCGTCTGCACCCACAAGCCTTACCAGCTCTTCGAGCTCTGCTTCGCGCTGTAGTATGTACATGAACAGGCTTCTGGTTCTTCGGTAGTCTGGATCTATCTTAGCCCACCAGTCTGCTACGTTCTCGAAGTAAAGGCTGTAGCTCACCAGCCAGTTTATAGCTGGATAGTGTCTTCTATAGGCAAGTGCAACGTCCAACGCGTAGAACGCTCTAACAATCCTTAGAGTAGCTTGTGTAACCGGCTCACCGAAGTCTGCACCGGGCGGTGAAACCGCACCTATTATAGTTAGGCTACCATTTCTCTCGGGTTGACCTAAAACTTTAACGAAGCCGCTCCTCTCATAGAAGGATGCTAGCCTTGAACCCAGATAAGCTGGGAACCCTTCTTCACCGGGTAGTTCTTCTAGTCTACCGCTTATCTCCCTCATGGCTTCAGCCCATCTGC
>JAWAHD010000027.1:0-15259 GCA_038889555.1 Desulfurococcaceae archaeon
TCAGTGTACCCGTGGAGAACCAATCCAAACTTATCCCTCTGCTACCAGTGCTCGAGGTTGTAGACGTATACTGGGGTGAGGGAACACCAATTTACGTTTACCCTGGTAGCGCTAGAGCTCCCTTAACGATTGTTCTCCAGAACAGAGGAATAGTTGATGCTTTCAACTTGCACTTGTACGTTGAAAGTGTAACCCCTAATGACGTGGAAGCCCTGAACAGCGTCTTCGAGTGCGCTACTAGGCTGTTACCGGGTGATACCTGCGTAGCTGTTTTCTACTTCAATCTCTCGAGTAGCTCAAGCGGCTTGAAGATCATAAGTCTATTGGCCAAGTACAACGTTAACCTTGGAACAAACGTTCTTCAAACGCAGCAATTAACAGCTAAAGTGCACTTACCTGAATACCCGGCTGGCGAAGGCCTAGTAGTTTCAAGCTACATGTGGTTAAACAATAACCCGGTTTTCCCGAGAACTCGTGGTGCTGTACTACAGCTCGTGATAGCTAACCTTGAACCCTACACTGTTTACTCGGTCTGGGTTAACCTGAAGACACCGGAGTGCATGAGTATACGTGAGGGGACACCAGGGACACTCTACGTTTCTGGACCTTTGGCTTCGCTGCAGACGACAACAGTATCCTTCACACTTGACATGAACAACTGTAGCGTTGGATTACACCGGGCTCTGGTCGAGCTAGACTACTTTGTGCAAACAGCTGGTGGAGGAGTTAGGAAGAGAGCGCATCACTGGGTGAGCATTCTTGTTCAAAGCGATGAAGATGCTATTGAGTTCTTAGCCTCTGGATGGGTAACCACGCCCCTTGAACCACCTGTTCACGGTGCTCAGCTCTACCTATTGTTCAGAAACAGGGAGTTACCCTCAGTTCACAACCCTGTTCTGAGGTTGCATTTACCACCGGGTATTGTTGATTCAAGAACAAGTAGTTCAGTGGCTACCGCTCTACCGATTGGAGTATCCCCGCAGCAAGCGTACACAATGCTGTTCGGGCTACCAGGTGATGTAGCTAGATTTGTTCAACAGCTGGTGCAACAACCCGTGGTTCAAGTCGTGAGTAAAGGGGAATTCATAGTTTACATCGTATCTCTTAACATTGAAAGGGTTGACTCACCACAGCTCACTATACCCTACACACTGAGCTTTGTTGATCACTGGGGGTTCATCTACGAGGTTTCCTCGAGCTTTACCATTAGCTTACTAACATCCCCACCGTTACTGGAGGTTCGCACCTTAACCCCCGTAGTTGTGTTCGGTAATGGAACAGCCCACCTGGATATACTACTCGTGAACAACTACGGTGCATCCGTGACCAACGTTTACGTAGCTCTAATACCTGAAACAGGAAACGCTATACCCCAGGGAGCTGTTAAGTACATTGAAAAGCTCGACTCATACTCCAGTGTTAAGCTTAGGTACGAGCTTGTATACAACCCGGTACAGGTGCTCGCAGCCGGTGGATTAACGGTTTCACCGACTTCAGCTGTATTCAGAGTAGCTGTGCTCTACGTGGACATAACGGGAACACCGCGATCTTTCAACACAACACTCAGCGCGATGATAGCACCCTTCATAGAGCTCCGACTAGTCCCCGGAGCAACAGCAAGGTACACCAGGGGATCACTACTCGTTAGTGGTGTACTAGCTAACATGGGGATCTCACCAGCGCGAAGTGTTGTTGTTTACGTGAAATACGGAGAAACCGAAGCTATGAGTATCATAGGTGATGTTGACCCAGCATCTCAAACACCATTTAGAGTTGAGGTGAGAACCTCCTATGCTGATGACACCTGCAAGCTCGTAGTTAAGTACCGCGACATCTACGGTTCGATCTACGAGTTCGAAGAGGAGATCAGAGTGGTGTACGTACCAGAGGAGGTGACTCAGACACCTACAGTTCAACAGCCTCCCGTGGACCTGTTCAAGCTCATTATAATAATCCTTGTTGGAGTCTTCCTGAGCGGAGTAGCCTACATTATCTATAAGCATACGAAGAGTGTGGCAAAGGGTTCTTCTTAATGAGACTAGACGACGTAATAAGACTTGGTGCTAAGGCTTTAACCGAGAGAAAGATACGTGCAGCACTGACAATTATAGGTATAGCGATTGGTCCCATGGTTCTACTGATGATCGGCAGTATACTGACTGGTTACAGCGAGTACATAATCTCATCCATCACGGGTCTAGGTCAAAACATCATAGTTGTAACACCAAGACCTGGTTACAGGTTAACTCACGATGACGTAAACTACATTTCTAGTATACCAAACGTGGTTAGTGTTGAACCGTTCTACTCCACAACCGGAGAAGTAACCATACATGGTGAACGCAGAACCGTTTACATCTACGGGATAAACCCAGAGTTCATACTGAAAGCAATTACTAATCTGAAAGTGATCGAAGGCTACGCTCCAGCATCCACCGATCACGGCAAAGCACTCGTAGGCTACAGCATCGTGTACGAAGGTGATGGAAGCAGAAACTATGAACTAGGCGACGTTCTCTCAGTAACCACATACATTGTTCGAGAAAGGGGTAGAGTAGAGGTTAGAAGATTGAACGTTGTAGTAACCGGGGTTCTGGACAAGTTCGGAGGCGCAGTTTTCTTGAACCCCGATGAAAGCTTGTTCGTACCTCTTGAAACACTTGAGAAAGCTCTAGGTGTTAGAGAGTGGAGTGGTATTCTGGTTCTGGTTTCATCACCTGATGTTGTAGATGCTGTTTCAAGAGAAATCGCTATGACCTACGGAAACAACGTTAACGTTATATCCTTCGTAGCTATAGCCAGAACGGTTTCCGACGTGGTAGCTGCCGTAGACTTTGTCACCTTCGCTGCTACCACATCAGCATTCGCAGTAGCTGTAGCAGGAGTTGCAGCGTCCATGATCACCAGTGTAATGGAGAGAACCAGGGAGATCGGAGTTCTTAAAGCTATTGGATTCAACGACAAACAAGTGCTACTACTAATACTCTTCGAAGGGGTGATCATGAGCTTAATTGGCTACGCGATAGGTGTTGCACTTGGAGTTACCGGTTCAATAGTAATTGCAGAGAGTGGAGTTAGCTTAAGAGTCGGGGAATACTGGGAAATCCGCGCAGGACCAAAGTTCACAGCTGAACTCTTCGCTAGAAGTGCGGTTATGACACTGAGTGTTGGTGTTCTCGGAGCATTGTTCCCCGCGTACAAGGCTATGAAGATACCTCCAGCTGTAGCTTTGAAATACGAGTGAAAAACCTCATTGATGACTCTACGAGTAAAAGCTCTAAAGGTCCATGACTCGGGCACTCTGGGATGAGATGACGTAGAACCAGATGTCCTCAGTTTTTCTTCAGAAGACCGCCTTCGATCTGCTGGCATCTCAGTACCTATACTGCTTCGGTAAGCTCTTTGTACTCGGCGTAGTCTAATCCCAGAAGAGAAGCTATGACGTGAAGCTCTTTTCTCACATCCCCTGGTATTAGAACATGGTGATTTGAAACAGCAACTAGTGGTATTTTCTCCGCGTTTACATCGAGGTCTAGTATAAGCTGCGTTCTGCACATTGTTTGATACATTGAACCGCTCACTAGTAAACGACCGGTACCAGCTAGTATCACTGAGAAGTCGGGGCTCATGGAAACAGCTGTGTACACGCCAGGTGCTAGCTCACCAGCTAGAGCGTACGGGTATCCCGATTCAAAGTGAGATGCGATCCTGAACTTCCTAGTCATGTTCAATGCCACAGTACAGTGTGCAAAGTACGCTCTCGTACCCTCGAACCTGGAGGCATTCGCGATCCAACCGGTGTAGCCTGTGAGAGACTTCGATATCAGCATCAACGCAAGGCTGATCAAGTCCCCCTCGCAAGCCGTTACTACGCCTTCGCTATTCAGCAGTGCGAGTGCTAAGCAGGGTGTTAACCGGTGCTTGATTAGGTAGGGAAAGCAGTCCATTGCTATACCCTCGTAGCCTCTGGTCTCGGCCAAGGACCTGAGCACAGCGTACACTTTACCTACTTCTGCGAGTTTTTCAGCCGGAATGCTAGGCTCGGTTTCGCTGAACACGCTCACGAAGTGCTCTACGTAGTCCTTCCTAGCTCTCTCCAGCTCGGATTCGAACTCCTCCAGCGATAACACATCTACTCTAGACTCGAAGCGCGACTCAAAGTCCTCAGCTAATTCAGGCTTCTCCGTGTAAGGTCCCACGAGAAGAACCCTGGAACCAAGCAACGAGGCTACAGCCTTTGCAACGGTAATCATCTGCTGTACGCTTAGAAAACATTCGGTGGACTCAACTTCTCCGCAGTGAAACAGCCATGTCCATACACCTTCCATGTCCAGCTTGGACCTAGCTGATACAGCTGATGGTAAACTGTTGTGCTCACCGTGAGCTAGTACGACAACCCTATTGTAGTTAGCCGCTAACGCAAAGCTATGCATCAACTTACTGGTACCACCGGTTAAGGCAACAAATACTGGTAAATAGTCCGCGTATTTCCCGGCAAGAGCCTTAGCTTCCTCCTCTGACGTGACAACTGAAGAGTACTCTAAGCTTACTCCCACTCTCTCAAGATGTTTCCTAACAACGTCCAATACGTGTAGGTAGTAGTGCTCTCCGTGAAGCCTGGATGCGAAGGGAACAATAACAATGTTCTTCACGTAGACCACCAAGTACATATATGTGTGCGCAAGTAATAAGCAAATGTGTGACTGAAAAGTAGGTGTTAGAGCGTTCTAGTGATTTCTATCACATGATTACTGTGGGAAACTTAAAAATTCAGCGTTGTCTGCTACAAGTCGATCTCTGGAGCAAAGCCTATTATGCAATGATGCCTCTGCTAAACTATTTTAACCCCTTTACATATTACTTAACCCCTTTACATATTACCTACACCATCCCCGGGTGGGCGCTACGGTGGATCAGTTTTTAGCACTAACAATCATGGGCGTAGTAATCCTCGTAATAGGGTTTGCACTATACATAGTTAAAATACGCGGTGCTGGTTTACTGATCCTCCTCGGGGGACTATGGTTGTTCACAATGGCGCTCTACTATGGTCTATCATACGCTGGTATTTACGGAAAAACGCACATAGTCAATAACCTTATTGGTATATTGATACTAGTTGTCGGGTCTCTCGCCGCGCTACAGTACCTGAAAAAAGCCAAAAAGCCTCGGGCTAGGTGATCACCGTGAACTCGAAGGAGGTTGGTCCAGCTCTCTGGGGTATCTCGATAATAATTGCAGCTCTGTTCATAGCGTTCTTCCTGTACATCGGAGTAGATATACTAAGCAAGGGGCTGGACAAATCAGGCGAGTGGTTGATAACTCAGCCGTTCGTAAGACTAGGCAGAGACTTCTGGTTCGCTATAGGAGCAATCCTCTGGGCTGTAGGAACAGTGCTGTTCTTCATGGAACTTACTGGTGTGACGATTAAGGGCTGGAAACTGGTAAAGCAGATTATCAGATGGGATGCCGTTGATATATCTGTTACAGCTCTCTGTGCAGCTGTTTACGGAGGAGCGTTAGCTGCAACTGGTGGAATACCAATAATACCCGGCTTCACGTGGATTAGACCGGCAAACGCTCTCGCACCACTCTTCGGGATACTCTTCGGGATCCCGGGTGCTCTGGGTACATCCATAGGTAACTTCATAGCTGACGCTTTGGCCGGGTACTTAAGCGTTGGTAGCATTGGAGGGTTTATTGGAAACTTCATCATAGCCTACGTACCATATAAGCTCATGAAGGACCATACGTTCAGAACACCTAGGAGCATTATAGAGTTCTACATATGGGGCGTACTAATCTCAAGTGTTTGGTGCTCAATCTACATATCCTGGTGGCTCGATGCACTAGAACCCGTAATAGGCTTGCCAAGACCACTTGTCTGGGGGTGGTTTGCACCGTTCGTTATATTCAATAACGCGTTCATAACAGCTATATTGACACCCATACTGGGTTACATACTGTACCCACCAATAAAAGCACGTGGACTATACTGGGCTGACAGAATAGAATTCAAAGCCTAAGAACCTAAACTACATGTTTTTACGTAAACGTTCTCCCTTTCTTACTTTTCTTCGGGGATTAAACCATGACTATTTGCTGCGTTAAAGGCTTAATATTAACGATGAATAAAAGAAACGATATGTTTCCAAGTGGAATAGTCGTGTTCGACGACTCCAGCGGAGAGATCCTAGCTGTTGATCGCAACGAGAACGCATGGAAGCAAGAATGCGAATTCATGGAAGGTGGCAAGTACTACGTAGTACTACCTGGTTTAATAAACACTCACACGCATGCTCCTATGATCGTCCTGCAGGGTCTTGTATCTGGGTTAACGGGGTTCGAGTGGTTAAGAAAAATATGGTATTTGGAGAGCCTGCTGAAGCCGAGCGATATTCACATTTCAACTAGAATGGCTATAGCTTTAATGCTTGAGAATGGAATTACAACGTTCTCTGATCACTACTTCTACGAAGAGGAAGTAGCTAAAGCTGTAGAGGAAATCGGGGTTAGAGCTGTTCTCGCCAAGAGCGTTGTGGAACATGGTGACTATGCTCCTAAACATAGTCTTAAGGATTCTGTAGATTTCGCAATTAGGTTCATGAACAGAGCTAACGGAAGGATCACAACGATGATCGGTGTGCATGCGCTGTACTCCTGTAGTATTGAAACCGTGAAAGAATCTGTAGAGGTTTCTGATAACGTTGGTTTAAGGATACACATGCACTTCTCCGAGTCTCTACACGAAGTAGAGTACGTGAGGAAACATTTTGGCACTACTCCAGCAGAACTAGCCGAGAGGATAGGTCTACTGAGAACGAAACCACTATTAGCTCATGCAACTTATCTCACCGGCAACGATGTTGAGCTTATATCTAGGTATAAGCCTTCAATAGCTTACTCACCATTCACGATAATGAGCTGGGGTCAGAGCATAGCAAGAGTGTATGAACTTCTCAAATACGAAGTTCCAGTTTCTCTTGCCACAGATGGACCTGTTACCAGTGGTGATCTCTGCTTGTTCAAGGAAATGAAGCTTGCTGTTGCAGCACAGTCTAGTTTTTACAAAACTCCGCATAGATTGACACCACAAGAGGTTCTCGAAATGGTAACTCGCCATGCAGCAATAGGTCTTGGCTTAGATAGCAAGGTTGGATCACTGGAACCTGGTAAGCGTGCTGACGTAGTTGTCCTGAAGCCAAGCTTAAGTAGGTCTATTGGACTATACGATGATCCATACTACACTGTAGTATACAATCTTAACTGTAGAGACGTTTACTCGGTTTACGTTGATGGTAAAAAACTAGTTGATAAAGGCACTGTAACTGCTATTAACATTGAGGATGCGTATAAGGGTATAACCAGTATTCGCGAGAGAATTTTGGCTGAAGCAAAGTAAGGCGGTGGTTAACCGATGGCTTTTACAGGGTTATACTTACCTAAGAGCAGTATTATACATAAGCTTGATGCTAGAACAAAGCTAATTTGGTTCATCCTAGCTTTTGCCGCATCTATAGTATCACAGTGGGATGGATCTGTTTCAATCTTTGTATATTTGTCTCTAATAATAGGTTTAACGCTAGCGAAGATCTCCATTAAGAGAGCTATCCTGATTATAGGCTACAGTATAGTTTTCTTCATTGTAACGATAATAGTTTGGGCATCCATGTTTCAGGATGTTGGTAAATACCTGTGGACTTTCCCACTTGCGAATATCAGAATAACCGATGTAGGTTTGCTTGTGGGCTTGGGTAAGTTCTTCCTTATAGTTAACCCAATCACAGCTTTTCTACTCGTAGTAACAACTACTAAAATGTACGATATAGTTCAGGTTTTCGCAAAAATGAAGCTACCCTACAAAGTTGGCTTCATGTTCATCCTTGCGTTTGGACTGCTACCCTACACGCTAACAGAGTTTAAGAACGTTATGGATGTGCAGAGAGCACGTGGAATACCCGTTGACTCTAAAAACCCTGTTAAGAGAATCATTTACACAATACCTGTATTTGTTCCCGTTATAATCAGAATGCTCAGCTACACATGGGATCTAAGCATAGTACTAAACGTAAGAGGCTTTGGTGCTAGCACTAAGAGAACATTCTACTTTCCTTTAAAGTGGAGTAGGCGTGATACCATAGCTTTACTAATTCTCGTTCCATCATACTTAGCACTCATAGTACTAAAGCTTTCTGGTTTCTCCACGTACTACTACTTAGTTAAAGCTCTAGGTTGATGGGTGCTGATCTTGACCTACGCTGTGAAGGTGGAAAACCTCTGGTTTAAGTACTTAGGGTCTGATGACTGGGTTTTAAAGGATGTTTCGTTCAGCGTTCGGGAGGGAGAAACACTGGTTATAATGGGACCATCGGGATGCGGTAAGTCAACCTTGCTTTACGTATTAGCTGGAATGGCGCCACGAATAATAAGAGGCTTCGTTAAAGGCTACGTAAGCATAGCTGGATTAGATGTGCTGAATTCTAAGCCAGAGGAGTTAACAAGACACGTTGGATTCGTATTCCAAAACCCAGAGATACAGGTGATAATGCCAAGCGTAATAGAGGAGGTTGCGTTCGGCCTAGAAAACCTAGGTTTGAATCCTCAGGAGATTGATAGAAGAGTAAGGGAAGTTCTAGAGCTAACCGGGCTACTACATAAAATGCACGAATCACCGCATTCGTTATCCCCTGGTGAAAAGCAGGTACTAGCAATAGCATCCGTACTGGCTCTAAGACCTAAGGTATTAATACTAGATGAACCTACATCAATGTTGGATCACCCAGGTACTAGGAGAATCCTGGAGTTAATTGAGAGCATTAAGAGAGAAACCAGTATGACACTGGTCATAGTAGAGCACAGGATCGAGTGGGTTGCTGAACACGCTGACAAGGTAATAATAATGGAGGATGGAAAAGTGATAGCTGAGGGAAAGCCAGACGAGGTCTTTGACAACAAGACTCTAATTTTGAAAACAGGTGTTAGGCCTCCACAGGTTAGCGAAATCTTCTACAAGCTATCCGATGCAGTGCCTCAATCGGTTAACCGAGTACCAGTAACGTTGAAAGACGCCCTACTATACCTAGAACAACGTGTTAAGCTGAAACCACCTGAAAGCCATGCCCATCCAGCGCGAAATGATGTTAAAAGTACAACAGAGAAGGAGGTTGTAATAGAGGTTAAAGACCTGTGGTTCAGATACGGTAGGGATCTCCCGTGGGTTTTGCGTAGCATAAACCTAGAAATTAGAAGAGGCGAGTTCGTTGCGATCATAGGTCATAGTGGCGTAGGTAAAACAACGCTCGTGAAGCACTTCATAGGTCTTCTCAAACCTGTAAAGGGCTACGTTAAAGTACTTGGTTTAGACACTCGTAAAACACCTGTTTCTACTTTAGCAAAGTACGTAGGTATAGTTTTTCAAAATCCCGAAGCACAGTTGTTCGCAAGTACCATATACGATGAAATGAGCTTTGCGCTCAAAAAGCTTGGATTATCCAAAGCCGAGATAGAAGCTAGAATAAGAGAAGCTCTTGGGGCCGTAGACCTTCACAAGCCTTTACACATGTCACCTCACTTGCTCAGCTTTGGTGAAAAGCATAGGTTAGCTATAGCAAGCGTTCTAGCATTGAAACCTAAAGTGGTTATCCTTGACGAGCCGTTCTCCGGCTTAGACTACAAGCGTAGCTTACAGTTACTATTGGTTCTAAAGAAACTGACGGAGCATGGAGGCACTGTGGTGCTTGTTGCACACGATCTGCAGTTAATAAGCGAGGTAGCTGACCGCGTAGTGGTGCTAGCTAATGGTGAGGTCGTACGAGATGATACTGTTCACAAAGTGCTGAGCGACGTAGACTGGCTAGTAAAACAAGGGTTTACTCCTCTACAATCTACACTACTAGCTAGGGAGCTAGGGCTCAGCGGAGTTGTTAGGACCAATGAGGTAGTTGAAGTTTTAACTAAGCTAATCAAAGTAACCGGAAACTAGGTGTATGCTTAGTTGACTAAGCCTATTCACATAAGAGCACAGCCCGGAGAGATAGCTGTGCGTGTAGTAATTGCAGGCGATCCAGCTAGAGCAGCACTGCTCTCAACTCTTCTAGATGAGGTGAGAATGGTTAGCGATGTAAGAGGGTATTACGTATACACTGGTTTATACAAAGGAGTGCCGATTACAGTAGCTGTTCACGGAATAGGATCAGCTTCTGCCGTACTAGTTCTGGAAGAACTTATTATGCTAGGGGCTAAGGTCGTAGTTAGGCTTGGTACATGTGGTGCTATGATACCAGAGCTGGACATAGGTGATATCGTTATTCCAACTGGAGCATCGTACTACTCTGGTGGTATATTTCAGCAGTATCTTGGAGAACCTGTGTGTCAAGTTGCTGTCCCTGACTACCAGCTACTTGAGAACATCGTTTCTGAAGTACGTAGGATTAATAAGAGGTACGTGCTAGCGCCTGTTGTAAGCTGTGATGCGTTCTACACTGAGCCTGGATTTGTTGAGAAGTGGACTAGTAGAGGCGTTGTAGCCGTAGACATGGAGACTGCACCCTTACTTGCAATTGGTTTAATTAAGAAAGTCAAAGTAGCCTCCGTACTAATCGTAAGCAACTCTCTTGTTAAGCAAACAGGCTTTGCTTTGGCACCCGAACTCGAGGTACACGTTAGAGAGGTTGCACCAGCCGTACTAAGGGCTATTACTAGTGTTAACGTGGAGTAGCGAGAGCTCTGTGAAAACCGTGGTTACATAGATACAATGAACTATTTCAACTCCTTCATCATCGACCGTTCTCGGAGAGACCATGTTAACAAATAACTAAAACGTTTTTGTTAACACAGCTACGTAAATGTTGATTATGATTATGCCGTAGATCTCCAGTAAAGCTACCGAGGGCCATTTAACCAGTAGAGCACCTGTGGGCCCTATAACAGCCAGTAGTCCTAGTAACGTAGCGTGCGTTTTCCTCTGCTCAACCACCATTCCAGTGAGAGTTGCTAGTAGAGCAAGCCACATTTGGATGAAAAACCATACTGAGACGAAAACATGTGGTCTTGTTCCACTGGGGAATACCCCGATCAACGCCAGAAATAAGCCAGCTACGAATACCTGTGCTGATGCGAAAGTGTGTATCTTACTCGTAGACCTGTAGGCTAAGTAGAAGGAGTAAACAGATGCTACAGCACCCGTAGCAATCAACCCCGTGTTGTAGATCCAGGGGAGGTTTGCTCGCCGTGGATCACCGAGATCACTGAGAGCGTACTTAAATAGGTTAAACCATGGGTTGTACGCGATCGAAACAGCTATTACAATCCAGGCTAACACTACAGCAATTAAACCGGTGTATCTCCAGATTCCTACGAGCCTTTGAGAGTTGAACATTAGAACACCTCTGCGAAGGGTGCTACGTGAAGTAGTAGTGTGGGTAGTAGCTTAAATGCCTCCGCATACTCAGTATTTATCACTCTCCCGTTAAGCGCAGCTGTAAACTTCACGTAGAACTCCCAGTAGCTCCAGTTGGAGGTGAATTGCGATTTATGGGCTTTAAGTGCTTCAAGTTTGACTTCAATCGTTTCAGTTATATCGTGGTAGTAGTTTGGTCTATGAGTGTAGTAGAAAGCTATGAACCTGGTACTCCAGGGTTTAAGACCAGCTCGTAGGTCCTCCTCGTTGAAGTGGGGGAGACCAGATACCAGCACAGCTTCAGCAGCTAGTAGTCCAGTGTTCCTGTGGTCCGGGTGAGCTTCATAGGGAAGCCACGGATCCGGTGTTAGAACAACATCGGGTTTAAGCAACCTGATCAGCGTTATCAGCCTGGATCTAGCCTCTGCGTCGTAAGGCATAAATCCATCCCTGTAACCAAGCCAGTACACCTGCTTAACACCCATTAGACTAGCCGCCTCGAGTTGCTCTTTCCTCCTTATCTCCGCGAGCTGCGATGGATGCATTTCGGGGTCATCTGTACCAAGACCACCATCTGTTGCCACAACTATAAAAACCTCTTTACCACTACGAGACAACGAGGCTATCGTTCCACCAGCTCCAAGCTCACAATCATCCGGGTGTGGAGCAACGCAGAGAACTCTGTTGGACTCCTCAAACGCTCTGGCTATGTTCACACCAAGCAACTTCTCCACAGCTAACCTAACGGAATCTTCAAGCGGAAGTTTCAGTAGCTCCTCTAAAGCACCAAACAACTCGTTCAACGTATCCATCACCATAGTTCACAACGCGTTCTGAGGATTAAAACCCCGTGCAGCTGAATGCTGTTGATCATGTTCAACCTCAACTATGGTACTCAGTTTTGCTCAAACGTGGTTAGGAGTTCCTGCAACCAAGTGAATCCCATAATCTACGTGTGAAATAAGCTTCTAAAACTCATGCGATAATGCTTATCTACTTGCGTGCGCGGGGTTCGTCGCTACTTTACCAGTGTGCAATACTAGCGTAGAGCAACGCGTTTATAGACTTAAGTGTATTATAGTCCAAGCTCGCCCGCTACCTCCTGGAGAGCTTGAAGCGAGAGCAATAGGAACTCCTCTAGGCCAATTCCTAGGTGCTCTATTTCTTTTATCCTACTCCTGTCAACTCCTCTGGCGAAGTCCTTTGCTTTGAACTTCCTGAGGAGGGTTTCAAGCTTGACCTCGGATAGCTTCTTGTTTGGCATTACGAGAGCTGTAGCTATTATTAGCCCTGACGCGTGATCAGCTGCTCTGAGAGCATGAAGTATTCTCTGTGCTCTCTCGTTCTCCACCTTAAACCCGTTGTGCTCGTTGTGCCCAGCAATAGCCTCCAAAGCTTCTCGCGGTAAACCAGTATTGCTTAGTATTTCCAGTGCTCCGAGACCATGTTTGCTTCCATCTCTATTAACGTAGTCGTAGTCTACGTCGTGTAGAAGACCTATGAGACCCCAGAGCTCCTCATCTTCTCCCAGCCTCCTAGCTGCCGCTCTCATGATGGCTTCGACAGCTATGCAGTGCTTAACTATCTTCTCGTCCCTGAGGTACATGCGTAGTATACTCAAGGCTTCACCACGAGTTATCATAGACCACGTCACCCGTGCAACCGTGCTATATGCCAGTGTGAGCCTAGGATAATAAGTTTAACTTGTCTTAGCCTGCTTGAACAATGTTTCGATACTGTTGACTACTTTCTCAGCTGCACCTAGAAGCCTTTGAGCAGCACCTTGCCTTACCTCGATACAGGGTTTTCTCAGACCAGCGTTCGGTTACCTTGCAACCACATAGAAGGAGGAATGCTCCGAGATCTACACGAAGCCCTGTGGATTCAGCTGTAGCTCCGCTAATGAGAATAGTTCTACTAGGTCGTGGGACCCCGGGGTAGCTTCCTCTTGAAGCCTATGATGTATGCTTTAAGTGCTTTTTCCACAGCCTGATGCGCTAAGAACAATGCTGGGTGGTAGCTACCAGGCCTACACGCTTCCTTCCTCACGTCAAAAACCCCTTCTAAGGTCGAGTTTTCGTCCAGAACATCCAGCTTAACGAATGGAAGCTTCCTTGCTACACCGTACCTCCAGTTCACGGCATCTGTTAACACCACGTTAAAGCCCATTTTAGACAATATAACCATGTCTCCCTAAACCACAACCGAACTCAACAAGGTTCTTCGCGTTAAACTTTGAGAAGATCTCTCTCAGCTATTCAACCTCTCGTTTAACTCTCCTTCAGCTACAGTAGAATCTTGGGTATATTCGCTGAGGTATCCTGTCTTACAGAGCAGGGTCATATGTAGCAATACCTACTTCATGTTAGAATACCAAGAAATGTAGAGCTTGGTTTAGAAACACACGGGTAGCTGGCTCTCTGGTGCTATATTTACGTCTTTGTTCCTATAGTCACGTGGTGACACCCTTGGAGAGGTTGAAAATAGCGTTTATCGGTGCCGGTAGCGCAGTATGGTCTAGTACCATAGTGGTAGACCTTTTGATCAACAGGAGACTACGTGATAGAGTTGATATATGGTTAATGGACATAGACCCCTGGAGACTGGAAGTTATATACGGGTTCACAAAAAGGTACATCGAAGAGCTCAACGCCGGGGCCCGGGTCTACAAAACCTTTGATAGAAGAGAAGCTATCAAGGACGCCGACTTCGTGGTAAACTCCGCTATGGCTCGTGGTCACGGGTACTACGAGTTGCTCAGAGAGGTTTCAGAGAAGCACGGTTACTACAGAGGTATAAACAGCGTAGAGTGGAACTACGTCTCAGACTACCACACTATATGGGGTTACTACCAGTTCAAGCTTTTCACCGATATACTAGAGGACATTGAGGAGTTATCACCAAATGCTTGGTTCATAAACGTAGCAAACCCTGTCTTCGAGCTTTCAACACTAGCATTCAGAAAATTCAAGGTCAAGTACATTGGGTTATGCCACGGACACCTCGGGTACTTGAAATCAGCAGTGCTGGTTCTCGGAATGAGGCTAGCGAAGGAGAGAGGAGTTAACATTGTCTCCCAGTGTGCTGCAGAGCATCCCGAA
The DNA here is from genome assembly GCA_038889555.1 of Desulfurococcaceae archaeon. Lineage (GTDB taxonomy): Archaea > Thermoproteota > Thermoprotei_A > Sulfolobales > Desulfurococcaceae > UBA285. Next base: position 14,500 of record JAWAHD010000027.1, read on the forward strand.
TGCTACTTGGTTATCCAGAGCTTGCTAAGCTTAGAGGAGCTTGAAGTTGAAATGGTAGGATTTAACCACGTCATATGGTTAACGAAGTTCAAGTACAAAGGTGAAGACGCCTACAAGTACCTTGACGACTGGATCAAGGAGGATGCTGAGCACTACTGGAAGGTCTGGAGAGAACACACCTACAACCCCTTTGACGTAGACCTATCACCGGCTGCAGTAGATATGTACAGAACCTACGGACTTCTACCGATAGGAGATACCGTAAGAGGTGGAACATGGAAGTACCACTGGGATCTCAAGACCAAGCAGTACTGGTACGGACCATACGGAGGCCCCGACTCCGAGATCGGTTGGTCCATGTACATTGCTCACCTGAGGATCAAACTGAGAGAGCTTGCATCAAACGTCTTCGATTTATCAACTCCATTAACATCGAGGTATCCACCTAAACCCAGCGGAGAATCCCTAGTTGAAATAATTGACTCTCTGGCGAACATCATAGGTAAGGACCGATACGAGCTGTACTTACCAATACCCGGTTCAAAGCCTATACCTGTTCCAATACAGGTCAACACAGTCAATAACGGAGTGGTCGTAGGTGTACCGGACAACGTAGCTGTGGAGGTTCCAGCGAGATTAACAGGGAGAAGTATAGAGCCTGTTGTTACCACGAGTTTACCGAGCAAAGTGCTAAAGTACGTAATGATGCATAGGCTTATGAGAGCTGAATGGGCTATAGAAGCCTTCTTGTCCGGTGGAC
>JAWAHD010000028.1:0-14835 GCA_038889555.1 Desulfurococcaceae archaeon
CAGAGCACCAAAAGACTACATACACCCTTACAAGAAGGAAAGTAGTATTACTTAGACTTTTGATTTTTAAGTAAAACCTAGGTGGATAGCTCTAAAGGGATTTAATGGAACTAAGCGACGTAGAAAAGGTTGTTGTTGAAATTCAACTCGACTTTAGTGTAGAGAGCGATAAAGCTCTCAAAACCCTATTTGATGTAGCTGAAGAACTACTCGACAAGTACAATATATGGGTTGAAATAATTCCAATACACGTCTGGCTTACGGATCCTTTTGAATCGGAAATCGCTGATCTTCCAAAAATGTTCATCAACGGCAAACTAAGGTTCATTGGTAGAGCTCCCACGAGAAAAGAGCTCAAGGAAGCTATAATGAGCCACGTGGGTTTACCCCAGAGGAGAGAGCAACAGCCTACTCTTATACTGGGTAAAGTAAACTTCGATGGTGGATTTCCAGAGGTAGCGTTAATCTAAGCCATGGTCAGCTGTCGGAGTTTTCTTATTACGCTGTGTTAGCCACGCTGACGTGTGCTCGTGTGCTTTGTACGCTGCTTCTACTTCATCTCCACGCAGTATGTAATTGTAGAAGTAAGAAGAAAGATAATAGTCTCCGGATCCCGTCTTATCCTTTACTATAGGGGTGTTCTCGAAACTTACGCTTTTATAGCCATTCTGAGTAACTATAAACGCCTGGTTGGGTCTTACTGTTACCACAGCTACTCCATTTACGTATCGAGATAGCTTGCTAAGAGCTTCGTTAATCTCCCTATACCCCATAAGCGCGTATAATTCTTCAATATCCAAGTGTACAACTTCAACCATGGAAATCGCCAGCAGGGCTTCAGCCGAAGACCTTAACCCAATGTAGCCCTTGATCACCTCTCTGAGGAGTCCTTGAATATCCATGGCTACAGCCGGAGATCTACAACTAAGCTCCTTTAGTATGCCTACTCCTACTTCACCTAAAACAGGGTTTACTATCGCGTAGCACTCTTCTTCCTGCGTATTCCACGGATACAGAGGTGGTGCTACATCCAGTACCTTGATTCTTCTAGTACCATGTTTGTATTCAAGAATGAATATGTTCGTTCTAGGTGAGTACTGCTTTTTGACTAGAAACCGGGAAACAGGATGTTTGACTAAGCGTGGACTGTACACTGAATAAATGCTTACTTCTTCGCGAGCTTCCAGTAGCGGTAGTGAAGAGTAGTATGCTCCTCCACCGTAAGCTACGTACTTTTTACCCGTTTCCAGCTCAATTACATCTATCGTTGGATTACCATAAACACAGAATTTTTTCACTTCTATTCTTCGCCTTCTGTTTTCTTGCTTAGAAGCTTCATAATCTTCTTTTTCAAGCCGTGAATGTGGTAACCTTTAAGATGCTCTATTAAGTCCTCAACACTATAGAAGAACGTGTTTTCGTATTCGTAGTTAGAGGGGGGCCTTTCACCTAAGCACTTAGATGCCGCGTGAATACATATGGGGCATGCTATTAAGCCTGTTGTCTTATCTCTACATGTCTTGAACCTTATACCCTCGTAGTTCACCTCTAAAACTTCCCATCGAGGTTCCCAGGTATAAGCCAAAGTTTTTCCCTCTCTCAGCCGGTTGATCCCTCCTCATCCATCAGGGGCCTAAAGTTTCATCACAGTTTTTTCATAGAAACCTCTCTAGCTATACTAAACGTAATTAGAGTTTTATTTATTAGAGCCTCTGCTTCGTAGCTGAACATCCCATAGTACTTCTTTAGGAACTTTTTCGTAAGCTCTCTCAAGGATTTAAGCTCCGCTAAAACAGCCTCTTCGTGTCTTATACCAGTAGGTCCGCTAGGGAGTCGCAAGTACTATAACCTTGTTCGCGTAATCGGTTATGTTGAACGAATTCTTGTTCAGTTTTACCACATCGTAGTTTTTAACGTGCTTGAGAAATTCTTCAACTGGTTTGAGCGGAAGTGTTGATCCAGGTATCCAGTAGTGCATTGGTAGAACATTGAGGGGTTGCGTTTTCTCGACGATAAGCCAAGCTTCCTCAGGCTCTATTGTAAAGGTACCACCGACTGGTACGGCAAGTAAGTGAACATCTTTGATCTTCGTCAGCACGTCATCGCTCGGTATTTCACCAAGGTCACCTAAGTGAGCTATTCTGTAGCCTTCCGCTTCGATAATGTATATAGCGTTTTCACCCCTTCTCTTGCCTTTGAACTTGTCGTGATATGTTTTTAAGCCAGTGATCTTGATATTGTCCACGAATGACTCTCCGTAGAACATTTTGAAAACGCGTGTACGTTCTCTAGTGACAACCTTAACCGCATTATGGTCGAAGTGATCGTGCGTAACAAGTACAAGGTCGGCTTTGACTTCGGGTCTTTTGATTCCGATACTGGCACCATCGTGAGGGTCTACTACGACTGTGTAGCCGTTGATCGTTAATGATATACAAGCGTGTCCATGCCACGTTATAATCAATATACAATCCCCATTATCTAAATTAGAGAAGGCACATATATAAGTAAAGAGCTTGCGTATCAACTGTACTCACGGATGAAGGGGCTATGGACTTGAACTCGCTGTACATCATTGGAGTAGTAGCAGCTGCGCTTGTTCTTGCACCTCAAATATGCACTTTTCTTGTCCACGCATTCTACATTGTAATGAGTAGGGTGAATAGGCGTAAGAGAACTGTGGTTCAAGCAAAAGATACTGCTCCAAACGAAATCTCTTTCATTCTACCTGTGAGAAAAGAACCGCTTGAGTACTTAGCTAGAGCTCTAAACCACGTTAAATCTCTGGGGTTGCCAAACTACGAGGTCATTCTTGTATCTGACGATAGTGAAGAAGACAAAGAGCAGATCCTGAAGCTAGTTGAGAACGCGAGAAAAGAGGGTATTAACGTGTGGTTTATATGGCGAAGTGAACCCGTTGGAATGAGAACAGGTGCTCTTAACGTAGGCTTATATGCGTCGATCGGCCGTTACATCTATGTTTACGATGTTGACACTATGCCTGAACGAGACTTTTTCTGCAAGGCAGTAAGCTTGCTGGAGGAGTGCAATACGTGCATAGGAGTAGTGGGGCGCTGGGAGCCTCTAAATCTCGATAGTAGAGTAAGCGAAGCACTCGCGTTCGGGTTGGAGTTTATCAGGAAGATACTATTTGATGCACGAAGTAGACTCGGCTTCCACATATACCCTCTCGGAACGGGCACACTCTACAAAGCCTATCAATTAAAAGAAGTTTTGAAAGGCTGGGATCCAGCAAGAATACAAGACGATGCTGAGCTTGGAGCAAGGTTGCTTTGCAAAGGATATAGGGTAGTGTATCTGGATGAATACGCAATTAAGGTGGAAAACCCCTCAACGTATAAAAGCTTCAGGGTTCAGCAGTCAAGATGGGCCTATGGTGCACTGGATGCGGCATTATCAAGGTTAAAGTGCTTCATCTTCTCGAAGTCACCGTTGATCGTAAAACTGGAAGCTCTGTTATACCTTCTTCAGTATGTTCCTTCAGCTCTATCCTTCACTGGTGCTGCTGTACTATCCACCATCACAGCGCTGAACCCTGCTGATTACGTTGAACGCGTGTTTCCACTATTCTTAGCCTGGTTCTTCTCAATGATCATATACACGCTACTGATGTATTCCGACTCCCGTAGAAAGAGTGTTAGAGAGTTCCTCACGTTATCAGGTAGACTTTCAGCGTTGGGAACAGCGTCTTCTCCCTATGTTGCAGTATCTACTGTCAAAGCTCTTCTCAGAGTAAAGGAAGTGTACAAGCGTACCCCGAAAGGACTTTACCAGAAAATGTACAGATCCCCGAGGTTTCCACTGGAATTAGCTCTTGGAGTATACTTTGCATTTGGAGCCATTGTATCCTTTATGAAAAGGTACTACTTAACAAGTATTACTCTGTGCATGTTTATGCTTCCATTTTTCTACGTAACACTAAGATTTAGAAAGGACGTGTTCTACAGGTGATAGCTCAATCTACGTTAGCACGGAATTCTTGGTTTAAATCTTGATAACAATCAATTCTAATACTAGGTGATGCTTACGTGCTTATGTATAGCAACGATGATCCCGATGAAAAAAGCGTTCTTGGATTCTTGAGACCATATGTGTCTGAGTGGTTTAAAAGAAAGTACACTGAAATGACGCCTGTTCAGAGAAAAACTATTCCACTGGTTAAGAAAAGATACAATGTTCTAGTTTCAAGCCCTACTGGAACTGGCAAAACTCTTGCGGTATTTCTAGGAATAATTGACAACATGTACGAGTACTACGAAAAGCAGGGAGAACTACCAAGCGGCGTATACGCAGTATATGTTAGTCCCTTGAGAGCTCTCAACAACGACATGAAGAAAAACCTATACGAACCTGTTCAAGGTATTGTTGAAACAGCGAAGTCCATGGGATTAGAACTTCCCGAAATAAGAATAGCCGTTCGCACCAGTGATACCTCACCACACGAGAAACAGAAGATGAGCAAAAACCCGCCTCATATTCTGATAACAACCCCTGAGAGTTTAGCACTAGCTCTCAACGCGCCCAGGTTTAGAGAAGCTCTTAGAAATGTTCGAGTTGTAATAGTTGATGAAATACACGACCTAGCATCAAGTAAGCGTGGAAGTCATCTGTCTGTTAGTATCGAGAGGTTGGAAAACCTCGTTGGTAGACCTATTCAAAGAATAGGGCTCAGTGCAACCATTGCCCCGCTTGAGGAAGTTGCTTTATTCCTTGTAGGATTCAACGATGAGGGCGCTCCGAGAGACTGCTATATAGTAGATGCGAGATTCGATAAAAGAGTCGATATACGTGTAACTGCACCAGTTACAGACCTAGTACACACGCCCGCTGATGTTATCAACGAATCTATATACAAGAAGATCGTGGAGCTTGTAAAGAAACATAGAACAACACTAATATTCACAAACACGAGGAGCGCTACCGAGAGAGTAGTATTCAAACTTAGAAAGATCATGGAGAAGGAGAAAATAGTAGATGTTGATGAAATAGAAGCTCATCACAGTAGTTTGAGTAGAGAACAAAGACTAGAAATAGAGAACAAGCTAAAGAGAGGCGAGTTGAAAGCCGTAGTTAGCTCTACTTCCCTTGAACTAGGTATAGACATAGGCTACATAGACTTAGTTGTGCTACTGAGTAGCCCTAAGAGTGCAACAAGGTTGTTACAGAGAGTTGGAAGATCAGGGCACCATATACGTGAAGTGAGTAAGGGCAGAGTAATAGCCGTTGACAGGGATGACCTAGTAGAGTGTGCAGTTCTATGCAAGTTAGCCTCCGAAAGGAGGATCGACAGAATCAGAATTCCTAAGAACTCACTAGACGTCCTCGCGCAACACGTAGTTGGTTTAGCACTTGAAAAAGACTGGGAATTGAAGGAAGCCTACAAGCTTGTTAAAAGAACCTACACGTTCCACGATCTAAGCTACCAGGACTTTCTTAACGTTGTCTACTACTTAGCTGGTAAGCTCGGAGACTTCTACGAGAATCAGCGAGTATACGCAAAGATATGGCTTGATGAGGAGAAAGGAGTGTTCGGAAGAAAGAAGACTACTAGAATGATCTACTACTTGAACCTGGGTGTAATACCAGATGAGAGCAAAGTTAGAGTTTTCACTACGGAGGGTAGATATGTGGGTGACCTAGAAGAGGGCTTTGTCGAGTACTTAACACCAGGAGACTTGTTCATACTGGGTGGTCGTGTATACGAGTTCATAGGTAGTAGGGGATTCACAGCTATCGTTAAGAGAGCTGATGGACAAAGACCTACTGTTCCTGTTTGGTTTAGCGAGATGTTGCCGTTAGCATACGATTCTGCAGTGGAAGTGGGTAAGTTTAGGCGCTTGGTATCAGAGCTCATAGACAAGTACAGTAAAGAAGAGGTAATAAAGTTCTTGGTCAAAGAGTACCGGTTAGAGTCCCACGCCGCCGAAGCAATATACAACTATATCTTGGAGCAGAAGCTATATACCAATAACGTTGTGCCTTCAGATAAGCTTATAGCAATAGAGATATTCGATGAACCGAGTAGGCGAAATATAATTGTGCACTCTATATTTGGAAGAAAAGCAAACGAAGCCCTTGCGAGGCTATACGCCTACGTTGTTGGCTCATTTCTCGGAGTAAATGTTAAAATCACTGTCACAGACAATGGCTTTATGCTGAGTATACCCGGACATCCGAACGCTGATTATGTAAGATTGTTCAAGTCCATACCTGTTGACAAAGCATGGGACATCCTGGTAAAGGTTGTCAGAAAAACAGATCTGATAAAGAGAAGGTTCAGGCATGTTGCTGTTAGAAGCTTTATGTTACTTAGAAGGTACAAGGACGCTGAGAAATCACTTTACAAGCTCCAGCTGAATGCTGAGGAGCTACTTAAAGCTGTTGAAGAAATACCCAACTTTCCTGTTCTGAAGGAGACCTACAGGGAAATACTGATGGACTACATGCACATAGATGAAGCTGTTGAGGTACTTAGAGCTGTTCAGAACGGAAGTATCGATGTTGTTCAGATCTACTCGCAGGATGCTCCCTCACCATTTGCTCATAGCATAGTAGTTCACGGGTATACTGATGTCGTTTTGATGGAAGATATGAGGAAGCTTCTAGCTAGACTACACGATATGGTTATCAAGAAGCTTCAAGATCGCGGTGTTCTGGTTCAGCTCTCTTCTCAGCAGTAGCAGCCATTCCATGGCGTTCACGGGGTTTCGTTAAAAGCTTATCAAGAACCTCATCACTTATTCCGAAAACGTTTTTTGCAATAACTCTCACGTAGTCATCACTGGGAGTTGCTCTCGGGAAGCCTACCCTTATAGCTAGTGCTTTCTTAAATGCCTCTTTCTCCTCCTTGGACTTGACCTCACCCTTATAGATCATTTCAGCAAGCTTTAAACTAACAAAGAACTTCGCGTAGTTATTAACGGTTCGCTCCTCCTCCGGTAAAGCTTTGGCTGTTTTTTGCAGAACCTCTCTTAGTTCGTTCTCGTCAGTAAATCCGAAAATGAACTTTGTTAAGGGTATTCTGAGCATTCTTGCTACTATGTTGCTGTCCACTACTCCGCTATGTGAACTCTTCTTAAGTTTTTCTTTAACCTCCTCGAACCTGCCTTCTAGTACATCTGCTACAGCATCGTCTAGTATTTTTTCAATGTAGAATACCTTGTCAAAGAGCTCCGGGATTTCACTATCGAGCTTTAAGCCGTATTTCCCGATCACGTACAAGGTAGCCATTTCTTTGTCGAATATATCCGGTGGATTCGCTTTTCCCTTTATAGGCTGAAGCTTCCTAATACTGTACATTCTTCTAAGCATTTCAACAGCTTTACTTCTATCAATGCTGTCCAGGTTCTTCATAAACTCACTCAAAAGCTCAACTGCTACCTGTATCCTCTTCTTGTGAGGTAGTTTCAAAGTAACCCGCCATTTTCTCCAGTTCTCTTCTTATGAACCTCTTTATTCTTAAGTCAAAACTAGTTCTCCGAGTAAAAACCCTTATCTTTTTTCCATCCTTACTAATTTGTATTTTAACATAGCTTAGGCCAGCGGGGTTTTTATCCAGTTTCATGTTAATCTCGAACTTTGTAGCTTTCTCCTTTATTCTACATTCTAGTACATAAATGCCTTCTCCTCTAAGATACTTAACAGTGTTTTCCACGAGCTTTGCTACATCAAGCAAACTTGTCCCCAAGTGTTATGAATTCTTTCACAGTTACATATCGACCACTATGACTAAGCACAAATTGAGGCGCTCAACGCTTGTTCACGTATGTGCGAGGTAGTTTAATCATGCAATACTCTACACGTCGCTGGGTTCACCGGCTATCCATTGGTTAGGACAATCTACTAAGTTGAGTGGTTACATTCTTAAAGAAAAGCTTTAAGCACGGAAATTCTATTGCTTGTAGTCTGAGGATAGGTTATATGAGTATATCGGAAGAGCTTGTGAACGCCATTGTCGAGCTCGATGAGGTTAAAGCGATCGAATTGGCTAAGAGACGGTTAGAGGTAGAGGATCCGCGTCTTCTCCTCGAGGATCTCAGGAGAGCTGCCGAAATTGTTGGAGAAAAATACGAAAAAGGAGAGTTTTTCGTTGCCGATTTGGTTATGGCAGCCGAGATAATGAAAACTATCTCTAGCATGGCTAGAGAGAAGCTGAAAACACTGGGTAAACCAAGGAAGGTTTTAGGTAAACTCGTTATTGGAACCGTTGAAGGGGATATACACGATATTGGCAAAAACATCGTAGTAGCGTTAGCTGAAGCTGCAGGCTTTGAGGTAGTAGACCTTGGCGTTGATGTTCCACCTCACAGGTTTGTTGAGGCAATTAAGCAACACAACCCAGATATAGTAGGATTGTCATGCTTACTAACAAGCGGAATAGAGTCTATGAAAAAAACCATTGATGCAATTAGAGAGGCTGGCCTTAGAGGTAGAATAAAGCTGATCATTGGGGGAGGAAGAGTGGATCAGCACATCTGCGAGTACGTGGGTGCAGACGCTTGGGCTAACGACGCAGGAGAAGGTATTAAGATTATGCTGAACTGGGTAGAAGAAAAATCCAAGCGTAGGGAGTAAAAATATGAACTGTACCCGGTTCGAGCATTTGACTAAATGGGTGGAGGAACATAGAAGAGAACCAGAGGTTGTAGCCAAGGAAAAACTAACGAGAATTATGAATATAATTGAACTTAGAACACCCGATAGAGTACCACTTCTTGCACCCAGTGGAGATTTCATGATAACTCAAACAGGTTTAACGTGGTACGAGCTCTCCTACGAGTTAACACCTAAAGTGAAGAATGCTGTTTTGAAATACACTCTTGAATATCCATCTGACTTTGGACTGATCTTTGTTCCTTACCTTCTCGAGGGCTTCATACTGGCAGTAGCCTTTTCTGACTTCCCCGACTTCTCCAACCTCATAAGGTTCATCTCCGGTCCACTACACGATGTGCTAAGAGACAAGTGGAGCAAATGGCCTGGAAGAGAATTAGGCGAACACTTGCATCCACAGTTCGTCGGAGGAACGTTCATGGAGCCAAATGAATACAAGAAGCTGGCTGAGAACCCTGTTGAGTTCATACACAACGTGATCCTACCGAGAGCTTGTCCAGGGCTGGGTACACCGGGGACTACGCATTGGAACGGTACGTTGATAAGAGCTGGAATAGCTGTTCAGAGGACAATTAGCTTCATGGTTGAAACACTATCACAGCTCAAGTGGTATCCTTTAATTCCATTAACCAATGCATATGTTCCAGCTGACTTGATCGGAGATTTCCTCAGGCACCCAACGGGGGCTATGGTAGACATCAGAAGATATCCTGATGATTTCAAAGCATCTTGTGACGCACTAATGAATGCCATACTGGGAGTTGCCACAGCCATACCAACGATGCAACCTTTAACGCTGTTCTTCATTCCTCTACACTTGAACGAGATGTTGCCACCTAGACTCTACGTAGAGTTCTACTGGCCTTACCTGAAGAAGATCATAGAGACCCTGGTGAGCAAAGGGTATAAGGGATTCGTTTTCTTTGAGGGAGATCACTCTCCTCACGTGGACACTATACTCGAGCTACCCAAGGGCTGGGGTGTAGCGTGGTTTGAAAGACCAAGGGATTTTGTTAAAAACGTATGGGACAAGCTGAAGGGTCATACAGCTGTTGCAGGTGGTATTCCACCGTCTTTATTCTACCAGTCTCCCGAGAAAGTCGAGGAGTACGTTAAAAACGTTCTTCAGATGATTAAACCCGAAGGGGGGTTCATGATAGCACCTGGAGTTGCAGAACTTCCAGCAGATGTAAACCCGGCTAGTGTAAAAGCATACATTAATGCCGTGCTGAAATATGGTTCCTACTAAAACTCTCTTAACCATATAGACCAGTCTGCTTTACTCATGGAAACTCCGTCGTTCACCTAAATTCATTACATTAGCAAAGTGTTTCACCATGTTCTTACTCTACATGCCGAGTCTCATTGATCGAAGATACTCCTTGCGAAACTCTGGATCGGCTGAAAGCTCAACATACTTGACTTTCGTTTTCACTAGCTCCTTTGCTTCTCTCCGAGCTTCGGTGGATTTCAAAGCCATTTTCGCTCCTACGATAGCGCATTCTCCCACGAATACTACTCTACCTGTGTCAATACGAGGGAGCAAGCCTATTTCGATGGCGTTATCGATGTTTAAACGTGTTCCAAAAGAGCCTGCAACGTAGACCCAGGTTATATCCGAGGTTTTTACATTAAGCTTTCTCATGAGAAGAGTCCACGCGGACCTTATCGCCGCTTTCGCTAGCAAAACAGCCTCTATGTCTTTTGGTGTAACGTAGATATCTTCTCCCGTTGCCGTTTCCTTGGCGTATGCTAGAATGAATCTGAAAGTGTTATCTTCTCTAACAATCCTCGGGTGTTCAACGTCCATGAACTTACCTTGATGATCTATAATACCGTTTCTGTAAAGTTCAGCTACAGTATCCACCAACCCTGTTCCACATATTCCTCTAGGTTTTACCCCACCAATGGTCTCGTACTCAACATCGAAACCCTTAATCCTAACGGACTCTATTGCTCCATGAACAGCCTTCATACCATGCGATACGTGAGCACCCTCGAATGCCGGTCCTGAAGGCGCTGAAGCCACAAGTATCAGCTTCGAGTTTCCAAGCAAAACCTCAGTGTTTGTGCCTACATCAATGAGCAGAGACAACTCGCTTTTCCTGTGCATCTGTGTAGCGAGAAGATCGGCTACTGCATCAGCTCCGACAAAACCTCCGACTATGGGGAGAGAAGATACGTAACCTAGTTGGTTTATTGAAAGACCTAAGTCCTCGGCACGGTAACTCTGAATGCGGGAAACAACAGGTACGTAAGGAGATCGAATGATAGGATCTGGTGGTATGCCGTAGAGCAAGTGTAGCATTACAGAGTTTCCTACAACTACCACTTCGTACACGTACTTCTTATTCACACCACTTTTCTCCGCTAGCTTATTCACCAAATTGTCAACAGCTTTAACGACTACTCGTTGCAGCTCAGCCAGGTTCTCAGCACTCCTCTGAGCGTATACAGCTCGGGAAACAACATCTGCGCCGTAAACCATTTGAGGGTTTTCAACGAAATCTCGCGCAAGCGTTTCACCACTATTTAGGTCCACGAGTTCAGCAATGATCTTAGAAGTACCAATGTCAACCGCAACGCCGTATAGGTAGCTAGATGTGTCTCCGGGTTCTACAGCGATAACTTCATTTCCGTATAAAACAACTGTCACATTCCAGTTACTACTTCTAAGGATAGCCGGTAGTTCGCGGAGTATTTTTAATGGAACGCGCAGCTCTTTTACAGCAATTCCTTTTTCGATGACAGCACTTGTAAGTCTATCAAGGTCTGATCTATTATCTTCAAGGGTTGGTGGAGGTATCACAACATGTACTTTTCTGACAACCGGATTGAGAGGGTACAGGTCATCTCTCAAAGCGATTGCAGGCACAAGCCTTCCTCCGGGTACAACCATTGACTCCTCTGGTATACGAACCAGTACGTAGTCCCCCAAGACCCTAGCTTGACACGCTAACCTAATGTTATTCTCGAGGTCCCGCTGATCCAAAAACCTTAACTCTGCTCTAGTTGGAGGATTTAAGTTTTGAACCCCGTTGCTCACTACAACGCGGCACTTACCACACGAGCCTAGTCCGCCACAGTAGCTTGTGAAGGGCACACCAGCTTTTTGCACAGCTAGAAGCAGTGTAGAGCCTTTCTCGACTTCTACCCTAATGTAGATGTAGCCAGGATAAAGCTCAACTACTGGCAACTCAGCTCATCCTTGAGATAGCCTCCTCAAAAAGCCTAACTGCTTTTGCAATAACACTTAGCTTCTCAAGCGAAATACTGTACTCGCGTTCCTCATCCCCAAGAGAACTCCTTAGACCTCTGAAACCGCAATCACCCGATACCAGGTCTATTCTCCCCGCTGATCTCTCGTAGGCAACCCTTAGAACATTCAATGCATCGTTCAGGTCTTCCACAACAGGCTTCTTGGAACTAACTATTCCTGGACTCAATACCTTATCGTAGAGCTCAAGAAGACTCTTCTCCACTAATTCAAGGTTTTCAGGGGTATCGTGAAGCTCTATGCTGATGTACTTTACACTGGGAACTCGTACGATTAGCTCCAGTAATCTACGGTGAAGCAAACCACAAACATGTATACCTACCTCGCTACTGGTCGATTTACCAACATCGTCCAGAACCTCTATTATTTCATCTTCTTTGTAGTCAAACAGCAGTCGTTTCTTTCCAACAACAAGGGTTAACGATGGTTCATCTATGAACACTATGTTGTAACCCAAGTTGGACAAGTATTTAACAGCCTCCTTCACAAACGCAGCGAAAAACTCCTTAACTAAGCCTTTGTCCGCTAAAGCCGTCGCTGAAATCCCCTTTGTAAAGTCTTCATGAAGATAAACTCTTGAAGCTAATGTAAAAGCGCCAGTAACAGGTGCTCTCAACCACTTAAACTTTAAACCCTTATTCTTGACAACTCTAATGGTGACCTCGGCTTCAGGTATTCCGGTAAACCTAACATTGGATAGCTCGAGTTTGCTTTTTTCAGCAACAAAGATATCTTTTACTCTGCGTAAAACTCCCTGAGATACCAGGGGATTCAAGTAAATTTCAATAAAACTCCTCAACTGAGGATATGGAGGAGCATCTATGTTTATACCCCACATATCTTTCAATGCTCTAATTACGTTCTCCTCCGAGTAAGAGAGTGGAAAGCTTCCTACATGGCTAGTCCTAATTTTCATTCACGAACACCCATTAACCCAAAGTACTCAGTACACGATATCGCTATGTACTTTCCCATGCTCCGTATTTTCGGTTACAAACGATATTAATGTAACCTAACAACACTTACTGCAGAATATCATTACGCGGATAACACGTGCTACTTTAGCTTTATAGTTTCCACGAGTACCTTATTTTGACATAACCGAGTGTATCCAGTATTTCAATGAACCACCCAGTGATCTGCACTATTAGAGCTTTTCTAGCCTTATCGCAGTCAACACTAATACCATACACTTCCTTGAAGGCGTCTACGCAGATCTCGCAGTTTATCTCGTTGTAGAACTCCTTTTCAACAAAGCTTAATACGTCTTCAAAGGTTGCTACATGTGATTCTATGAGTGCTTTAATTTTAGCTAGAATCTGGGATGTTGGAAGAAGTTTCTCGCACTCAGCTCCAATTAATCTACACTTCTCCATGTACTTTAAAAGTAATTTGTAGTCTTCTATAATCTTGCTACTCGATAAAAAAGGCTTTTCACTAGACAAAACTACAACCCAATTATTTCTCTCAGCTTTCTTCTTATTATCTCCTTGTAGTTATCATCCACAGCTGCATAGAGCTTGCGTATAGCGGTAGCTAAGTCATCGGTTATTATTTCCAGTATTGGCTCCATCTCGTAGGGTGCAAGGGACTTTATAGCTCTTTCAAGCACTTCATCACTAGGATGTGACAGCCTTTTAATGTATTTTCTAACAGCTGTTGGTGAAACACCTAGTTGCCTAGCAAGCTCTGTTACACTTCTAGTAGACAGCATGAACTCTATTACTTTGTACCTAGCATCCTTGCTTATCCAGTGAATTGGAAACTCTTTTTTCTCGGGTTCGCTACTCAACAATAAACACCTCTAGCCTGAAGACTTTAGTTTGGGAATACTCATTATTAAATTTGAAGTACTATACTCTCACTACAAATAGGTGTTTTGCTGTTGAAGCAGAAAGCCCTATTTTATAGTGGTCGAGTAGAGGTAGTTGAATACCCCGTGGTACCTGTTCACGAGAACATTCTCGTTAAGCCGATGTACGTGTACATAGGGGACTTAGAGCGCGGTATTGTGAACGGTGTTGTACCGTTAGCTAAGCCAACGATTCTAGGTTCGGTGGGAATTGTTAAGGTTATAGAAGTGTTCGATGGTCCAACCGAGTATACGGGTAAAGTCTATAGTGTAACCCCGCTGGGGGATAAGGGTATCTTAGGTGTAGATTTTCACGGACTACTATCCAGCTACGCAAGTTTAAGTTCTTCCTATCTTGACGAGGAGCTAATTCAGTATACTCCCTTTGATTCGCTGAAACCAATAGTTAAGCATGTTTCCGAGGTGGCGTCTCTCAGTGAAGAGCCCGTTTTGATAGAGGGGTGCGGCCTCATTGGAGTAGCAACTGGGTTAATGCTGAGGAAAATAGGAGTTGAACCAGTGTTCTACTGCGAAGAAGGATTGCGTAGAGCACTAATGTTCGATTTCCAAGTTTACAAGCACACTGGAAGCCTTAGTAGCAGATGGCGTACTCTTGTGTTGACGAGTACCAATGCTTTTTCCAAGTACACACTACTTTCAACAACAGAAGTACATCATGTTATTGTTACACCCTTGTCGCTTACCAGATGGATACCTATACCGTCAGGTAGGAAAGGTTCCATTAAAGTCACATTCCTGTGGAAAAGCAACAACTACAATGCTGAACACGTGAAAAGCGTCCTCAGGGAACTAGAGAAAGTTATCAAAGTAATCGACGTTCAAGATGTAGAAAAAACCATTGGACTCATACCTCCGCGAGGACTGGGTACAGTGATCTCTCTGAAGAGCTAGGCTTCCTTTATTAGCTTTGCGAGCCTCGATATACCTAGAACTATTTGCTCATGCGATGGGTAACTAAAGTTTAACCTCATACTGTTCTCCCCTGTTCCATCAACGTGAAAGCTTCCACCAGGTACGTATGCTACCTTGTACTCCTCAATAGCTTTACTTA
>JAWAHD010000029.1:0-14815 GCA_038889555.1 Desulfurococcaceae archaeon
TTTTTCACGAACTCTTCAGAGGCTGTTACAACAGCTTCTCTTGCTTCATCAAAGTTCGTTTTACCCTTCAGAGACCTGAGAACGTACACGACAGCGTTCGGTAAACTTACGGCTGTGGGTCTCGTCGAGATCAGCATATCTCCGATCTTCACCATATACTTCTTGAAGTCCTCAACCGAGCGTGGACCACTGTAGCTTAGAGCAGCTATCTTGAGAGCGTTTGCGGCAGCTCTGGCTATTTCACCAGCGCCCCTTATTCTCATGGTTCTTATGCCATCTGCTATCTCGAGAACCTGCTCAGGGATGATAGCTCCGTTCACGTCTTGCTCACCAGGGAGAGAATATCCTCGATGGGTGAAACCTGCGGTGGATACGAGCCGTAGATTAGTCTAAGGAGAATAGGAACAGCCTGCGGTGCATAGAGGCCGTACTCTGTTATTATAGCATCAACGTACTCTGGTGGTGTGACATCATATATTGGGACACGAGCTTTGTAGCCGCTTGGTAATTTCGAGATCTCCTCCGAACTTACTAAAGCCGTGAAATCCTTCTCGGGAACCCGTAGAAGCTCGCCGTGTATAGTTTCATAACTTAGCTTAAACGAAGGTGCAATCACAAAAACCCTTTTTCTGGCTTCCTTTGCTACGAGGGATATCAAGCTTGTTCCAATCTTTGATACCACAGCACCGTTTGCTGCTATAGCCTCAGCCCCGACGAAGACCTTGTCAATATCTTTCATGAAGAACCTTGCGGCGGAATCCACTATTAGGTGAACACTATAACCAAGACTTTCCGCGTACTCTGCCACGAGTAGTCCCTCGTTTCCTGGTCTGGACTCCGTTACGTAGAGAACAACCTCTTTCCCCTGGTCATGCAGAGTCTTTAGTAGTCTTCTAACAGCTAGGCTATTGCTGTTGGTCAACACCTTCTCTCCGTTTAAAACTCTCCTAGAGGCCATTTCAGCGGCTCTCCACAACGAATGATCGTACCTGCTTCTCAATTCAGCTACGAAATCGCTAATGCCGTTGAACCCCTGTTCAACGTAGCGCAGAAGTACAGCTCTAAGTATGTTTATAGCACTCATACACGCCGGTCTCTCAGTTAGTACTTCCCTGGTAAGCGCTATGAGTTTACTCCGAAAGTGCTCTTCATCCCCCTTGAGTGCGTATTCATGTAGCTCATTAAGGATGGAGAACGCTAGCTCCGAACCTGTAAGTCTAATACGAGTGGTCATGCACCCCCCATTTAACCACTGCTTTATTATTACTTCTCTAACTGAACTCCGAGGTTTATATATACCTTCTCAGCAATTTTTGATTCTGACAATAGTGAGAGGTGAACACATGTACATCGAGAGATCCCGCATACTTGTAATTGCACTTGTGGTTTTAGTGCTAGTCGCCACCATAAGAACGGAAGCTCTACAGGGGGAGGATGAACCAAGCAGTATCTTCATTGTTTATGCTCCATATGTTAATTTAACAGCGATCGCCGATAGACTTAAAAACTACAACGTATTAAGCGAAGTGCTGACAGCACTGCAAGATATACCTGAACCAGATTACTTATTACTATGGGTGTTAACTGGTTACAGACCTCCCGAGAAAGCGACAATGCTTGATCCTCAGGATGAGCTCATTGAAAGAACCATTAACTTATGGTACAATGCCGCACTGGTCGATATTCCACTAGCAGACCCCACGAGGCACAACTACTCCCTAAATCCCTTATTCAAAATCACACTACATCTACCACCACAAGTACTCACAGTACCTATAAATGGCTCAGATTACTGGGAGCTACTGAACACTGCAATTACCACAACACTCAGCGACGTGAAACTCGAAGTAAAGCTGGATAAATACGGAGTTACCTTAGTTTCTCTAAACATAACTACAATACGCGAACTGGGACCAAAACCCATTAAAATCAATGTATCAGACGAAGAATCCTACGATTACTACATATCATTCTATCTGCTAGAGGTCAACGGAGATTACCTAAAGTTGCTCTTTCCAGGTGCTCTTAGCACCTCAGGATATATGTCACAAGCTGTAAAACCCATCGAAGGATTGAACATACACTGGTATGTTCCACTGGTTAAGTATAGGGACATTTTAACCAACCTTACAGCAGACGCAAAAACCTGGTGGATAACAAGGTCTATGGATTACTCGAGTAGAATCGTGATGAGAGCTGTATCAGATATCAACGTACCAGTATACCATATATACCTGCCTCATTTAGCTCTTGCAAGAACGCTTGAGCTCGATGATGAAACTATGAATAACGTTGTTAATAGGTTTGAAGACCTGGTGGTTGACGTGGTTTACCGATTTATCCTCTTGGAGAAAAAGCATTCGGTTGTAGTTGTTATTAGCTACGGTGAGAAGGAAAACGTACTATTAGCAGGTGCGATAGAGGGTTTTGAAGAGATCGGAGTAGAGTTAACCATGACGATGTTAGCTGGCATGATACTCTCGTACTCAGCTGTATCTCCCTTCCCCAACGCAAGGCTTTTGAGTGTAGCTGATAGAGCTAGGAACCTGGAAAGAGAGCTTAGCGATGTTAAAACCAGGTTGTTTTACATAGAATTCGAGCTCAACGATACAAGAGAGCAACTAAGATCTTGCGAAGGTGATCTTAACTTAGCTCAATCAAGGTTGGCGAATTTAAACGAGCTGGAAGGTAAAGCTAGAGAGATCTACAATACCGCATTACTCTACCTATCAACCGGGCTGATTGCAACAATCGTAATCAGCTGTTCGCTCGGTTACCTAGCGTACAAGGTAGCATCTAAGAAAAAGTAAATGGTAGTCTCTGCATCTGCAACTCTCTATTCGTCTTACATCTGAATCGCTCGTTATTTTGGAGGTGATTCAACAACGAGGATGAGAGCAACCAAGAGAAACAGAGTAATAAACCTAGCATTGGTCCTTTCTGCACTGTCAATAATTGCACTTGTACTATACGTTGTTCCTGTTCCGGAAGTAGGAGAACCTGTAACTAGTATAGCACTACCTGATAGTAGATTCGTGGAAGTAGATGGTGTATTAGTTCACTATGTAGACTATGGTGGAGGAGATGTTCTGTTCGTTCTTCTCCACGGTTTCGGAGCAAGCGTCTTCACTTGGCGCGAGTTAATACCTGAACTATCGAGGATGGGCAGAGTGGTTGCTTTCGACAGGCCCGGATTCGGCTTGACCGAGCGAGTAGACCCTAACAAACTAGGTTTTAATCCCTACCACGTTGACGGAGCTGTTCGGTTAACATGCAACTTCGTTAAGCAAGTTCGTAGAAACGAGTCCAGAATAGTAGTTATAGGCCACTCGGCTGGAGGAGGATTAGCTCTTCTGCTTCCATTGAAGTGCGATTTGAACATATCAGCTCTAGTTCTTATTGCACCAGCGTGGAAACAGCTAAGGAAACAATGGTATGAACACGTTCTCTACGGTACACCACTCGCTGACAAGTATGGACCATTGCTAGCAAGAGCTATGGTTAACCGTCTAGAAGAGATTCTCTACAGAGCATGGTACAACAAGTCATTGATAACCCCCAGCATCCTGGAAGGATACAAGTACCCGCTCAGAGCAAGAAACTGGGATAAAGGACTATACTGGCTAATGAAATACAGAGAATACCCCGATATAAGAGACGAATTGAGCAAGATCAAAGCCCCCGTCTTGATCATACATGGAGTCAACGATGAAATAATTCCACTAAGCAGTAGTATTGAACTATACGAGTTACTTTCTACCCACACGTTCACGGATATGGTTACAATCAACGAATGCGGGCATCTTCCACACGAGGAAAAACCAAACTTAGTACTAGATGTAGTAAAGAGGTTCTTGAAAAATACTCTTAATAATAGTTAAGGGTTCGCAACTGTTTTTGTGTGCTGGGTTTTTGATGGTTTTGCATGGATTCTTAGAGCTCATGACGTGATTGAGTTTAGCAATGTCTATAAACCACTGAGTAACAATCGTCCTTGGTGACCCTAGGTTTCCGAGACCCATGACAGACCGTGGGGCCGGTTCTTCCTCTGCCCCGCATAGGAGAGCCTACAAAGATCTGATCTAGAGCGGGAAACGGTTCCTCAAAGAAGGGCAACGTAATCAGTCGCGTGTAGAGTGTTCATAACGTAGTTCTCAAGCTTATCAAAGCTACTGATAGTGCTGAGAGCAGAAAGTTGCATGCAAAACTATTGGATTTGCACAACCCAATTTTGAATCCTCGATTGGAAAATGGGTAGAACATGTAAACACCTTTTACAGTGAGGGCATCCAGTAGTATATGGCTTAGCCATCCTAAGACGAATGCTGAAACGTACAGCTCTATTCCACTGATCTTTGAAAATATCACAATGAGTAGTACAGCGATTATGAACGGCACGAATAAATTGTGAAGAGCTTTACGATGCTTAAACCTTAGGTCTAGGTCTGGAACCGTAGATCCTATCCCCGACAACACCGAGAGGAGGGCGATCGCGAGGGGGTCCCGTACTGGGTATAGCCAAAGGATCAGTGCTACCGAGAAGAGGACATGAGTACTACCTAGCACTACTGCTCACCACTTTCTTTTCCAATTCGATTACTCGATCCTCGTAACCAACGATCACAACGTCTACCAGCAGATCCGATGGGAACAACCCTGTTTCAACAACACCGTGCATGAACTTAAGTTCTTGGTGAGCCTTCAAGGGATTGGTGATTGGTTGCAGGGGTTTTAGGTCTACTATGTAATTACCGTTGTCAGTTACCAGGGGACCCAGTTTTCCACCGGAGGTTCTAACTGTGGGCTCGTAAACACCTAGCTTACTAATGTTCTTGAGAAAGTACCCAAGAGCAAAGGGAACGACTTCAACGGGTATTGGCTTCCTGTAGAGATATTCCAGTCCAGTGTACTTCGTGTAGTCTACAATGTAAATTCTCCAGTTCGACATGTAGGCTAGAGTTTTCTCTCTCAGCAACGCTGCACCGTGTCCTTTAATCATGTCCAGTCTAGTACTCACCTCGTCGGCTCCATCCACGTAGAGGTCTAGTGCGTCAACGCTGGTTATATCCACTGTAAGTAGATTGTGTTTGAGTTTAGCGTAAAGTGCTGTATCAATAGATGAAGCTACTAGTATGTGGTCTCTTAAAAACTCCGAGCATACATCCAAGAAGACCTTTACTGTGGAGCCGCTTCCAATACCTATAAAACTCTTCTTCTCAAGCTCGCCACTAAGTTTATCACAGAGCTTCTTTGCAACAACGTATTTTGAGATCTCCTGGGGATTCACCTTACCGACCCGTTAAAACCTACTGATATATGTTGCACTTTAGCTCAAAAGTAGTTTTACTCGAGACTTTTTACGAGCTGATCATTGTCACCTCCACACATGTTACCAATGCCCGGGAATAATAGGCTCCGGGGTTAGAGTATATTGAAGGAAGTGATGATATGCACCTCAGCGGACGAGTAGCCCGTGAAGAAGCTGGCCTGGGCTGATGTGTGATCGTAGAAAACCGCTACAGGGTGTAAGCTACGTAAGTTTGCTCTACTAAAAACGATTTTTTACCTCAGGTTTGCTTTGAAGCTTTCTATTGCATATCCCACTAGAGATGCTATTTCTATTACATTGAAGAGTTTCCTAGCCGTATCAGCTGTAAACCTTAAGGTGTAAGCATCTACTCTCTCCATGATATCCCAGTTCTCAAGCACGTCTGCAACCAAGGATTCCCTAAAGACGAGTTCAACACGGTACGGCTTGTTGAACTTGACTGTTCGAAGTTCCCCTTTCTTAAGCTTTTCGCAGGCTTCTCTAACACCAGCTCTAAGCATCTCTTCAACTTTGGCAAGTCCAGGACTAACAGCAGAAAACCTTGAAACACCCTTCTTAAGAGGAACGAACACCGCCCATGGTGCATGATCTTCTACTTCTCGTCTAAGATGATCGTCGCCTGCTAGCAACGCCACGGGAACACCGAGCTCTCCAGCGTATAGTGAGTTTATCAAGAACTCGCTGGATCTAACGCCGTTCACTCTTATTTCGAAGAATACCCTTCCATTATAGGTATGTTCTAGGATACCGTGCCTAGTTCCAGCAGCTGCATGATAACCTAGAAAGAATATGGCAGCGAACTGATCATCAAGCATTGACACCATTGAGAACGGTCTTGGGTAACCCTGAATAATGGTTGCTCTACTATCCAGCTCGAGGTATTCAATGTTTGTCATCAACCCGTGACTATCGGCTACGTAAACCTCGCTAAAACCGTTCTTGAAGAGCTCATCCACCACAATATTCGTTAGCTTGGTCATAACCTTGGATGCTCTAGCAAACTGACTACTCCAAGGACTCAGCATCGTACCGGAAACAACACCAGGTAAACCCTCAACATCCACTGAAACATAGGCTTTCATTGAATGCACCAAAAGTTAATACATCAGGGTACGCAAATAAAAAGCCCAAGAAACCACGGCATTCATACGACACACAAAACCCGGCTTTGTTTCGGTAAACAGCATCCTTATCTCATGTTATTGTTTTCAAAGAAGAACCGCTTCCACTCAACAGTCCTCTCATAGAACTAGATAATGTTATTCTAACTTCACATATAGGCGGTCTCTCCTGGGAAGCCTTAGAGGAGACTTCGAAGTTCGTTGCAGAAGCTATTTAAGTACATAAAGGAGGGTCAACTTCCAGCAACAGTTGTCAACAAAGAACTCGTTACTTTCAGTTGGTAGTTTAACAATAGGGTTCTATTAACACGTTAATCAACAACGTGCAACTTGTAATGTAGATACCCATTGAGTCTCTCAGAGCCTCGATTAGAGCTATCTTTTAGTAGTGTTTGATGCAAGCATACTATGAACTTTTAAGTCATCCTTTAGATGTCTTCTGCGGATGTGTGTTTTCAAGGAACTCTTTCATTAACTTAAATCCTTCAACTATCTCTTCTTCCTTCATTGTTACAAATGTTATTCTCAGATGTCCTGCACCGGCTTTACCAAATATTGAACCTGGTAGTACTACAACACCTTTTGACTCTGCTAGTTTAATGGTGAATTCGAGGTCGTTTAATCCCAGCATCTCCAGGTATGGTCTTATATCTGGGAACAAGTACATACTAGCAGTAGGCTTGTGAACTCTTGCTTCAGTGAAGAGTTTCCTGAACGTTTCGTAAGCAACATCCCTTCTTCTTCTGTATACAGGTATTACTTCGCGGAGATACTTCTCCTTGAAGCCCTGCGCAAGGTAGTAGTAAGCTAACCACTGCATTGGAACAGGTGATACTATACCAAACAATGCCTTGAGCTTAACGATCTCTGTTACTACGTCTCTTGGACCGTAAATGTAGCCTAGTCTACCACCAGGGATTGCTATATCCTTGCTGAAGGAGCCGCAAACAAGCATGTAGTCAAGTGAAGGTGCGTACTTCTCCATCCACAGGTGCTCACCCTCGTAAACAAGGTGCTTGTAGGCAACGTCGTAGACTATCCAAGCTTTCTTCTCGTAGGCCACATCTACGATTGTTTTAGCTACTTCATCGCTTATGACTCTCGATGTCGGGTTGTCGGGGCTAGCTAGTATTATGGCTTTTGCTCTAGACCCGAGCTTTTCCTTTATGCACTCGGGATCTGGGTTAAAGCCTCGCTCAAAGGTTTGCTCGCAGGTTTCAACTCTGAGCTTGGCGAGCTTAGCTTGATCCCAGTACACGCTGTACGAAGGGTCTAGAAGCAGAATGGTGTCTCCTTCGTCGAGAAGAGCGTACATGGATAAGAGAAGTGCTTCAGCACCCCCAGTTGTAATAACGATCTGATCCGGTGAGACATCTACTCCTCCGTATTTTTTGATGTCCATGCTTATGGCTTCTCTGAGTTCTGGTAATCCCTGTGTAGGCATGTACCTGAAGTGGTCGAAAGAATTTCTTTTAACCATCTCCATGAAGTATTCTAGAGCATCCTTATCTGGAGGAAGACCGGGTTGTCCAGCAGTGTAATCGTACACTTTTACGCCTCTTCTCCTGAGTTCGTGTGCTTTAGCAATGAGAATTCTGTGAGGGTTCTGAGGGATCTCCCTAACTCTTCTCGATGCACGGTTCATACATACACCTCCGTAACATACATACATGTATCTTCTGTGATGCAAAAGTACTTATACGTGTTTACGGTATAAATAAATCCAAGAGAAGTATGCATTGAAGTAGTTACTGTACCTTACTTCATTGGTTTTAAAGAAAGCAATGCTATGTTAACTTGATGACAACATCGTATTTTACTTGTCCATCAAAGCCAGCTTTCTCCTTACCAAACCTCTCAATGGGTTTCATTAAGTGTTTAAAAGCCGAATAGGGTGGTTGATACCAACCTGGCTTTAGATCACGTGGTAGTGTCACAGAGACCTTTGACGCAGAGACATCCTTGCACTTGCACTTACGACAACGATAGCCTTTATTCCTACCCATGCTCTCCATGCGAGAACCACAGAGAGGACATCTAGGGGTTTCGAAAACAACGACTTCGGCCAATTCAATAACCCTGAGTTTTTCGAGATTTAGTGTTATTCCATGGGTTGGACCTGGTGGTCTTATGCATCCATAGACTTCGACGAGATCTCCAGGATAAAGTTTCTCAGCGATATTCCTGAAATCCTTCGTTGGTTCATAAACAGCAACAGTTATGCAGCAATTCTCGTCGCAGAGTTCGAAGAAGACATGTCCTCCAGTACTTCTTCGGGGTTTACTCTTTACTCTTCCTATGACCTTGACGCAGGTATAGGGTCTTACACGGCATATGGTGTTAACAGGGTGTATATGGCTGTCCGTATGCTGATTTGTTCTAAAAATAGCGATGTACTCGATGGGCTCATATACTTTAACCAGTTTAAACGCCTCTGCGAGAACACCGGGATCTTCTCCTCTCAAGCCGAGTAGAACCGGGTCCGAACCACGCGGAGTTACTAGGATTCGCCCAGTTTGGGGGTCGTAGTTGAGTATCATCAGGTTACCGTAGAGCTTATCGAGTTCAATAATGCTGTGGGGATCAACAAGCCTCGGTGCTCCCCAGTACTCTCTCTTCCTGTATGCGATGAGTTCGTAGGTGTGGTCGATGTTAAGCATCGTGTAGCCTATAGAAGCCAGTGCTCCCACTAGTCCACGCTTTAAACCCTTGGGAGCATAGTACTTGATATTAGTTTTCTCTGCAACTCGGAATGCGAGCTCTAGCGGTACAATGTCATACAGAGCTTTCTCAGCTAATCTAGACAATTCCTCGTTAACATCTCCTTCTAGTAAAGCTATAACCGGCTGGTGCTTTGGATCCTTTAGCTCAGACGTGTAATCGTACACCATTTGCTTTGCGATCTCCCATATCTCCGAAACATCCTCCTCTGACTCTACTGCGACTCTTATCGCTACGGCACCATTACCTCGCGTTTTGTAGGGAACAGAAGGGTTTAATCTAACGAGATTCAAGTAGTCCAGGAATTCAACGTTAACCTCTTGCTTTAGTTTATAGGCTAGTATCGTTGAAAAATGGGTTGTACAGCCCCCCTGTATAGAGTCAACGTCGTCCACTCCTATGTGTACTTTGATCAAAAGCTAGACCCCAAATAACAGAGTGCACCTGTTACTATCAATGGAAGAACTATTGTTGCATCACCGTAAACAACAACACTTTTTCCAGAGGCCTTCACTTTACCCCAGCTAATGGCTTCTCGCGGATGCGCACCACTAAGGCTTCCATCGTACTCTACAGCCGTTGTTACATATATAGCATAGTCTAACCCCTCTTTGAGCTGAGCCCACCAGATCGTATGGTGTTTACTGATACCTCCACCGATTATGAGAGCTCCCAGTTTCTTTGACGATACTACAAGCTCGATGATCTTTTTTTCATCGGTGATTAAGTCGAGTTCTAATCCAAGTGTGCTGTGATTGAACACTACTTGTGAACCGAAGGCTCCATCGTAAATACCGGGAACGAACACGGGTGTAGAGGTTTCATACGCTGAGCGAAGAATACTGTTCTCGTCATTAAGTCTTTTACCAATCTCGTGCAAGATCTCACTAACACTCCACTTTTTCTTAATCTTAGCCAACTCTTCCAGTAGACCACGCGTGAATTTCTCAATAGCAACCCCGTAGTTTTCAACAGGAATAAGCACATTTCCGAGTCTATGAATCTCAAGGCTATATAGCATAGCATCGTCATACGTCCATTCACCCTTAAAATACTTGTGTTTAGTGCTTCTAGCAATGTCGTGGTCTATGGTACCACATGTTGTAACTATTGCGTGAAACCACCTGCTTTTGACAACCTGAGCAAGAACACCTCTAAGCCCCGTGGACACAATATTCCCTGTGAATGACAGAATTCTTGTTGTATCAGGATCCCTGAGCATCTCAGCTAGAACAATAGAGGCTTTGTACACATGTCCAGCCATGAATCCATGAGCTTTACCGAAAGATTCTATCAGCTCGCAAACACTCATATCTGCGCGGACTCTGTAGTCTACGATTTCTTCCATGAGAACTCTGTGTTTAACTTCCTCGATGAACTCCATTCTCCGAGCTACACCCCTATGCCCATGATTTAAAAATGGAGAACTATTATTTAGTAAGCTTATTCAACAAATGCTAATTGGATAGGGACTTAAGTTGACTCTTGAGACAAAAGTACTGTACACGATGCTAAAACACAGAAAGCTTTTAATCGAAGAAATAGCTATGTTAACCAGTGCTTCAATCGAAGTTGTCGAGAACATCATAGCTAGATACAGAGCGTATTTCAAAACTCTCAGAGAAGAGATTGTACTAGTTAAACCCGTTGAACTAGCACTTGTACTTATAAGCAGAGGTATTGAACCAGCAAAAGTTTGTGAAACCCTGAACTGGAGGGACTTCGAGGAGCTTTCTCTACGCATCCTCTTAGAGTCGGGGTATGAAGCTGTGCACAGGTTGATGCTTACAAGTCCCGTGAGATTAGAAATTGACGTATTTGGTGTTGAGCCGGTTAGCGGAATAGGAGTAGCTGTAGACTGTAAGCATTGGTCTGTGAACTCTGAAGCCAAGCTCGTAGAGGCTGCAAGTAAGCACATTGAGCGCATGAACAAGCTACTGAGATACTATACGTGGTTAAAAGCAAAATACAGAGAACTAGCTAAGGCTAAGTACGTTCTACCAGTTTTAGTGACGCTGTTCAAACCTCCACTAAGAGTATACAGTAACGTTCTGGTGCTAGGCATTGAGGAAATGCCACAGATCCTCAGAGATATACGTGTTGTAATAGACGCCTTTAGCTTAGAGCTGATCAAACTACCCACGTAGAGGCATCCGGAGTTTTAAAATACAGCCAAGGATTCTATATTAGGGGTGTTAGCAGTGACACGCGTTGTACTCCCTGAGGCAAAGCTTTTCAAGGAAATAGTGGAAGCTATAGGGAACATAGCTGAGGAAGTAGCATTAAACCTTACACCTGAAGGTTTAAAGCTCAGCGCGTTCGACGTGGATCAGTCCTCATTGTTCATGGTGGATTTTCCACCAGAGATGTTCATTGAGTACGATGTTGGGGAACCAGTAAAAATAGGAGTTTCGGTAAGTAACCTGAAGAAGATACTTAAGCATATTAAGAAAGGTGAAAACCTGGTTATAGAGCCGGAAGGTGACTACATAAAATTCACCATTGGCGCTGGAGCAGTAGCTACAAGCATGTACAGGTTTAGAAACCTGGATGTACCAGTTCAAGAGATCTCGGAGCTAGAGTTAAACTTCACGGTAACAGCTAAACTAATGGCACAGGCATTGAAGAGAGTCATAGAGGATATAGAAGCAACCGGTGGAAACACCGAGTTCAGTGCTGATGAGAACGCTCTTGTAATAAGAGCCGTGGGTGCAGGAAGACTTGAAGCAAAGTTCACCAAGGGCTCTCTTGCGCTAATATCCTTTGAGCTACAGGAACCGGCTAAAGCTACATACGATACAGCAAAGCTAGTCAACATTCTAGCCGCAGCTAAGGTCTCAGACACCGTTACAATACAGTTCGCAAACAAAATGCCACTTAAAGCAGAGTTCATCGTAGGACCTGGCAAAATAGTGTACTTACTAGCACCATTCGAAGTATCCTAGGATAAAGCACCCAGCCTGGATGGGGGTGAACAAGACCATAGGTTCTTTGATAGTTGAAAAAGTATTGAATGCACTGAGTGAAGTCTACACTAAGCACAAAAGCTGTAAATACGCTGTTCTAAACGATGTATCGGTAGTACTCTACGGGCTTGTAAAACCGATCGAAGAGGTAAGAATTGTTTCCAAGAGCGATTGCGCTGAGGAACTACTATACACGCTTTTAAAGGCCTTCAATGTCGAGGAAAACTACGCTGAAGCTGTCAAAAACCTCAGAGATCATGGTGTAGTTGCTGTATCAACAATATTCTACCCATTGGTCGTGGTTGAAACCGCTAGATCAAGCGTAGATGAGCTACTAGTGGAAAATACCATTGATGTAGAACTGGATAACTATGTTTTGAGAATACCCAAAGTGCAGCACCTAATAGCGAAGCTTATTCACATTGGATTTTACCCATATACCGAGTACGCTTACGCTCTACTAGTTCAATGGTTAAAGCGAATCGACACGGACGAGCTCATCTCCATCTTAGGGAAATCTGGAATAGACCTTGAGAAAGTAGCGAGTAAGCTCAGAACCGTGCTGGAGCTCTCCGCGGGATTTCCAGATCTTACGGAGGAGTTTAAACTTGGAATCGGCTTGGTAGATAAGCTTCAAAGAAAACAAACTCAACAACTGTTTCAATCGGAATCTTGAAGACATTGAGGCACGGAGATCCAAGACAGAGTTTACAGCCGGCACTGGGCATTCCTAGAGTAATTTTTACTGAATACAGCACTGTAACTTTGTTCCTCTCTAAAGCGTATACATCATCGGATTTTTTCATCTTAGAGTATTCTGCTGGAAGATTTTACCGAAGCTCTAAATAGTACCATTGCAAAATTTTTATAACACTTTATTGTTTGTGTTTCCATTATGGTAAATCATCGTTTAGATGGTAAGGTGTGCAGTAGGCTATGAGTGAAAGCATATTCGCAAAATTACAGCCAATGTCACCCGGACAAGAGGAAATGATCAAGGTACTAGCTGACAGAAAGTACGAGATAGTTGGATTGTTTGGACCTACTGGTAGCGGGAAAAGCTTGTTCAGCATAGCCTATGGAATAGACTCCGTTCTTTCGGGAAGGTACAGAAGGTTCGTTATCACTAGACCACTAATTGACGTTGTATCAGGAAAAGAGCTAACAGCAGCAGATATGGGTGAAATGTACTACAGAGTAGTACAGTCTTACGTTGAGGATGTGATATCAGGGCTTCTAGATTGGAGCAAAGTTCAGGAGATCATCTCCAAGGGTCAAGTAGTGTTTGCCGATACGCATTATCTCAAAGGTAGAACATTCGATGATTCCATTATACTACTCGATGATGCACAAAACATCCCTGTTGAAACAGCTATTGAGGTTATAACGAGAGTAGGTAAGAACAGTAGATTGATAATAGCAGGTGACCCGGTATTCCAGAGGAGCATTGGAAGCAGAGACGCGGCATCGCTATTAAGAGAACTGCTGATGGGAGAAGAAAAAGCGAGAATAGTAGACCTCGGGTTGAAGGACATTATTAGACCAGGAGCTAGAATGGGTATTAAGCTGTTACTAGAGTCTAAAATGAGAGGAAGAACAATGAACGAAGTAGAGAAGCAGGTTATGTCATCTGCCAATGTTCACGCACCTGATGCTGACCTGATAACAGTTGTAGATCTCATAGGATTAAAGAAGAAGTTCAACATAACAAGTGAGCATACTCCAGACGCATTGATAGTTGTAAAGGAGGGCTTCCAGGGGAGATTAATTGGCAAAGGAGGAGAGAGAATAAACGCCATCGAAAAGGATACAGAACTCAAGCTTAGAGCTGTAGAATTAACACTAGATTTCAAGCCGTTCATAAGAGCTGTTCACCCGGTTAGCTGGATCTACAAGCACATTGTAGACGTAGACTTCGCCGGACCAAACCTAGCAGTAAAAGTAGAGAGTAATGCCTACGGTGCATTTGTTGGTCAAAAGGGAGTTCACGTAAGGTTTCTTGATGCGTTCTTCACAAGCCTAATGGACATTGGAGTTAAATGCTACGAAGTTGAAGCGGTAGAAGAAAAGTCCAGAAAGAAGTCAAAAGAACGTAAACGAGAAGAAAAGAAGTAGAACATGATTTTAACTAACGTGAACATCTACAACGGCTTGGTGCATTCGTGGACCCACATTTCTGATCTTTCTTACGTTTAAAATCCTGTAGTTTCTTACACTTACTTCGTGGAGTTTTGCATCAACGATACTTAAGGCTTTATGTTTCCAGTGTTCACCTCTCTCGGTTTTAACATGTAGGTACACGTGAATCCAACCTTTTCTACCTCGAAGAGACTCTAGGGCGTACGCTAGGTACTCAAGTGCAAGCTCTGGGTATGGCATAAGTACGCGGTTGGCAACGTTCCTTAGCTTAGTCATGATGACATCTTTTGCGTCTCCTAGCAGAGCTTCAACGACGTGTTCGACTTTGTTCAGCTTGATGTTTTCAACCATGTAGTAGTAAGCATCAGGGTTGATGTCTATGCTGTAGACTTTCGAGGGGTTTGAGTACTTCGCTATTATTATGCTGAAAAGCCCAGCTCCTGCGAACATGTTGACAACAACTTCGCCGGGTTCAACGAGCTTTGCGATCCTTATGTGCTCGTAGTTTAAGCTCGGTGATATGTATACCTTGTTAATGT
>JAWAHD010000030.1:0-14277 GCA_038889555.1 Desulfurococcaceae archaeon
GGGTTAAAGTTTGGATGCGACTACCTAGTGTATAGGTACGGTCCTGGCGTGGATCACGCTCCATTCGGGGTTCTAGTCTACTACGATGGTGAAAAAATAGACCCTATAGAGCTCGTAAGAGCGGGGCGATTGCTTCACTCGGTTCGTAAAAAGCTTGTCATTGCGATATACTATGACCATGGGAACATAAGGTATGTTGTCCTAGACTGGTGGAAACCCTAATACGTTGCTCTAGTGTAATGGCCTGTGTTTAGTGAGGTCGCTTATATCGTACTCCTCGAAGCTTCTCATTTGCTTAAACAGGTCCTCATCTGATATCCTACTAACTTTCTTCTCAAGAGCTTTAGTGCACCTACCATCAGGTAGTAGTGAGTTGATTCTACATGAAGCATACTGACACTCACCACTTATGCAGTCTCCACCAGTGAGCCTACACTGGGCTACTCTGATGATCCTACCTTTAATTGGCTTATTGACTACGAACATAGCGTTTCTAGTGCATACGAATAAAGGACAGAGCGAATGGCATCTTTCACCCAGCGGTTGTGGTACTGCGTGCTTTTCGCGTGCTGTCATAGTAGTTGGTTTTTCGACATGGGGTCTCTGGTGCGTACCCCCTGGGTTGCTAGAGGTCTTCCTAGAAGGATCGCGCCTGGCGATCCCAGAACGAGTGTTCTCCATTTATTTGAGCACCTATGCTTATACAACCCCAGAGTATTAACTTGGAAACACTCCTATTTATAACTTCTTAATTTCAAGGTTGTTGAAGCTAGGTGTGATCCCATCGTCTGTATAGATTGTGATCAACTCCTAGGACATCAAGCACCTTGCCAACGATAAAGTCTACTACTTCATTTACTGTTCTGGGTTTAGGGTACAGTGCAGGAGATGCTGGTAAAATCACTCCACCTGCTTGTGCGATTCTGTAGAGGTTACTGAGGTCTATGATGGAGAGAGGAGTTTCCCTTAATACGACTACGAGTTTACCTTTCAATCTCAACACGTTGCATGCTACTCTAGTGATCAGGTTGTCCTGGATTCCATTAGCTACTTTGGCTATAGTGTTCAGAGAGGCTGGAATTATAACCATGTCCGTGTTAACCAGCCTACTAGAGCTAGCAAGGGGAGCATCTATGTCCTGACTAAAGTACACAGCGTCAACGTCGAGTCTAGACAAGTAGTCCTTGAGATCTGTGTTTTCCTCGATCTTTGCAACCCTTGCAGCGTTTTCGCTGTAAACTACGTAGACTTCACCGTATGCTCTCCTAAGCAGAGCCCTGTGCTCGAGAAGTTTAATACCATAAGCGATCCCGCTTGCACCAGTTAATGCTACGACTATTCTTCTGCTCACTTCACACCACCAGCAGGAAGCGAAAGACACATGCTTAATATACTTTACTACTTGAATATAGCTTTAAGGTACTACTTTCAGTTTAGAGTATATCGGAGTGGATGATAGCGCTCTACAAGGACTGAGCTAGTGATGTACCCGCGCAGGGTTGACACTCGCTGAAGCCATATCGCAGAGTGACAGTGATGCTTCCAAAAGGTATTGACGTGAAGAGACTAAATAAACTCGTAGAGGACCTCAGATCGCGTGGTCTTTGGGCGGAGAGACACTCGTATAGTATAAGAATAATGTACAATGACCTCATTGTAGCGAGTTTACACTTGTACCCTGGTTTCGGTGAAGCTGTACTTAGACTATATGGAGGAGGTTTGAATAAACGCGTTCAGGAGATCGTAGAAGAGGTACTTGTTAATAGTCTGCCCGGGTTTAACATCAAGGTCCAGATTTTAAGGTAGGCGGTAACTACACTCTGATGATCTCTGTGGACGCTTTTCTAAGTCTATTCATTACGGTTAACCCTAATCCTTTTTCTTCAAATCCCTCGAAAATTGCTAAATCGCAGTGAAGATCATCAAGGTTTCTTAGCACCTTGAACAGGTTTCTAGCAACTTCAAAGAGGTTTTGTCTAGAACCGATGTCCAATAGGAGAACACTTGTTTCAGCAAGGTCAAAGTACTTGTTTATGGTTTCTCTGGATGCTACAATACAAATCCTCTGGTATCTTCCTGCTCTACTTACGACGATCTCTCTGACCATGCTAACGAGTGCTTCGAGGTTTTCCGAAAGTGGTTCAACGAGGATTAAAGGTGTTTGCGGCGCGTAATGTTTGTATTTCATCCCGGGGGCTACAGCCTGAGCTGCTTCCCCGTACCCTCGTGCAAACTCGGGTATGTGTATTTTTGCACCTAACACCGCTTCTAGTTCTTCAACAGCATACGCACCTGGTCTTAGGAGCGTGGGTGGTTTCGTTAAGATGTTAATAATTGTTGATTCAACACCGTACAAGGTTTCACCAGCATCAATAACCGCATCTATTCTGCCGTAGAGGTCTTTGAGCACGTGTTCAGCCGTAGTTGGACTGGGTCTACCAGCGATGTTTGCACTCGGTGCTGCTATCGGGAACTCCGCTTCTCTGATCAATCCAAGTGCGACGGGGTGTGCAGGCATTCTTACAGCAACTGTTTCCAGTCCTCCTGTCGCAACCTTGGGTACACGTGGATTTCTAGGTAGTATCAACGTGAGAGGCCCTGGCCAGAACTTGTTTATGAGCATGTAGGCTTCATCCGGTATATCTACAGCTACCTCGTAAAGCATGTCTATACTGCACACGTGTATTATAAGAGGATTGTCTGGAGGTCTCATCTTGGCCCAGAACACTTTCTTAACAGCGTTTTCATTGAATACGATAGCTCCAAGCCCGTAGACTGTTTCAGTTGGAAAGGCTACAATGCCTCCCGAGCGGAGAATCTCGGCTGCTTTTCTCAAAACATCTGTATCCGGATTGCTCGGATCAGTTCTCAACACCAGTGTCATTTTAAAACACTTGTGCACCTGGATGCTACAAGCTACAGTACTTTCTGAGTAAAATTGTACTGTGTAGACCAGACTCCTGGGTTGTATTCATTGTGTTTAATTCCTGTAAAGTACTCGAAGAATACACATGCTATGTTATGCCCTTCTTCCTGTAGAACCTTAACAGGTTTTCCAAGATACTCTGAAGCTTCATCCCAAGTATGACCTTGCAAGGCCTTAGATATCAGCAGTAGTTCTTGAAGCTTAGTCAACTGTGGTCTACTGTTAGGTGCTAGAAGCCAGTACAGCTTTGCTGTTCTATGCATGAGGTCTGCTGCAGCTTCGAATGTCATAGGACCTACACAGTACGTCCATAGCTTGTCGATGAACACTGTTGATAGTAGTTCGAGTGGTTTACTGGAGTAGACATATGGTTCCATGCTCAACATCAAGTGCGCTATTTCCGGCTCTAACTCTCTGTAGTTTACAGCTAGGCTGTTGAGAAGCTTAAGTTTGAACTCTAGCTGAGCTATCTTCACCATGTTCTCTGTTTTACTGTTAAGAGGTTTTATTACTAGAACCGTGTACTCGCCGCTGACAGGGTTACGCTCTGGGCTTATGTGAACTACGCTAAACCCGTTCTTAATCCAGAATCGCAGTAGTTCTTCTGTTACACCAAACCCTGATCCCACCCAATCAAGGTTGAGCATGCTTGCTTCCTCGAAGATCTTCTGCAAAGCCCAGCTTCCAACCCCTTTTCCTTGCACAGCTGGATGCGTTGCTATTCTAACGATACGCCATCCTCTGGTTTCAGCGAAATCTATCAACCGAGTATGCTTAAGGAATCGGTCAGGTATGATATTACCTGGGATCTTAGCGCCTTTCAGCAGTTCCTTGGCGTACTCGTAGTCTATGGGACCCTCCTGCGCTATCTGTATAGCGCAAACAACTTTTCCGCTTCTCGTTTTCACAGCTCTTATGATGTGATGTGGTGCATCAGCAAGCATCCCAAGATCATCTGGCTCGTTTCTGTAGTGAGCAAGAACATATATACCAAACAATTGCCTTAGCTCATCTTCGTTTTCGAATAGCTCTTCAACATTGTATTCGACGTACACAAGTCTCTTCTCGCTTATGTCCTCTAGGTCTCTTTGGTCGAGTTCAACGGGTTCCGCATCCAGTAGTAGAGTTTTGAACTGCCATTCCTCTATTGGATCATTGTAATTGTACCTAATAGGCTCGGTCATCTCGTACTCGTAGAGTTCAACGTTGCTCATGGACTTCAGCTTCTTTAAAAACCTAACGGAGAACCCGCGTCCAGAGCCTTCATAGCCGTGTATGGTCGTAGAGAATACAAGCCTGTTGTGAGCATCAAGTATCTTGTACAGTAATGGTACATGTATACCCGCCGCTTCATCAACCACTACTATGTCTCCTTTTAGCTTAGGAATTACGATAGGCTCCCAGTATTCAATGCTAAACCTCTCACCACGTATTTCAACAACGTATCCTTCCTTCTTGACGATCTCGTACTTGAACCCTAGAGCATCTAGTACTTTCGTAGCAAGTTGCATTAATGATTGAATATTGCTAGGTGAAGGGGATGTAATTAGTGCTCTAAACCTTGGTTTCACCTTTCTGAATAAGTATGCAAGTCCCGCTAAACCTATACCTATGGCACAGCTTTTTCCACGACCACGGTCAGCTATTAAATTAAAGACCTTCTTAATACCCTTCTTCGGTTTTTCATACATGTTCTCAATAATCCTAATAACATTGACCTGGTCAATGGTTAAAGCGTGTTCGTAGACTACCCTTGGGAAGAGCGTTGTCTCGGGAATTCTAATGGTTCTCTCGTACGGCTTTATCTCTCTCTTTATCTCTAGCCTCTTGATCACTCTATCGCTATCAGCATCATACACCGCTATTCCATCGTGACTCAAGAGCTTTTTCTTAAACCAGGTTACGAATACGTGACGAGGTTCTGGAAATTGAGGAACTGTTAGAGTTTCCTTGAATATTGTCCTAAAGTTATCCCAACTACTCCACGGTGGTGTAAGAAATACTAGTAACCCTCCCCCTTCGATTATTCCAACAAGTCTACCAACATCGTTTGGCTTTAAGTCCTTTGTTAAATCCATAACAAGAAACTGAAACGTTGTACCAAGATACTTTTCGCTTTTCTCGTAGACAGCGAGCTCGAACTCTACATGGTTGTTTAACGATACCTTGTTTTCAAAGATTTCACTCATTTGTACAGCATCGGGGAACTCGTCGTGGAAAACGTAAAGACCCTTGAGCTTTTTGTTCTTGTCTAGTCTTATCCACTTCTTTGCGTAGTAGTCGATAGCTTTTGCCGCCAGTACTCCTAGTTTACCTGGGTCTGAGCCCGAAATTACCAGCAGGGTTCTGAGCTTCGCTCTTACAAGTGGCTCTACAAGTTTACCAAAGTCTCTCAAAAGTTTTGAAAAGCTGGAAGGAATGACAATCTCTTTCTCTAAGTCATTCAATAATAACACACCACTTAATACACGGGAAGCTAGCCGTATGCTAAAGGTGCTCTTCTGAAGCCTCCACTAGTACTTACCTTCTTTACTTCTCTAGCTATTCTCTCGTACATTTCAACATCAGCTTTACTAAGGGAAGGTGGTATTTTGTTAAGTGCTTCATTGAAGTGTCTAGCTTCTACTTTAACTACATGTAAAGAGCCTGCTTTTGCAAACGCCTCTCTTAGGGCAATCATGGCCGCCTCTTTACATACAGCTGCTATATCTGCTCCCGTGTATCCTTCTGTGCGCTTAGCTAGATCCTCAATATTAACATCTTCTCCCAATGGCAGCTTACGGGTATGTACCTTGAATATTTCAACTCTGGCTTTGTAGTCTGGTGGTGGCACGTAAATAAGCTTGTCGAACCTACCTGGTCTAAGCAACGCTGGGTCTAGTAGGTCTGGTCTATTGGTAGCAGCTATAACTACTACTCGTCTCAGAGGCTGAATACCATCGAGCTCTGTGAGCAGCTGATTCACTATCCTGTCGATAACACCACTGGGATCACTACCTCTAACTGCTGCTATCGAGTCTATCTCATCAAAGAATATAATTGATGGCGCCACCGTTCGTGCTCTTCTGAAGATCTGCCTTATAGCCTTCTCTGATTCACCAACCCACTTGCTCAAAACCTCTGGTCCTCTAATTGCTATGAAGTTTGCACCACTCTCAGTTGCAACAGCTTTCGCCAGCAGGGTTTTACCTGTCCCCGGGGGACCGAAGAGAAGTATTCCTTTCGGTGGTTCAATGCCCATTTTCTCGAATACGTGTGGGTACTTCATGGGCCACTCTATGCTTTCTCTTAGTTCCTGCTTTATGTCGTCCAGTCCTCCAATATCTGTCCATCTGACCTCGGGGATTTCGACGAACACTTCTCTTATGAGAGTTGGCTGAACACTTTTAATAGCTACTAAGAAGTCCTCCATGGTGACTTTCAGTTTTTCAAGTTCTTCGGCGGGAATAGGCTGATTAAGGTCTATCTTTTCGTTCTGTATGAATCTTCTCAGAGCATTCATAGCAGCTTCTTTTACTAGAGCTGCTAGATCAGCGCCTGTGTACCCATGTGTCACCTCAGCGATCTTCTCGAGGTCCACGTCTTCAGCTAAAGGCATGTTCCTGGTGTGAACAGCTAGTATTTCTTTACGAGCTCTCTTATCGGGTGGTGGTATCTCTATTTCTCTGTCGAAACGACCAGGTCTTCTGAGGGCAGGGTCCACTGCTTCTGGTCTATTGGTAGCACCAATCACTATAACCCTACCTCGCTCCTTTAATCCATCCATTAAAGCTAGAAGCTGAGCTACAACTCTCTTCTCGACTTCGCCTACGACTTCTTCGCGTTTAGGAGCAATGCTGTCTATTTCGTCTATGAATATTATAGCTGGGGCGTTTGCTTGTGCTTCTTCAAATATTCTTCTTAACCTCTCCTCGGATTCACCGTAGAATTTGCTCATAATCTCAGGTCCGTTGATACTCACGAAGTAGGCTCCAATCTCGTTTGCCAAAGCCTTTGCCAGTAGCGTTTTACCTGTGCCAGGAGGACCGTAGAGCAGTATTCCTTTCGGTGGTTCTATTCCAAGCCTCTCGAAGATCTCTGGATGCTTTAAGGGTAATTCAACTATTTCTCTGATCTTCTGTTTCACCTCTTCGAGATCACCTATGTCTTCCCAGGTTATTCTCGGTATACTTTCGAGTGTTTCTGGTCGAACCGGTTGGATTCTAACTTCGACGATAGTATCGTCTGTTACGTATGCTACAACTGATGGTTGAACACTCGTTACTACGAACTTGAGGAACATTTTGTAAAGGTTAATTATATCGCCTCTTTTAACTGGATTACCATACAAGTACCTTTTGATCAAATGCGCATAGTACTGGGGGTCCGCTTCAATGTCAGGTATGCTCCCAACAGGTGCAACAATTACTCGTGTAGCTGGTTCAACTCTTATTGGTTTAATAGTTACGTAATCACCTGGCGATACACCCAGGTTTTTTCTCACTGTTCCATCTATTCTTATAAGTCCAGCTCCTTCGTCATCAGGATAGGCAGGCCAAACCTTGAGTACTTCACGGCCCTTTGGTCCTATGACCTCAATGAAGTCTCCGGTGTCAACACCAAGTTTTCCCATAGTTTCTCGGTCTATTCTAGCGATCTTATGTCCAACGTCACGAGCTCTAGCTTCTGCTACTCTAAGCTTAACAGATTTATCGGATCTCTCAGTAGAACCTGGCTGCGACATGTACTATATCCCTATACTAGTGAATTACACAGGGTATTAAAGCAATTGCTTAAAACAGAACTTAAGCTTTTATTCTATGAAGGTGCACTACGTTCAAACTGTAGCTCTAAACCTCTACGCAGAACTTTGAGTATTCATTGAACTCTTCATTATCTAAACTTACGTTTTCTCTTAGAGCCTCGCATACCTCCCAGGGGAAAATTATCCAGTCCTCCGAAGTACCGTAGAAGTAGTCGGGCATGAACGTACTACGTGGTTTTAAGAACAATGCTGCTGTTTTCACGTTCTTTACTCTATAACTGGAAAGCGTGTTCACCACTAGTTGCATGGTTCTACCACTATCCACCACGTCGTCAACGACTAGAACGTTCTTGTCCGCAACCGGTGGAAGAGCCAGTATTCTAATGAACGGTTTATCCATCGTGAATCCAATGCTCTTGTAGAATTTCACTTCGACTACTCCGAACTCGTCGACGTTTAAGAAGTCAAGCATTATTCTCGCTGGAACTAGTCCTCCTTTTGCTACAGCTACGATAACATCCGGTTTATACCTTTTGGATATATCGTGTGCTAGCTTTACCGAGATATCAACTATCTCTTTCCATGAAACATACTTTAAGCGAGGTTTATGCACACTCATGGGTTGTTAGTATTTTGATTCTGGTTTAAAAGGCCGTATTTACGTATTATGTAGCGGGCACATTGACGAAGTACGTTTTCGTAACTGGAGGCGTGCTCTCAGGTCTAGGTAAGGGTATAGTAACAGCGTCGATAAGCTTACTACTGAAAAGCATGGGGTACAACGTAACAGCGATCAAGATCGATCCCTACTTGAATGTTGACGCTGGAACGATGAGCCCCTATGCTCACGGAGAGGTTTTTGTAACCGAGGATGGTGGAGAAACAGACATGGACATAGGTCACTACGAGAGATTCCTCAATGTGAATCTTTCGAGAAAAAACAACATCACCTCAGGCCAAGTGTTCTACAATGTAATACTCAAGGAGAGAAGAGGTGATTACCTAGGACAATGTGTGCAGATAATACCACATGTTACCGATGAGATAAAGCTCATGATAAGGAACATTGCTCAAGAATCCGGAGCCGATATAGCTATTGTAGAGATCGGAGGTACCGTAGGAGACATCGAGGGATTACCTTTCCAGGAAGCTGCAAGGCAGATTAAGTTCGACGTCGGTGAAAACAACGTATTCTACGTGCACGTTGCACTAGCACCTATCCTTCCAAGTGGTGAACTCAAAACAAAACCCATACAGCACAGTGTTCAGGAGCTGAGAAGAATCGGTATTCAACCTGACGCGATTGTTGTGAGGTCCTCTAGATTCATCGACAATGAGGCACGCTCAAAAATAGCTTTGTACAGTAACTTGCCACCGAGAGCTGTATTCAGTAATCCAGATTTGGAACATATCTACGAGGTTCCTCTCATTTTGCACGAGCAGGGGTTCACGAAGTACATTGCAGAAAGGCTCAGATTAGACTACAGAGAGCCAGAATTATCTGTTTGGCGAGAGTTTGTTGACAAGCTTAAAACTGCAAGCAGAGTTGTTAAGATAGCCATGATCGGTAAATACACTAAGATCAAGGATAGCTACGTGAGTATTGTTGAAGCGATAAAGCACTCCTCGGCGTGGAAAGGCGTGAAGCCTGAACTTCTGTGGATAGAGTCTACTGATATAGAAGGCGAACAGCTTCTTGTAAGAACGCTTGACGCTGTGGACGGCGCCATTATTCTCCCGGGTTTCGGGAGAAGAGGTGCAGAGGGAAAAATACTAGCGATAAAGTACCTTCGCGAACATCTAAAGCCTGTTCTCGGTATATGCTTTGGCATGCAACTAATGATAATCGAGGCGTTTAGAAACATCATTGGGCTAAGCAAAGCTAATAGCACTGAATTGGACCCGAACACACCATATCCAGTTGTAGATCTTCTGCCTGAACAAAGGAACCTGAGCGCTATGGGGGGAACACTCAGGCTTGGGGCTAAGAAGATACTGATCAAGCCGGATACATGGGCTTATAGAGCCTACGGTGCGTGCGAGGTATACGAAAGGTTTAGACATAGGTACGGTTTCAACAACAAGTACATTGACCTACTTGAGAAAGCTGGTCTTGAAGTATCGGGGTACAGCGAAGAAGGCTATGCTGAAATAGTTGAGCTTAAAAATACCAAGACACTATACCTTGGAATACAAGCACATCCCGAATTCAAGAGCAGGCCTCTTCAGCCGAGTCCTATCTTCAGCTTGTTTATCGACAATGTGCTTCAGAATAAGCAGGTGGACTAGAGAACAGTTCCCCCTTGATCGCAAGTAACGCGTAGCGGTTACAGATAACAGACCACTAGGAAACTACCTGTGGATCTCTGTTCTAAGCTACTTAAACAACGCCTGATAGTTTCTGTAAACAACCTCCTCTACGTTGTTTACGCTGATATTCCTGGTGCGAGCAAGAAACTTAACTGTGTTTTCCACCATATCAGGAGTCATTTCCAACCCCCGATAGTTGTAAGGTGCATCACTCTCCGTGATCACATGGTTCAGGTTAACTATTTCCAGTATTCTACGATGTTTGTTTTGAATAATCCAGGCTGGATTTGCACCAACAAAGTATCCTTCATTCTGAATTTCCTCTAGAACATCAATAGGTCCTGTATACCAGTGAAAGTAGGCTCTTGAGACATCATTGGTTTTCAAGATTTCAAGAACATCGTGCCACGCATCTGCAGCATGTATATTCAGCACAAGGTCGTATTCTTTAGCATACTCAACGAAGATTGAGAACACTTCGAGTTGCTGTTCGAACGTACTTGGCTTGAACTTTTTATCGAGTCCAACTTCACCAAGGCATTTAACAGAGTCTTTACCAATGATCTCGTTCAGCATGGTTTTAATAGCGTTCGTGCCATACTCGTGAGCTACCCAGGGGTGTACCCCTACGCATGCTTCTACCTCTTTGTACTTTTCTCGTAGTTTAAGAGTAGCTTGACTAGATGCTGGATCATCTGAAACACACACTAGTTTTACCTTGCCAATGTACTTCGCTAAATCTTCTAGTTCATAGCAGTGAACGTGCATATCTACGAGCATATCGATCAGCTCTTCCCGAGCTCGTTGTTAAGCAGTTTAAACAGGTTGTTTTTCTTCTCGGAGCATTCAACCTGGTTTTCATGATTCACCACATTAATTAAAGGTGTAGAACGACCTATGCCCTCTAGGACTACAAGAGGATAGTGAAGAGCTCTTAGCAATTCGGCTAAACTCCCTTCACACGGTGATAAGGTGAGTCTTTCACATGCTCCTGGACGACTTGAAAGTGCAAAAACACCTTCATCGCAAATATCGAAGAACACTTCATCGATAAATACACATGGTGATACTCCTTCATCTAGAATCCATATAGTGGCTTTTTCAACACCCCATACGTGTACTTGGAATCCACGGCCTTGACATATAGAAACTCTGCTTGGTTTATGAATGAGCATCAGT
Source organism: Desulfurococcaceae archaeon (assembly GCA_038889555.1). Lineage (GTDB taxonomy): Archaea > Thermoproteota > Thermoprotei_A > Sulfolobales > Desulfurococcaceae > UBA285. Next base: position 11,160 of record JAWAHD010000030.1, read on the forward strand.
AGAGTTCTCTCGCGTGCATTAAAGTATACAACGTTGTTTTCGTAGTCGTATTTAGCAACTTCGATGTTACTACATGTAATGGATTCATCAATATGGCAAAAAGCGTTACTCAAATCCATAGCCGTGCTCCTCTCAAACCCGTGTTCTCTCATTACTACTATCATTAAAAGTAGTGCTCTATCCAGGGTAAATATATTAGGTTTTAAACTTACCACATTGATGTTGGACCTTGGTATGGACTCACCCATGATGACTTTGCCGAAGCCTGAAGTGTGATGTTTCTCCCGAAGTCTGAGGAGTCTTCTATGCCGAAACTGGGATTGATTATATTAGATCTTGACGAAACAACGCTGGAGAACATTTTTGATTTTTACGAAGCGTACTGCACTGCCCTTAAAATTCACAATGAGAATTGCCCTGGTTTTGACGAGTTCATGGTTATGTTCAACGAAAATAAACTACACGAGAAAATCCCCCTGCATGTTAACCAGGTGTACTTCTGGAAAACCTTTAGGAAGCTGTACGCATCCAAGCACTCATGGCTCAAGAAGGGACTTAGAGAGTTCCTGTACTATATGAAGAATCTGGGTGTGAGAATCGTTATCATAAGTGGAAGAGAAAGCCCTTCGTATGGAATATGGTTTGACCTCAGGAAACATGGTATTGATGAATACGTAGACGAGCTGTACACAATGTGGGATCTAGAAATTCTACGTGGATATGAAGAATTCCTCTTCGACAAATCCTACCTGATAAATCACGCAAAGAGAAGACTTGGTGTTCAGGGAGAAACAGTTTGTATTGGTGATTACGTTACAGACTACTACAGCTGTGTAAAAGCCGAAGGAATTTTTATTGGAATAAACAGCGAAGAGAGTAGAAACGCTGCTTTGAAAAAAGCAGGAGTGAAGTATGTAGCTAGGGATTTCACGGATGTACTAGTGATCCTAAGTGAACTTGGATTGCTTAGCTAAATCACAGCGTTTTCAGCACGTATCTTCCATCACTACCTATGTATATTTCACCTCTCTCAAACAAAACGTTAATAGCTTTACGTATCTTGTCTTCACTAGCTATACCTGACAATACCTGGTGTATTTCTTTGAGATTCATTGGCTTGTAGCTCAGCAGTTCCTTGACTATGTCTATAAGCTCATCATCGTTGGGCGCTGTTAGTAGAACAACGTCGTTATCCTCATGTAACGTTCTCAATCTTACTCTCTTGCTTAGTAATTCCAGTTCCTCTGGTGTTAAGTTAGAGTTTTTCACCCTGATTCCACCACTAATCAGCAGTTTCATTATGCTATAAGGGTAAGTCCACCATATAAGCATTCCAGTCGAGGAGGGTGTATGCTGGAGGTAGTATTTTTATACGATAAGAGAACACGTTACAGCTTGAACTCTCTGCTAGCTACCATAGATTCTGAGAGAGAGATTAGTGTTCGCCTTGCAGATGATCTAGACAAGCTCAAGGAAACCGCGTTATTGCTGAGAAACAAAGGTAGAAAAGTACTAGTAGCTATTAGTCTTCTTACAACAATGCTCGCAGATCAAAAATACCTGAATAACCTGTTGGATACCGTAGCTCTGCTAAAAAAGAAAAAATGCATTACAGTTTGCGGAGGACCACATGCTTCGGGTGACCCCCTAGGCTCACTAGTCTCTCTCGGATTCGATTACGTGGTTATCGGTGAAGGAGAGGAAACATTTAGAGAACTTGTCTTACTTATTAGGGATGGTGGTGATCCCGGCAGTGTAAAGGGGGTAGCTTACCTGGACTACGGGAGATTTAAGTATACGGGACGAAGAAGCCCTTTGAACCTGGACGATTATCATCCATTTCCGTACTGGAGGAACATGTTTAACCCTATAGAGATAACGCGTGGATGCCCCTACGGCTGCTTCTACTGTCAAGTTTCGTATTTTCATGGAAACGCCTACAGGCATAGAAGCGTTGACAACATAGTTTTCTATGCTAGGATATTTTACGAGAAAGGTATGAAAGATTTAAGGTTTATAACACCCAATGGTCTCGCCTACGGAATGAAAACTTCTAGCAGAAGTCCTGAGCTGGATAAATTGGAAGAACTGCTGAGCACTCTTAAAAAAGAAGCTGATAGATTTGGGGGTCGAATATTCCTAGGGACCTTTCCGAGCGAGCTTAGACCTGAACATGTCACAGAAGAGTCGCTGAAAATCCTCAGGAAACACGTTACCAATAGACACATAATAGTAGGTGGACAGTCTGGTAGTGAAAGCGTGCTCAGGGCCATTCACCGAGGGCATAGTGTTGAAGATGTGATCAACGCTGTAGATATTTCGGTGAAAGTCGGATTCACGCCCGACGTGGATCTTATTCTCGGATTACCCTGCGAAAGCGCAGAGGACATGATTAAAACCGTTGAGATGGCTAGAAAAGTGACTGAGAAGGGTGGAAGAGTACACCTCCATTACTACTTGCCTCTCCCAGGAACACCTTTCGGGTTGAAACCACCGCAAATCATACCTCAAAGCGTGAAAAGGGAACTACTAAAGCTCATAGGTACGGGCAAAGCCTATGGAGATTGGCTAAAACAAGAGATGATATCGTGGCGTATAATAGAGCTTCACAGAAAGGATGTAATTTACCCGCGGTCATCAGCGCCCAGTTTCATCAGCAGATCAGACTGGGGTTCGTAGATTTCATCCCATACGTATTACCAAGATAGAAACTGCTTATAAAGTCTTGTATAACTAGCTTGAAGCTTCTTCCCCGGACCTTAAGAAACCCGAAAGCCATGGACATGTGAGAGGATCGTAGAATCCTCCCTCATAACACCTGTTCGTATATTGACATGTAATACAGGGAACTTTTATTACGCTTAGAACAATCTCTTTTAAAGATAGTGGTGATTCTCCGAGTTTCTCGAGAACTTCGAGTATCTTTTTCTTATCTATTCTTAGTATGTACGTGCGTCTTTTTCTGTGAACAACTGGTTCTCTTGAGACTAGTCCCATCTTCTCGAGCTTGTACAGAGATTTAGACACGAGCTTTGGATCAAGGTTTATCATTGAAGGAACGTCGTTCTGGTATATCGGGTTTTCTACCCTGTATAGAAACCTCAGTATTTCGATATCA
>JAWAHD010000031.1:0-13194 GCA_038889555.1 Desulfurococcaceae archaeon
ATCCAGCCGAGCTTAGGGTGCTTTATGTATCCTTCCACGCTCGGCTCCGTGAACGGGAAGTATCCTGGTTTAAACCAAACCTCTTTGATGCCTAATGCAGCTGCTAACTCCTTGAAGAAGTAGAGCAGATGCTTAAAGTTGACATTCTTACCAACCATTACACCATCCAGCTGGTAGAACTCCATACTATGCTTTGCATCAAGATTCTCGGGGCGGAAATTCCGGTCTATCGTGAATACTCTGTATTCACCACCACCACGCTGGTATATAGCTCTCGCTGTAACAGCTGTTGTCTGAGTCCTAAGAACAAGCCTTAAGGCTCTTTCAGCACTCCACTCATACCTCCATCCTTCTTCGTGCACACTTTTAACACGCTCGAGTAAACTCCATTCGGGCCTTGCTCTAAGTGGTGTTTTTAAGAAGAAAGTATCATGTATTTCCCTGGCTGGATGATCTTGTGCTTGGAATAGAACATCAAAGTTCCACAACTCGGACTCTACGTGAGGTCCCTTTACTTCCTCGAAACCCATGCTCACGAGGATACTTCGTAGGTCATCAATGAACTGCATAAAAGGATGCTTTCTCGAAATATATGGAGCGTAAGGTTCTACAGTCAAGTCAAACTCCTTGATGATGTATTGGTCTAAGTAGGGGGCATGCTCCGGTTTAACAACGGTTAGCAACGTTTTTTCTCTAATTAGGTCTTTACTCCAGTACATTCTGAGATTATCAGACGGTTTTACAATTACTACCGTGCGTTCTCTAGTTTCCACAAGCTTCCTTTTCCTTAACACGGCAATAGTGTTCTCAGGAACAGGCTTTCCTTCTTGAACAGCGATCAGCGATTCCTTAAGCTTCTCAACGGTTTTCAGTAGTTCAAAACACTTGTTGTCAACAACTGCACTTATAGCTCCTTTTGAGATAAGTACACAGCCTTCTTTGATAAGGTACTGTAACCCTACTTCAACTTCGCTTTTGGGGATTCGCGTTTCTTTTTCTGCACACTCGAGGAAGCTTTTAATATCTTGATGCGGGCATTTGGAGAGTGCTTTGTACGCCGCTTCCTCTGGAAACATTTTCTCGAGGTACAATTTGCCTATGTCGCTCACAACGTGGTACCGTTGTCTAACTCTACTGGTTACTATGAGTTCTTTGAGCTCTAGCTCTGCGAGGTCTCTCATAATGTCTTCTCGTTTAAGGTGCAGTAAGCTTGCAATTTCATCCACGCTCAGAGCATCGCTACCAACGACAAGCCTTAAGATACTATACTGTCTTGGAGTAACGTAGATGTAGTTCAACAGCTTCCCCAGCTTCTAGCTTAATTTCATCTATACGAGAATTAAGGTAAATCACGTATTAAAGCTAAAAGTCGCGCTATCATGTATTCTCAGTTAACTTTCTGTAGCTTAGAATCAGCGTTTTCACATACTCGGATCTGGGGGATTCTATTATGCTCCAGAAGGGGCCATCATCCTCTATTCTACCGTTCTTGATAACAATTACTCTGTCAGCTAAGTACTGTGCTACGGATAGATCATGAGTAACGGTGATCATGGCTATTCCAAGCGTTGAGTGGATTTCGTTCAGGAGGTTTATGATCTGAGCTTGTATTGATACATCCAGCGCAGATGTAGGCTCATCGAGTATAAGTAAGTGTGGTTTGTGGACAAGTGCGCGTGCTATGAGAACACGTTGTTTCATACCACCGCTTAGCTCATCTGGGACTTTGCCGAGAACGTTCTTTGGAAGTCTTACTAGTTCAAGAGACACCTCGATCCTTCTTTTAATCTCCTCGCCATCTAACTTAAGTGCTTCTAGTGGTTCAGCTAGTATCTGCTCTATACTCAGAGTGGGATTCAGTGCTCTGTAAGGATCTTGCGGTACGTAACCGATCCTCCTAGTTAATTCAACGCGTTTTCTCCACGGTAACCTGTAGATAGGAACTCCGAAAACAAGCACTTCTCCTTTAAAGGGTTTAAGTAAGCCGAGTGCGACCTTGATGAGCGTAGTTTTCCCTGATCCGCTTTCCCCAACTACGGCTACCCGCTCACCAATATGCAGTTTAAAGCTAACATCGTGGAGAACTATTAGTGGTTTCTTGAACAGCGATCTAAGTCCATTTCCTATTACCATGTAGCCTGCAACCACGTTTCTGAACTCGAGTATAGGTGGTGTTTCAGGTTCATCGCTTACCATTTTGCACCAGCCAACATCGTACAAAGTGACCGCTTTTATTTACCTCCATGAGGGGTGGCTCAGTTCTACATTTGGTTTCGTCTCTTAGAGGGCATCTAGCGTAAAGAGGGCATTCGTTTGATAGTTGAGAGAAGTCGAGAGGTTCGCCGGGAAATGGTTTAAGAGGTTTCATGTGTCCTAACACCGGAGTTGTCTCCAGAAGCATTATAGTGTATGGATGCTTTGGTGTCCTCGTAATATCGCTTACTTCACCTATTTCAACTATTTTCCCTGCGTACATTACCGCTATTCTATTGCACACTCTTTGAGCTACAGGTATTTCATGAGTAACCATGATGAGTGTGAGATTATGTTCTCTAACCAGCTTATCAAGTAAGCTTACGATCTGGTACTTGAGGTGGGCATCAACGGAAGATGTAGGCTCATCTGCCACTAATATACGAGCACCGGATGCAAGAGCTAAGGCTATTGCAACTCTTTGTTGCATCCCACCACTAAGCTCGTGCGGATATCTATCTAGCACATCTTTACTTAAACCAACGATTTGTAAGTACCTATGAGCCACTCTCACTGAGTCTTTTTCATTTATCCTATGGAGGTTTCTAAGCATGTAGTAAAAGTGGTCTTTGATTGTAAGGTACGGATTTAAACTTGTACCTGGGTTCTGTGGAATGTAGCTAACAAGCCTACCTCTAACACCGTTGAACGATCGGCTTTCTCCATCTATTACTAGTTTATCGAAGATGTAAAGCTTACCAGCTGTTAAACTATGAGGTGGAATTACTCCTGCTATAGCATTTGCTAGTGTTGTTTTTCCACACCCGCTTTCTCCGATGAGGCAGAAGGACTCTTTCTCCATGATTTCAAAATCTACGTTTCTAACTACCCATAGAGGTACATCATCTTCTCGGAGATACCCTATGCTTAATTTCTCGGCTTTAACAGCTAGAACCAAAGTTTCCACCTTCTTCTCAATCTAGGGTCTAATTCTTCTCGTAGCGAGTCTGCTATGAGGCTGAAACCGAGCGTGGTTGTAAGGATCAGAGCACCTGGCGTTACTCCAAGCCATGGAGCAACCCTGAACAGTTCAACCGCGTAGTTGCTTACAGCCTCGTACAGCATAACTCCCCAGTCTGGAGAGCCGGGCGGGAGACCGAGCCCTAGGAAGTTGATAGCTGACGCCTCCAGTAGAACACTACCCATGTCCGAAATAGCCTGAACAAGCATAGGCTGTAGCAGGTTTCTAATAACGTGCCTACCCAGTATTCTAAATGAGCTTAAGCCGGAGAGCTTGGCGAGTACCACGTACTCCATTTCCACTATACTTTTAGCGTAAACATACGCTATTCTCGCATACCAAGCCCACCAGACTAGTACGAGTGATACTATAACCACGTGTAACCCAAGTCCTGTACTCATCCTTAGCAGTAGTGCTACGATGATGGTTGGTATAGCCATGAAGAGCTCTATGAAGTAGTTTAGAACAGTGTCTACAATACCCTTAAAGTAAGCAGCGAGAACACCGATGGTTATTCCGATTAATAAACTCAAGCAAATAACCAGCGAAACTTGCAGTAGCGCTGTTCTTGTCGCTAATAGAACCCTTGAGAGAACATCCCTACCCATGTGATCTGTTCCCAGTGGATGAGCAAACGATGGAGGTTGACACCCTCTTAACAGCGTACGTTCATCCACATACCCGTAGCCTTCAAGCGGGTATGGAGCTATGTAAGGTGCTAGAACAGCGATTACCGTAAGGACCCCTACAACGGCTACACCGACCTTAAACGCCTTCCTTCTTCGAGCTCTGGTGAAAATTCGTAGCGTAAAACTCACTTGATCACCCTACAATCTTACCCTTGGGTCTATGTATGATTGCAGAACATCAACAAGAGTGTTCACCACAATGAAGAACATTGCAACGTAGGTGATCAGACCGACAGCCACTCTGAAATCAGTTTCGCGTATACTGGTAAGAAGTAATTGACCAAGCCCTTCTCTACCAAGCACTGCTTCAACTACCATTGCATCAACTAGACTGTAAGCGAAGGAGAGTCCAGCGATCTGCACCACTGGTGGTATAATGGATCTCAAGATGTACGCTCTTAGAATAGTTGACTTGTCGACCCCCCATGCAACAGCAGCTTTCACGTAGTCTTCCAGAAGAGACTCGGCTACAAGTGTTCTCACAACTCTACTAAGTGTTCCAACCGGATATACGGATACAGCTATGCAGGCCGGTATCATTCTAGTAAGAACATCCATGAAAACAATCCAGTTACCCTGTATCATAGAGTCAAGCAGATAAAACCCGGTGATAGGCTGAAACCCTGTTGCTACTTGAAGATACTTGGATACCCTGCCATAGGGTATAAACCCTGTTATTGAGAACAATGCGAGCAAAACGGTGGCAAACCAAAAGGACGGTGTACTCGCTAATATTACTCCCATAGACATGACAACCTGGTCTACAATGCTTCCTCTTTTCAAAGCAGCGTAGAAGCCGAGGAATACTCCAAGTGGTATAGCGAGTGCGTATGTAAAAACGAGGAGCTCAAGGGTTGAAGTAAAACCCGTATATATAACTTGTGTAACTGGCTGTTTAGTTGCTATACTTAAGCCGAGATTACCCGTTAAAACATTCCATGCAAAATTTAAAACTTGTACGTGCAATGGTTTATCAAGTCCTAGCTCTTTTCTTGCGAGCTCAATAGCTTCAGTGGCTCCAGGTCCTCTGGGGTTTCCAGCCCATTTAACAGCCGGGTCTCCAGGAGTAACGATAAGAATAATGTAGGAGATAATTGCTACTCCGATTATCACTAAAAACGATAAAATCAGTCTTTTAACCACGTAGTTTAAGCTGACGGGCAATTAGGATCTTACCTTAACAAGCTCGAATCTTATAACGTACATGTAGAACGGGCTCAATGCTTCACCGGGTACTTCGAGTCTTGGTGAGTACGCATAGGGTCTTACATCGTCCCACAATCCGATGGCAACAGCCTCTCTGTATATCAGGTACTGTGCTTGAATGTACATTTCCATAGCTTTCCTGTAGTCTACTCCCTCCAGATACCATGCTTCATCAATAAGCTCATCTAACTCCAGGTTCTCGTAGCCAGCGAAATTCCAGGCTTTAGACTCACTGTGGAACATTGTGTAGAGGTAATCGTATGGTGAAAGCATGGTAGGCCACCAGTCTGCTATAATGATGTGTGGGGTTTTTTCAGGGTTCTCCCATATGCCTCTAGCTATGTCTCTGAGAGCCTCCCAGCTTTGAGGATTAAGTTCAACCCTTATGCCGAGCTCTCTTTCAATAGTAGACTTAAGGAACTCTGCAAAGGCTTTTGTCTCCTCGTAGTCCACCTGGTACAAGACTTCTATAGTTAAGGGTAATTTGACGTTTGAGAGTTCAAGGTACTCTTTAGCCTTAGTAACATTGTACTCGTAGCTCAGCTTCTCCACATATCCTGGGAATCCACGTGGAATTACACCACTTGCTGGGTAAGCCATACCCATGAGAGCTGTCTGCACAAACAACTCGACATTTACAGTGTGTGCTATTGCTAAGCGGAAGTAAGTTATATTCGTGGGATAACGACGTGTATTGAAGAACAGCAGGAAGTTCCTGAAAGTAGACATATTTAGAATTCTATACCCCTTTTCTATGGCAAGCGGCACGGTTCTCCTCGGTATACAGCAAGCTATATCTATTTCACCTGCGATTAGTCCATGGTACTGAGCCTCAGGGTTTCTTTCGATCTTTATAATGATGATATCGGGAGCATCGGGATTGCTCACCTCTCTCCAACCCCACCACTCGTTAAATTTCTCCAACTTAATCTCGTGCTTAGGATCGTAGTGTACTAGTCTATAAGGACCCGTACCGATGGCGTTTCCAGCATTGAACCAATCCTCTAGCTTTCTATCCATGTAGTTTAGAGCTCCGCTTTTTTCAAGTGCTGTGGGTGAAAACATGTATGCTGCGTATGTTGAAGCTGCCAGTAGGTCAAGCCTTTGTGGATAACTCAACTTAAATTTTATCGTGTACTCATCTACGATTTCTATTTCTTCAACAGCATCCCAAATGTATCCTAATCCTCTACCCTCAGCTCGGTATATGTCTCTGGCTCTCTCAATGCTTAGTTTTGCTGCAGTTGCATTAAATGGTGTTCCATCGTGAAAAACAACGTCTCTTCTAAGGTAAAACATCCACTCAGTTCCATCCTCGTTAACTTCCCATCTTACAGCTAACCTAGGTTTTACCTCACCAGTTGCGTGGTCGTAGTAGGTGAGTGTTTCATACACTGTTCCAATAACGATCAATCCAGTGTCATCCTCTACGCTGGGGTCTATTCCTGTTATGGTATCACTGTAAGCGTAGACAACTACTTTCAGTGGTCTTGGAGTAGTTGGTTTAGTTAAAACAAGCATCAATGAAATAACCACTATGGTTACAACCAATACCCCTACAATTATATAGGGTAGCCTGGGTCTCAATTCTAACCCCAATCCCCCCTTATGTTCTAGAATAAACCCCGGGCTTTTAAGCACACGACTTCGCCCTCAATGGGAATTTTAAATTAGCTGTAATAAATGTCCTAGTCAGTCAACAAAAATGAATCGTGAAGTATTTAAAAACTTGATTAAATAGTAAAAAAATAGGGGGTCTTCATGGAAGTGCGTAGTTATAAATCGCTGTTCATAGATGTATCGGCTAGGAAAAGCTGGGTTGAAGACTTCGACTTGAAAGATGTTCATGGCCCTGTTGAACTCGGCGTTAAACTTCATCTTGAGAGATTCGAGAGCTGGAGAAAACCAGTGTATCATCCTGACAATGCGCTGGTATTGGGAACAGGCCTGTTTGCCGGCTCGAAGCTCTATGGTACACACAGGTTTGTTGCTGTGTTTAGAAGTCCTATGACACACGGTCTTCACGTATCAGCGATGGGTGGTGCAGCATATCAGTTTAACGTTAATGCACACGCTATCGTCATTACTGGTTATAGCAGAGACCCAGTTATCATCAAGGTATTCGATGATGGAAGCGGAGAAGTCTTAGTAGACTTTTACGAACAACCGTTGGAAAAGATCACAGCTGTATGGAGAGGGTATAACCAGGAGAAAGGGGTGTACGCGCTTCAAAACTACCTAGTAGACCTGTTTAAGGACTTCTTCGAGAAATACGTTAGCAGGTGTATTTTGGTAGGCCCTGGCTCAATGTATAGCAATACCGGAGCGCTTGTCTCGTTAACCCTGGTAAAGGGCAAAATAGATTACGGGAGCGAGGATTACGCGGCACGTGGTGGCGGTGGAAGTGTACTATTCAGAGCACACAACGTAGTAGCTATTGTATACGGTGGACTCTATAATAGAGCATCCAAGCTTCCACAGATGATAACGGATATATCGCATATCAACAGGTTCTTCCAAGAGAACCTTGGTAAGGCGTATACACACGCTGTTATTGAGGCTGGTGTAAAGTACAGGTACGATCCTAAGTTGAATACCGGTGGAACACTAGGAGGAAACTATCCACACTTGGGAGTTACAACTCCAATGTTAAACTGGAACGTTATAAACCTGGATAAATCGACAAGACAAAAACTGCACGAGTTAATAATGAAGAACATATGGGAGCCGTTTAACAAAGAAGCGATTGAAACCAAGAGCTGGAAGACGTGTGGAGAACCATGTCCACTAGCTTGTAAGAAGGTTAGAAAAAGCAGATTTAAATCGGATTATGAGCCGTACAACGGTCTTGGCCCCTTTATCGGTATCTTCGACATACATGAAGCCGAGAAAGTGGTTGAACTGGCAGACGCGTACGGTATAGACGCAATTGAACTTGGATACATCATTGGGTTCATCTTCGAGTGTCTTGCACGTGGATTGCTAAAGCCTGAGGAATTAGGTGTATCGGGATCTCCGGTTCTTGATCCAGCGAAGATCTCTGTGGAGACATCAAAGTTGAACTCGAAACTAGCAGTAGAGATTGTTGAAAAACTGGCTTCTGGATCTAACCCTATAATAAGATTGATAGCCGAAAGGGGTATTAGAGACGCAGCAAAAGTTTTGGACATACTCTACGCCGAGAGAGTGAACGCTCTAGGAATAAAATTCAGTGATATCCCTGTCTACGCTGTCTTTGGCGAACACGGACACATAAGTCCCAACTACTACTGGACACCCGGGTTAATTGCACCATTATATGTCCTGGGCAAGTACTGGACGGTTTACTCAGGCGTATTCACCGAACCAGAAGACTTCGCAGTTAAGTGCATTGAGAGAGTAGCGTACGAGTTAATGGTCGAGAACGCAGGTGTATGCAGATTCCACAGAGGATGGGCTGAGAAGATTTTACCCAAGCTATTAGAGGAGGTATTTGGAGTAAAGGAACCGCTAAAACGAGCCCTAGAAGTATACAAGCTCATCGCAAAGTACCAAGAACTAGCTGGAGCAAGACCAGAGGTCTGGGATTCATCCAGAATACTGACCTTCATGGCTAAAGCTGCACGAGAATACGGTAATACCAAGTGGGCTGAAGCCTTTGAAAAGAACATGGCTTCAGCAGCATATGAGTGGTGGAGTAGATTCTACAGGAAAGTAAACGAACTAGTCAAATAAGCTACTAAGAGTAGCTACGTAGCTTCAGCTGTTTTTTTCATTTGCCGATAGAACTCTGAGTTAGAGCTGTGTTTAAAAGACTAGTTGTTTTCGAATTATGGTGGTTGAATAATGGTTGAGTCTGAATGAGCTTTATTTACATGCAGCGCGAGAACATAAAATGCGTTGCCACTCTACTGGCTAAAGCAATAAGTAAAGTTCTCCGTGTAGATGAAAACTACGCTTACGAGCTGATGAATACTGGAAAGATACGTGTTCAACCAACTCCGGATCCTATGCTTGGTGACTATGGTTTTGCAATACATGTGTTATTGAAGAATGTAGATAGAGCAGAATGGGACGTTGTAGGTTCCTCCATAACGAGGGAACTACTAGCATCAAAGGAGCAGTGTAATGTTGAAAACGCAAGCTTCATAAATGGATATGTAAACGTAACCTTCAACTACAGCGAGATGCTGATAAAAATAGCAACAGACTGGTATACCGGAGGACTTAACAGGAGGCTTCTTACCGTGGGAAACGGTACAAATGTAATTGTCGAGCATACTAGTGCAAACCCTGTTCACCCACTACACATAGGAAGTGGAAGAAACAGTGTAATTGGCGACACCTATGCAAGGCTTCTCAGAAGACTAGGTTTTAACGTAAAAACAAGGTTCTACGTGAATGATCTCGGAAGACAAGTAGCTATTTTAGCGTATGGTGTATCAATAGTCAGATCCAAAGGTATTGAAAAACCGGTTGACATCAAAATAGACCACTGGTATGGAGCTATCTACGCACTCACGAATATATTAGTAGAGTTGAATAGGCTGAAGTTTAAACTAAGGGATACTCTTAATGCCATTGTAGCTGAAGCTGAGAAAGTCTTGGAGAAAACTAAAGATATTCCCGTGGATGCTGTACGAAGGGACCTCATAGAGCACCTGAAGCCTCTGGTATCTAAACGTGGATTGAACGCCAATATCCTAAAGCAAGTTAAAAGTGCTCATAAGTTCCTAAAGGAGGTTCTCAGTAACACCAATAGCGAGCAAGTAAAGAGTGCGTTAACGCATCTACTCGAGTTGCTGAATGAGTTTAGAAGCATGTATAGCGAGTACTTAACATACGTGAAAGCAGAGGCTAGATTAGCGTACCTTTTCCCAGAGTTGCATCATGCAATAAAGTCAAGCATTAAAAACCACGTAGAAGCAGAGGACGCAATTAAGGAACTTATGATAAGAGCAGAACGCGGTGACCCCGATGCAGTGACCCTGTTCAGAGGCATAGCGGAGGATGTTCTAAACGGATTTAAAGAAACTCTTTCCCACGTAGGCATATCATTCGACGGATTCGATTATGAATCAAGTGATGAAGTGGTTAAGTTCGCCCATGCTATAGTCGAAGAACTCCTGAAAACACCGTATACGAGACTTGTCAACGGAGCAGTAGAAGTCGACCTCAATAGCGCAGCCGAGGCGTACGAGTACGTTAAAGACCTCTTCTACCCAGATCAGCCCGGGAGGTTCATCGTAAGAAGAAGTGATGGAACAACTCTGTACGTTACACGAGACATAGCTTACACTGTACATAAGTTCAGGAGCCTTGGTGCAGACGAGGTCTACAACGTCATAGCTGTGGAACAGTCCAGGGAGCAAAAGCAGCTAAAAGCAGTACTCTACATCTTGGGGTTTAAGCAAGAAGCAGAGAAACTCCATCATTTTGGGTACGAAATGGTTCACCTAAAGGGTATGAGGATGAGTGGTAGGAGAGGTGTTTACTACACATTGGACGAACTGCTCATGGATGCTGAATCGGTGATCACCAAAAAACTGGCAGAGAAAGAGCCTGGAATAAACGTGGAATCAGACGAGGTGAGATCACTTGTGAAGAGCTTGGCTGTAGCTAACGTAAGAGCACTCCTACTATCGGTGGAGCCATCCAAGGTTCTCGTATTCGACACTGAGAAAATTGAAACCACTGACTATGCATCTATACTAGAGTACGCATTAGTCAGAGCGCAGAGTATTCTGAGAAACCTGTGGAACATTGAACCTCTAGATAACGTTGACCTAATTACAACTGAACTGAGGAAGGCGACCGAGTCTTTGGTAGAACAACGAACATCTCTGAGTTTCACCACGGAGGAGAAAACACTGCTAGAGCATCTTCTAGGGTACGAGTACATACTGCTTGAAGCTTACAGGGATCTTAAACCCAATAAAATCCTTGAGTATGCGGTTGATCTCTCTCTTAGCTTTAACAAGTTCTATGAGAAATACCCTGTTATCAAAGAACCTGATACAACGAAGAGACTGGCGAGAATAGTGTTAACGGTACTCACACTTCTCACTCTATCAGAGCTCATGGACATCCTCGGTATGCCTAAGCTGAGAAGAATGTAGTGAATTCTCAATGCGAGTTGATTGGCAACTCCTCTTATACATTGTGGTTATCTGGATAGCGATTAGCTCTGCCAGTATACTCGTCTTACTGTCAGGTGCGGTTGCAGAAGCATGCGCTTTCTGGAGGCTTTTTCTATCGTCTCTGTTGATACTTCTACTCAAATACATTAGAAGTAGAGGAAATAAACGTGAAGTACCCAGAATACAAGTACACCACGCGATCTCGGGCATCATGCTCGCTCTTCACTTCATTCTGTGGATGAAAAGTTTATTCATGATAAAAGTGTACGTGAGCACACTTCTCGTAACGCTTTATCCTATATATGCTCTAGTGATAGATGCACTGATCTACAAGCATACGCTGAGTAGGTTTCAGGTAATAGGCGTGGTTATGATAACTCTTATAGTTGCCTTATACCTGGATGTGCACGAGCTTGTGTTCGAGACTGGAGTTCTCTACGCTCTCCTAGCAGGAGTATCATGTGCAGTATACTTCGCAATTGGCAGCTACGCTAGGTTAAGGTTGAGGGAGAATGCACTAGATTACGCGTTTAGCACATACCTAGTAGCATCTTTCTTTGTTTGGTTATACTCCACGATTACAGGGTCAAACTTGTACATCTATTCTATAACCACATACGCTTACTTTCTTCTACTAGCCCTTGTTCCTATGATTCTTGGTCACACACTCATGAACTATCTTCTAGGTAAGTACCCGGCCTCTCTAGTAACATTGATTAGTTACGGTGAACCCTTTGGTGCAGGTCTTCTTGCCTTCATAATCCTTGGGCAATCAGTAGCACCTTCACAAGTCCTCTTCGGGATTGCGATTATTTCATTGATCATTCTCGTATCAACGTACCAAGGTCACACTAAAGGTTCGCGATGAATTAGCTCAACTGTCATTTATGAGAAACAATAAAACAATGATGCGGAAAACACACAGATCTGTGGCAAATGTGTTGTACTGGTCATTCCATGCGAGTTTTCTCGTTCATCAACCAGGAGTATAAGACTCAGAGGCGCATGTACAGTTGTCTTTATTGCTTTATCAGCTAACAAGGGATTTTTATTCTCAGGATAGGTGAAATCGTCTGTATGTTGGTCCCTATTGCTATCAACGAGGCTGTCAATAAACTTGCTAGTGTGCTTGCCGAAGCTGTAGAGCTTGAATCAGAGGAGGTCGATCTTCTAGAAGCTGTTGGCAGGATTCTCGCTACAGATGTTTACTCGCCTCAAGACCGTCCTAGAGCAAATGTAAGCGCTGTTGATGGTTACGCTGTGAGGTCAATTGATACAGTAGGAGCTTCACCTTACAACCCCATCGAGTTGATCATTAAGTACTATCTGAAACCAGGACAAGATGCACAAGGTTTTACTGTGGAGCGGGGGGTAGCTGCGCGGGTTTTAACGGGAGCACCTATACCCGAGGGGGCAGATGCTGTGGTAATGGACGAAGATGTAGAGGTGAGAGATGGAAAAGTCGTTATCTACAAGCAGGTTTCAGAGGGCTCGAACATTGTCTATCGTGGCGAAGATCTCAAACAAGCGGATCTGGTCGGATCCAAAGGTCAAGTGGTAAATCCAGCCATGGTAGGAGCTTTTGCAGCAGTGGGGATCAAGAGTGTCAAGGTGTACCGTAAAGTTAGAGTTGCACTCATAGCTATTGGTGATGAGCTGGTGGAACCAGGATCAAGTACTACGCTTGGTAAAGACTTCAACTCTACAGTGTACATTGTCTACTCTCAGATGATCAAGGATTGGATCTTTCAGCCTACTTACTACGGAATATTACCCGATGACCCGGTTCTAGTGGAAGAGGCTATCGTAAGGGGGATCGAGAAGGGAGCAGATTTGGTAATTACAACGGGTGGAACAGGTGTTGGTGAAGGAGATGTGGTAGAGCATGTCATGAAGAAGAATACTGTAGTGTTTAGAGGTGTAAGAATCAGGCCTGGAAGACCTACTAGCTGTAGTGTTGTAAGCG
>JAWAHD010000032.1:0-13146 GCA_038889555.1 Desulfurococcaceae archaeon
GGCAATGTGTTAATTTAAAAACACCTATGCATAACTATTTCATAGGGCGGCGGTCGTCTAGCCTGGACTAGGACGCCGGCCTGCCACGCCGGAGATCCCGGGTTCAAATCCCGGCCGCCGCACTAACTATACCATCATGTTTTCTACTCCTGTTGAAACCGGTGCTCACGGATCTAGGGATCTCTGTTGTAATTGGATATTTAGCTAAGTTTCAACCGTGATCGAATCCAATGGCATTATAAATTTAACTTAGATTCCACCTTGTGAATTCATGATCCTACAACTCCTATTGAAGTTGCAGGGTGTATAAATAAAGAACACGATTAAATCAAAGCTATATGATTTGAAGACAATGTGAAAACTAGGGGGTTTTCATGGATCACAACGAAGTAATAGTTGTTACAACTGATACTATTCCAGGGTACAGGATCAAGGAGATCAAGGGTATTGCTCGAGGAGGGGTTGTAAGAGCAGCTCACATCGGTCGCGACATCATGGCGCTTCTGAAGAACATTACTGGTGGAGAAGTAAAGGAGTATACTAGGTTATTAGCAGAAGCTAGAGAAGAAGCTTTAAAACGAATGATCGAGTCAGCTAAAGCCATGGGTGCTAACGCAATCATAGGATTTAGATTCGCGACTTCAACTATTGGAACTGGAATGGCTGAAATATACGCTTATGGAACAGCTGTTGTCGTTGAGAAAGAGGAGAAGAAACAATAGGTGTCATAAGTAAATGCTTGTTTTTGTGTTTCCTATTTTAGGAGGTTTAGCTGGAGTTCTGTTCATACGTTTACTTGGATTCAGAAAATTACGTGGTGGAGATCTACTGCTAGGGTTTGCGGTTTTCTTCATTTCGATCTTCATTCAACAGCCAATTCAACAGCTTCCACTACTATACTTGTTGTTTTCAAACGGTTTAACAGTTGACCCAGCCGAAATCCAGGGAAAAGTACTAGAACGTATTACAGCACAAGACTCGCTCTTTACATTAGCCATATCGATCTGGCTTGGATTCGTAGCAGCCCTAGTTCAATCCGGGTTTAAGTACTTGTTTGTAAGGAACAAGTCCTACGTTACAAGTATGAACGTAGGAGCTGGGTTCGGCTTAATGGAAGCGTTCTTCGTTGGTATAACCGTGTTAATTACACAATTCTTCGTGGGACAAGTAGTCAAAGTTCCTTTCTACTACTACATTGTTTCTGGAATTGAAAGGTTTTCTGCGCTTCTGTTCCACGTCGGTAGTACACTGTACCTTTACAATGCATGGAGCATTGGAAAAGGGCTCAAAGGATTCGCAGGAATAGTAGTGGTACATGGCTTCATAGATACATTAGCAGCTTACTACCAGTTCACTGGAGATGTGGTATTACTGGTCTTTATCGAAATCCTAGTTCTAGCGATCGGTTTACTCCTAACACTAAAACTCTACAAGAAAACTCTAGTTGATGAAGAAAATGAGGTTCCATGGTAAACTAACGACATGCTGAGTGAGTTACATCATGGCTCTCTAAAAGCGTGTTCACAGAGATTGAACACGAACTTTACGCATCAGCAAACCTGTGTGATCTTAGTTGAGCGAGTTACTTAGTCTATGGAGTAAACTGAGCAATTAATGCATAAGTTAATGGTTTGTTAAGTGGTTAATGTAGGTTGATTGAAACCTGTTCAGCAGGTGTTCTGGTACGGAGCAGCATGCATCGTACAAAACTATATTACTACGCTCTCTGAGAAGTGTGTGATAAGGGTTTACTACTCTATCAACGAGGTTTCTTTCGATGATCAGAGGATCAAGTAAGGGTTTTAGCCAACCCGGTCTCATACAACCCATGTACAGTTTACCGGGGAATACCGATCGAGCCAGTTCGATGTTTCTTAGGACTATCTCTGCTATTTTCTCTCTGTACTCCCTGTACTCGCTATCTATGAATACCAGAAGCGCTACCTCGTGTACTCCCATCTCTAGTAGTGTTTTTAGTTCTCCTGATAACTCATCGGTTTTAATCCTAGGATGCCACACAAAGACGTGTGGAATAACGTGTAACCCCTCTTCAAGCATCAAGTTGAGAGCTTTAATGTACCTCTCCTTACCGAACTTTAGACCTCTAACCTCGTTGATAATGAAACTACTTAAAGTAAACTCGTAGTCAACAACATCAATGCAGTTTTTCAACGACGCGAGAACATTCCTGTCTTCAACCAAACCCAGATGAGCACTGATAACAATGTCTAGTTTCTTTTTAACAATGCATATACTGTCTATGTAGGGTTCAATTGGTAGTGTAGCATCTGGTCTAAAACCGCCACTTACTAGTATTCCTCTGACACCATTATAGTAGAGGTCGAGGACAACGTTGCCGAAATTCTCTGGGTTCGCATACACCATGTTTTCAAGATACTTTCTACTGCAGAACCTACAGTTCAGCGAGCACCAGGAACCTGTAATCGATAAGGGCTTATACAACTTGTAGGGTATAAACGCTTTTAGTTTCACAGCGTAATACCTACTTTTACTAGTTCTTCTTCGAGTCTACTCATGTATAGTTTAAGATAGTTCTCAGATGGAATGTTGTAGATCGGTCCACTGGGTTTCTCGTTGTAAAATGGTCTATTACAGCTGGGGCATCCGCTCGTGTAGAATGCTGAAGTCAGCTCTATGGGTATCTTCCTCGATGCAACTCCTTTGCCGTAATCCACGTACTCGTCAGGATTAAACCCGTTCTCCACCAGAAATCTAATCACCTGAATTAACCTGTAGTAACTAATATCAACTCTTGATCTACCTTGTTCATCGACGTAGTTAAACAAAGAAACTCGAGCGCCCACGCTGTAGGCTTTTTTGATCGAGTTCACAGCATCTACTAGTGTTTCCCCTAGTCCAATGATCAGGTGAACGTATACGTTACCTCTACCAAAAACGCTGACGGCTTTCTCCACGAATCTCCAGTACGTAGACCAGCTGTAGGGTTTACTCCACTTTTCAAACACATGAGGTGAACAAGCATCAAGACCTACGCCTATAGCATCAACACCGAATTTTCTTAGCTCATGTAGAAAATACGTGGAAACGGGTGTTATTGCAATCGATACTGGTAGATCTCTTTCAAACGACCTGATCTTCCTCAGGATTTCGAGAACCTCGCTGGTAAAACCAGGTTTTACCACTGTTTGAAGACATATACGCTTGAAAACCCTCTTCCAGGAGCTCGCTAATGCATCCAGGTCTACAGCTGGCCAGCTAACCCTTCCTAGGAATTCTCCGTTCTTGACGTTGAACAACCTACGTGACTGCAAACAAAAAGCACAGCAAGCTCTGCAACCAGTTTGCGAGTACTGAAGCAAGTAGGCTGTTTCAGGTTTTTCCATCATTTTAACCTCATATAAGCCCAGAGATGCAAGTGTTCCCAGCGAAGCTCTTACTATGATCTTTGCGCTCACTTCTAGCGACCTCTGAAGAGTGCGCTTACGTATCATTATCATCAATTCAAGCTTAATTATACTAGCAAATTATACCACACTGAGGTGTAATGCTTTGAGGCTACGAGTACTAACCGACCTAACGGGTAGAGATGTCTACTGGCAAATGGCTATTGATGAAGCTATGCTAGTTCTGAGAACTAGAGGTGAAGTCGAGAACACACTTAGACTTTACAGATTTGTCCCCAGCGCTGTTACAATTGGATACTTCCAGAAGGTGAAGGAGGCTGTAAACCTGGAGTTCCTTGAAGAAAAAGGAATACCTTTTACACGGAGGATAACAGGAGGGGGTTCCGTGTACCATGACGCTGATGGTGAAGTAACCTACAGCATTGTTCTCCCAGCCATTGGTCCACTAACGGATGTCCAGGAGAGCTACAGAGTAATTTGCAGTGGACTAGTGTATGCTCTCCGCGAACTAGGCGTCGAAGCAGAGTTCGTACCTGTAAACGATGTTGTCGTACAGAAGCGCAAGATATCGGGAAGTGCACAAACCCGTAGAATGGGTTATATACTGCAACATGGAACGCTAATGTACGCTACAAACCTAGATACGCTGGAGAAAGCTCTGCTTGTTCCAACAGTGAAACTTGAGAGCAAGGGGGTTAAGAGCATTAAAGAAAGAGTTATAACACTAAAACAGGTCATTGGTGACGTAGATCTCGAGGCGCTGATCAGAAGTCTGATTCGGGGTTTTTCTCGTGCTTTGAACGCTGAAATATACTACGATCAGCTCAGCGAGAAGGAGCTTGAGCTCGCAAAACAACTAGTTAACAAGTACAGAGATTACGCCTGGATATTCAGAAGGTGATATACGTGAAGACGTATTCGATTGTACTACGTTTCACTAAAACCGTTAAGCTTGACGTAGTATTTTCAGAAAATTGTGCTATCGAGCATGCGGAGATAACAGGCGATTTCTTCGTGTACCCGGAGAATGCTCTAGAGGTCCTTGAAAATGCACTCAAAGGCTGTAGTAGTGCTGAGTGCGTTGAAAATGCCTTTTTGTCCATTCATGGTTCTATTGTGTTAGGCTTCGACGTAGAATCTCTTAAGAGGAAAATCGTGGAAGCCCTCAGTACTTGCAGTTCTCAATCATTTTCTTAGTATTCTAACTTTCTTCCCACGAGCAGACGGTACGACCTCCAGTTTAGCGTTGTCGAACTTCAAGTAGAGTTCTTTCCCTTCAAACAACCTATCGAGAAATACAGCGAGTGCAGCTATCTCGGAGTGCGGCTGATTACCAATAGCAACGTTGTAGTCGGCAATCTCATAGAAGAATCTGGGAACTTTCTTAGCTCCAACAACTACTAGGAGATCTTTTTGACTACTTCTTATTTCACCTATCACATCATCCACGGGCAACCCGTACATAGTTAAGTGAACTATGATACCATTTTTCTTCCAGTTCAAGCAATACTTTTCAGAGTCTACCCCCATTTCGAACTGTAGGTTACCTCCCCATGTAGACACAACCTTCTGGTACGCTTTCAACAGAGTTTCATCAACTACATCACCTAGAATAAACCCGTTTGCTCCAAAGGCTCTAGCTACTAGAAGGGCGTGTGTTGTAATTCTTTTATCGCGTCCTGGCCTATGTCCATACCTTAGAACAAATACTTTTCTAGACTTTGCGTTCATGTACGCCTACAACCCTTCTGAGCTCCTCGTACACTTTTTCAAGTAGGAGATCTATATTCATTCTCTTTGTGCATGATACTGGTACTACTGCTTTTCCGTTCACTAGCTTCTCTAAGGCTTCTACGACGATGCCGTAGTTGTTGGTGAGCTTGTCGATCTTGTTTAAAGCGTATACTGTTGGTTTCTCGTGTACACCTATTTTCCTTAGTATGTCATTGCACGTTGCAATTTCGTTTTTAATCTCATCCATTGACTTAGATATGTCTACTACGTTTATTATCAAATCGGCTTCGGCTATTTCCTCGAGTGTTGCGTAAAATGCTTCCACGATCTCTGGTGGAATATCTCTAATAAATCCAACTGTGTCTACAAGTATAAAGTCTACATCCTTGTAGTTTACCCTGCAAGCCTTGGGTGTAAGAGTTGTAAAGGGTTCAGGACCCACTGGTTTGAGAAGACCTGTTATCGCGTTAAATAAACTTGTTTTACCTGCACAAGTGTACCCTACAATTACAACGTGGGGATAACCTGATTCAAGTCTTGCCTTACGTCTAATGGTTCTTATTTCTCGAAGTCTCTCGATCTCTCTTCTAACTCTTGCTTCTCTCCTCTTCAGCATCAAGTAGTATTTCTCGTATCCGTACCGACCTGCACCCAGAAATCCATGCAGTTCTCCCAGCTTAGCGTATCTAATGGTCTCCTTGATCAGAGGAAGCAGGTGGCGTAGTCTTGCAAGCTCTATTTGAAGATGTGCTTCCTTAGAACCAGCGTGTTCAGCGAATACTTCTAGAATGACCAGTATTCTATCAGCAACCTCTTTTCTAATAGCTCTTGCTAGGTTCACAAGCTGAGATGGTTTCAACCTGTCCATTACAACTAGCTTGTCGAAATCGTACTGCTTCAGCTTCTCCAGCTTCTCTCTGGATAGGTATGTTTTAGGATTTGTGCGCTTTACGATGAGGTATCCAACCACGTCTCTGTACACGGTTCTTACAAGGGACAACTCTTCTTCTAGAAACCTCTCGTACTTCTTGGGTACTACAACATACACTCTCAAACTACTATGCTCCCTTCTTCTTCGATTTATTCTCACTGTTTACGTTTATGATATCTCCTATTGTTAGATAGCTTATACTTTCATTAGGCTTCGAAGATGCCCCCTCCTGAACAACTGGTTCTAGCAACTTTACACCCAGCACTCTTTCCAGTTTTCTAGCGAGCTCTATACTCGGCTTCAACCTTCCGCTTTCTATTCTTTTGATCGTTGATACGGTCTCACCAGTTTTCTGGGCTAGAACCTCCTGAGACCAGCCTAGTGATTCTCTCGCCGATCTTATCCTTGATGCGTAGTCTTCAACTACCTCCAAATCCTCAATGAGCTTCGCTGGTCTAGTGGTTACTCGCTGCTTCGCAGCAGGTTTAGAGGTTGGAGGACGAGTACTATCGATGTCTCTCACAATTGTCTGCTTGGATAATCTTGAGTAGCATTCTGGACACAGGATGAGCAAGCTACCTTCAACAACAGCCCTCTTAGCATTCTTAGACTCGAGGTCGCGTCCACACATTTCGCAGTAGTAAGACAATGGAGAACCCCCCAACCACTTTAAACATTTGCATTTAGCAATTATATACCTGGGCTCAATACCATGAGCAGTGATCTTAGGAAACACGAGGAAACTGTTAGTGAAGACTTTAATGTTGTTCTAACCGATGAAAAGGACTATATAGCGTACCTCGAAGTAAGGTTAAAGCAGTTGGAAGAAGAAAAGAAAAAACTTGAGCGTAAATTAGAGTACTATAAAAGTGAAATCGAAAAGCTCCTTTCTTCACCATTAATAGAGGCAACCGTGGAAAGCCTGCTACCCGATGGCAGAGTAGTAGTTAAAAGTAGTAGTGGACCTGGTCTCGTTGTTCACGTTGCAGACTTCGTTGATAAGTCCAAGCTGAGACCCGGAATTAAGGTAGCACTCAATCAACGGGGTTCAACGATAGTTGATATTCTACCCGAGTACTACGATTCGTATGTTCAGCTTCTGGAAGTTATCGAGAAACCGAATGTACGGTACAGCGATATAGGTGGATTAGACGAACAAATAAGAGAAATGAGAGAAGTTGTTGAGCTACCTCTGAAGCACCCGGAACTATTCGAAGAGATTGGAGTGGAAGTCCCTAAGGGGGTTCTCCTCTACGGACCACCTGGATGCGGAAAAACCCTCCTAGCTAAAGCTGTTGCAGCCGAGGCAGGAGCTACATTTATAGCAATAGTTGGAAGTGAGCTCGTTAACAAGTACATCGGTGAAGGTGCTAGAATCGTAAGAGAGGTATTTGCTCTTGCTAGGAGGAAGGCTCCAGCCATAGTGTTCATAGACGAAGTAGACGCAATAGCTGCTAAAAGAATAGAAATAGGCACTAGCGGTGAACGCGAGGTTCAACGAACACTAATGCAATTACTCGCAGAGATGGACGGCTTCCGCCCACTCGACCGAGTCAAGGTTCTAGCCGCCACAAACAGAATAGATATACTGGACCCCGCGATACTTAGACCCGGTAGGTTTGACCGCGTGATCGAAATACCTTTACCGGATAAGAACGGGCGAGTACAGATTTTCAAAATACACACAAGAAGAGTAAAACTCAAGGGAGATATCGACTACCAATACCTAGCTGAGATAACCGAGGGCTTTTCGGGAGCTGACATAAGGTTAGCTGTAATTGAGGCAGGATACATAGCCATCAGGGAAAGCCGAAGATACGTAACCATGAGCGACCTGCTCAGAGCTATCGAGAAAGTTAAAAGCAAGAAGAGCATTAGACAGAGCTGGAGCGAACAAAGGGGCTCCGATACTCCCGGAGCCTCACGTTACATTACGTAGGTTTTAGCGATGATGATCACGCGTAAACCATCAACAAGAGAACTCATGGAACTAAGGGAAATCGCCGAGCTACAGTTCGGAGTTAAAGGTGAAGAGTTTATTCCAAGCAATGTTCTAGTAGGTGTAAGCCCGAACACTGAGAAGATCAGGTTTATTCTCTACTTGAATAGACCCTACTTAGGTTTAAGGTCTAGAGATTACAGATTCAACCTCTACATACCGAGTGGTATTGTACTAAACCAGCTTCTTCCCAAACCTAAGTTAAGAGTATTCGTCAAGAACGAGTATGCGCCGTTCGTGAAATCCGGTAAAACGCTTTTCTGCAAACACGTGCTCGCAGCTGATCCCAGCATTAGACCAGATGACGAAGTACTTGTACTGGATCAACAGGGTGAACTGATAGCCGTTGGCAGAGCAGCCAGGTCTGGATGGGAGATGGTATACTATAAGCGGGGTGTAGCAGTAAAGATCAGAGAGGGCGTTGGGTTGTGATCAGGTTCTTCCCGCTTAGGCAAGTTAATAGGGAAGAACTAGAAGGCTCTATACTAGTAACGGGTTATCAAGGCTTCGGGCTAGTAGGGTATTTAGCTACACGTCACCTCGTAAAAGAGCTTAAGTTAGAGAAGATCGGGTTTATTAGAACAAGGTACATGCCTGAAGTATCATTGTACACAAGAGATAACGACATAGAGTTCCCGTTCGAGGTCTATAGTGGAAACGCGGGTTCAAACAAACTAGTAGTGGTTCTTCACAATAACACTCCACACGAAAAGGAGAGGTCTGATTACGCTGAGTTCCTGGCGAAGTGGTCAAAAGATATTGGTGTCAGGGAGGTCATACTCATCGGTGGACTGAGTCAAGAGCTACGTGATGACTCCAACGAGAAGTACAGGTGGATACCAATAAACAACACAACTATGAAGCGCGGTGATGCAAAGGTTCTCGAAGAGAGGTACATAGTAGGTCCACTGGCTTTAACCATGATGTTCATGAAAGCCTATGGTCTCAGAGGTGTTGTTGTTCTACCGTTCACAGACCCCTATAGACCTGATCCCAAAGCGAGTGCTGTGGCTATAAGTGTGATCGCGGGAATTCTAGGTGTTGAAATAAGCGTGCAACGATTGATAGAGGAAGCAACAATAATTGAAGCGATTGAAGAGGAGAGAAAGAGAATGGAAAAGCTCAGCGAAGAATACGAGAGGAGACATCGTTTAACCTACATATAACTACCTCAACATCGGGGTTTCTTGTTAAACCGCGTAGTTCAGATAGCAGCTTGCTATTCAACCACGAGGATTCGACTATAATAACCTTCCTTGGTTTTCGGTCGAGAATCCTCGTGATCATGGCACGAAGTTTACTTTCATCAATTAGGGCTCTTGTAAACTTGCACTTGTGTTGGTAGAATGGGTAGGTGACAGCCAACCCTGGCGTGAAAATACCTAGTAGAGGATGTATGAAGAGTATCTTTACGTTGCTAGATTTATCAGATAGAGCAAAAACCTTGAGAAACTCTTCCTGAGATGTGTATGGCTTCCTATAGGCTGGTATGATAACAACGGTTTTGTTTTCAACATCCGCTAAAGCTAATTCTTCGGCTTTCTTAACGTTTACACTAATACGCGGATTATAAAATGCTTCATCACCCGAGTACATAAAGACTGCTCGTCCACCCGGATTAGACGTAGGAGAGTACCGTTCTAGTAGCTTGGCGTTTTTCTTTAGAAACTCGAATGCAACGTAAAGCGTGGGATGACCTCTTGATTTGTACTCAAGTAGCTCCCAGAGTCTTCCCTCCTTGATATGCTGCTTGGTTGTTCGGATCTCCTTGTTGAGCATGTAGAGGTTGTGAACTGCTAGTAGCTCGATTCTCTCTGAACGGTTTAACTCCAGAAGCTCCTGTGGAGTGTACTTTGAACACACGGGGCAACTGCAGGGAAAGTAGGAGAGTTCCTTGAGGTTCTTCGTTCCAAACTCTGTCATATACCTTTCGTCTCTAGCGTAGAGTATGTAGCTAGCAGAATCAAACAGATCAGCTCCTGCTGCAACCAAAAACGGTATTATCATGGGATGCCCTACTCCGAACACGTGAAGAGGCTTGTTAGGAGGTAGGTGAAGTTTTACAGTTATCACCATTTCAACGAGCTTAGGGTACTCGTATTTCTCGAGCATTACCGTTGGAGAACCTACTGCGTATACATCGTAGGGGAGCTTCCTTGCAAGTACAGCTGACCTTGAGAGCAGGTCTTTGTAGGGAGCCCCCTGAACCGGGTAAACCCACATTTGCTCCGTGTTCTCAATTAGTGGTAGTGCTTCGATTCCCCTCTTGTAGGTTTCGTACACTGCTTTCTCTGCTTCCTCGTAGGTCATCTTACTACCAGTAGGCACATCCAGTATTACGGCAATGTCAGTTCCTATCTCAGCTTCGTACTTAACAATTGTTTTATTGTCTACTTCTACATCACCATAGACAAGTATCTGGTAGCCGCCAGAGTCTGTCATAATAGTGTGCTTCCAGCCGAGCTCATCGTGTAGACTTTTAACCGATCCTTGGTTCCTCTTGTAGAATAGGTATGCGTTTGTGATAATACCGTTAAACCCTATTTCAT
Organism: Desulfurococcaceae archaeon; assembly: GCA_038889555.1. Lineage (GTDB taxonomy): Archaea > Thermoproteota > Thermoprotei_A > Sulfolobales > Desulfurococcaceae > UBA285. The sequence continues at coordinate 10,600 of JAWAHD010000032.1, forward strand.
AGATCTTGCCAAGAGATGGTGCTTGGCGTGTTGGATCTACTACTGGGAACAAAAACGGTGTTTCCAGTGTTCCGTGTCTTGTTGTGAGCTTACCTATTCTACCAGCTAAGTCTACTCTTTTTACCTCAAAAACAATTCTAGCCCCTACGTAGCCTTCTTCTTCTGCTCAATATATCTCTTGTATAGACTAAATAGCGTTTCAGCCATGGGACCTGAACCCATGACTCCTTCTTCACTAATTCTGTACCTTCCAAGAACCTCGATGGCTCGTGCATCGGGTATAACTCTAACGGAGTGCTCTGGTATTTTTAGCTCTCTTAGGATTACTTCCTTGAACTCCTCCGGATCAAATATTGGTTCTTCCATCACGATGATCTCGGATATTCGCTCTCCTTTAATGATTATTCTGGGGTATTTCGATCCATCAGAGTCCGTAGCATACTTTAAGAGAACGTTGAGTGACGGGTGATCAAAGCCTGCGAGTATACCCTCGTAGTACTTTCCAGTGTCTAGTACTATCTTAACCTTTTTGTCCAGCATTACGGATAGCTCGTTAATAAGCCTTCTCGAAGCTTCCACTACAGTCAAGCTGTCACCCTACATTTTTATACACTTAAAACGTTTTTTAATTAGGTTTAATCTAAGGTGAAATAATTTGAAGCTCGAATGTGCAATTAACGATGTTGTTCCATTGAGGATCCCCAAAGTATACAGAGTAAAAAGTGTCTGCGGTGATCTCGATCTCGAAATAGAGCTTCACGAGGACATAGTTGAGATTCCGCAAAAGGGTTCAAAGCTGATCATTAGCTTATCCACAAGCAAAGAGGAGTGCTTAAGCTACTACTACTGTGCTCATGGTTACGTTATATCGAATACAAAGCTGAACGACGTTCACAGAGTTGTAATATCACTGCACGGGTTTCTCGTGGTTTTAAAGAGCAAGAATCCGCTGGAATACAAGGCTCTAGATCACCTTTACCTGGGTCTTAACTTAGTTAAGTAGAAACTAAGCAGTAGCCATACCAAGTACTTTATGAGATTTTCAGTAACACCAAGACTCACGCCTTCCACACTGTTCGGTTTAAAACCGTGCTATTTCTACAATGGGGTTTGTAATGTTTGAAACCGCACTAAGACTGTACAGGTACATCAACGAGAACGATGGCGTTGTAGATGAGGAGGTTAAAAAGCTGAGCGAGATTCTAAAGACGAGATCCCAGCTGAGCAAAGGCGTTGAGTTCATTGTTGTATCCAAGATTAGCCGTAGGGATACTAAAGGGCTAGTAATCCTCAGAGGAGACAAGGAAGAAGTTCTCAGAGAAGCTAATCTTCTCGTAACATTAGTACGTTCAAGCTTTAGGTCTATAGATATTGAACCGGTTGCAAACGATGCAATATCCAGAATAATTGGTAGTATAAGAAATTTTTTATGAGAAGAATGATGTTGGAATCACCAATACTGCTGGGGTTTGAACATAGGGTTAAGTATCCTACACAAAATGTACCCACCGAAGCTACTTATCCGGATAACGACGAGTACGTTATTATAGGTAGAACTATCAACAGTCATCCTGAGCGCCCGGCAAAACTTTACAAGGCGGCTCTCTACCGGCACATCCTAATCTCGGGTACTACTGGTTCAGGAAAATCTTATACAGCTTCACTAATAGCTAAACGTGTTGCTGAAAAACTTTCTATCCCCGTTATCATTGTGGATTGGCAGGGTGAATACTCTAAGCTACTAGACGACTACGAGGTAATCAACCCGTTCGAGACTCCTCTAGAGCTGTTCACGGGGGATCCCTCGGATTTATCAATAATTTCAAGTGTGCTTGAACTAACCTCTCCTCAGGAGTATCTTCTCGAAAAAGTCATCAGAAAAGTGGACATTTCGAAGATGAAATCCATTGAAACTTTCATAGACTACCTGGAGTCTTATCCCGAGGAATCAAGTTGGATGAGGGAAACAAAGCTTTCGCTACACAGAAAACTTAGTATTCTTGCAAGGTATGGTTATGACCAGCTGTTTAAGCTGTACAAGAATAGCGGCAAAAACCTCCAACTCGTTGACAAGCACACTGGTAAACCATTCATCGTAAACGTAAGCCGCATATTAGATTTAAGCGTTAGAAAGCTTTACTCCGCTTTCTACATAAAAAAGGTTGTTGACTCGGCAGTTGGTCTTAGCCTTCCATTATTGATCTTGATCGAAGAAGCTCAGAATTTCCTATCTAAAAATCAACTGGTAAAGCCTATTTGCGATATGCTTAGAGAAGTGAGAAAGTTTCAAGTAGGATTAGTGGTGATTTCACAGTCTATTTCGCAAATATCCGAGGACGTACTAGTCAATACGAATACCAAGATCGTGCATGCAGTTAAATCCAAAATAGACTTGGATATTCTGGAAAAGTCTCTATACCTGGATGAAAACACGGTCTCGGTGATCCCGTATTTAGAACCAGGAGAAGCTGTCTACTCTACACCTACACTTAAAAAAGCTGTTCTTATAAAAGTTGAGTAGCTTAAAAACTACAGCTTTATTCTTCT
>JAWAHD010000033.1:0-12480 GCA_038889555.1 Desulfurococcaceae archaeon
CCTGTATACTCCGGGTTCAAGCGATGATAACTTCTCAGCATACGATTCAGGGAGATACTCTCTAATCGATATAGACCCTCCGAACGTCATTGCATCACTCAACAATGATATCATCTCGAAGTACTTTTGGTGTTGCTGTGTTTTCGGTTCTCTAACCCAGTGTGTTATGTATAGATGTGGTTTGTCCTCGTGCAGGACTAGTAGTGCTGTGTTTAAAGCACTGTTCTTAACCACGTAGTGCTTCGCGGCTAGATAGGCTTCTACAACGCAGTTATCTACGATTTCCCCTCCTCCTACACAGGACAGCACATTGTCCATTACATAGTATCCTAGTAGCTCTGAGTCTACACGTACCCACGGGTAAACTCCCAGTTTTTCAGCTAAGAGCTTCTTGTCTGCTCCACCGTTATGCACAAACCATGCTATACCCGAATCAGACATCATCATGTACGGATGCGCGTACTCGGGACCATAGGGTTCCCTTCTCGAAGCCTTCCTCGCGTGAACTATGATGTAGACCTCGTCGTAACTTGCCATTTTCTTCGTGTATAGTTCTAGGATTCTCCTAGAGTTTTCGTGAAAAATAGGCTCAACTGTTTTGTAGTATGCGTGTGTTGGTGTGTTGTCTACTAAACCTACTGCTACAAGACCCCATCCATCATCGTGAGAAGCCACTGATTTATCTGGCGCTAGACTAGCCAAGTAGTGATCGTACCTGTTGCTCTCCACGAATGCTTCTATGAAAGTTTTCAGGGTTGTGTGATCAGGTTTTCTATAAGCCATAGCGTAGAGCCTGCACATCTTAAACCCCAGGATGTAATTAACCCTGATCACCATAATAAAGAGCGATGATGAGGTTTCCGAACGCGGAGAAGTGAAGAAAAGCCAGGTTCCTGACTTATGTCGTTCACCAGGAAGCACGAAACAGGGATCTAGTATCCTTGATGAACAACCAAAAGCAATGTCCCTAGCCTGTTGGAATAATGTATTGTGAATTTTATAAACCAGCCAAGCTAAGTATGGTTGTACAGGGGCCGGTAGCTCAGCCTGGAAGAGCGCCGCCCTCGCACGGCGGAGGTCCCGGGTTCAAATCCCGGCCGGTCCATCCTCTTGAATGAAGCCCCGAGGAACGATACACTATATGAAGAGCCCAGAGGGTGCTTCTTTACCTGGCTGTGGTACCACCGGGAACCATTCGTTGAACCCAGAGACTATGGTGAGATAAGTGTTTATCAGCTTTACAACCTGCTTTATGAACAAGGGTTTTCTATGTGCCTCTATTTCCTCTCCGAAAATTTCAAGGTTTATGGTTATTGTATGAGGATTGATGATACTCGGTTGCACTGATACCTTGCAGTCATTACATACCATTAAAGCTCTAGAGAGAATAGAGTGCATTACTTTAATTCTCTCCGTCTGTTTCAGTTTTTCAAGCTCAGCTCTATGCTCGGGCGATATTGCAATACCAATAACGAGTACAACTCTATCCGGTTTGTCAGCTGGTGAAATGACAGCGAACTTTACACCAGGTGCTCCTGGCGTAGCAACGTTTAATCCCCAATTTGCCCTGGGTAGTGTAGTTGTATCCAGCTGAGTTACAATAAAATTCTCCTCGATGAGCCATTTGCTTAGTAGATCTTTCAAACCCGTTAGAGTATTCATGGCTGATATACCACTTACCTCGACACGTGTGATATTTCAACAAAACCTAAAATAAACCAATGCTCAATGCGATAAGTCTAGTAGTCTATTCTCCCCGACAATGTTTCTAATCATATACAGAGCTATCGCTTCGGCTGTTAAGTCGGCTATAGCTCCTGGATTAATGTTCCTGCTCTGCAATTCGTCATCGAATTTCTTTACGTGTATCATCCACTCATCGTTCTTCTTCGAAACAACTAATTCAAGAACTCTCTCTGCATTCTTCATAATACTGCTGGCTACTGAGCTACCGTGCTTCAAGTACACTACTGTATCTACGTGTTTAGAGAGGAGGTAGAGGTAGGTCTCAACAATAGCTCTGTTGAGATCAAAGTGTTCTTTGAATCTTTTACGAAGAAACTCCTCCGCTTTCAACCCCCGCTTAAATCCGCTAATAGCTTCATCTGCGACTACATCGAATTTGCTACTATACTCTAAGACGTCCACGAGTTTGTGATTTCTCTCTAGTAGCTTCTTTCTATAGGTTGGATCCCATACATTAACGTATTCACCTGTGTAGTCTGTTTTCTTCAGGTAGCTTGGAGAGGCTTTTCTAATAGCTCTGTAGTAGTAAACGGTGTCGCTCACCGTGGTCTTACGTAGCACTTCTCTCGCGAAGTAGCTTAACGACGCTAGATCGCTCAATCCATACCGAAGAGACTGCCCAATTGAAACACTCATGAGGCTTAGTAAGAGAGAAGAACCTAAGCATGTATTAGACGATTTCAAACTCATCACAACATCCCGTACAAGACCATACACAAGATCCCCGAGTACCACCTCTCTGAATTCTCCACGAAACCCCCTTCGAAGCCCTTTTCTCATGTACTTATATGCTAGTACTCCGGTTGCAAGAAAAGCCTCGTACCTTAGAGCTCTTCTATCAAGAAGCCTGTGAACATTGCCGGGTTTAGGATACCCTGAGGCTTCTAGTATAAAAGCTAAGGACAATGCTTCGGTAAATCTCTCAAGTACACGGTTCAGTGAATTCTTCATGGCTTATCCTATGGACAAAAGTTGAGCTTGCTATTCTATGTTTGCATGGCGTTCTTTTAGCTCTTCTTCTGAGACCCCCAGCCTGTACATCAGCTCTGATATTATTCCATCTAGGAAAACAAGCGTAGTGATCTCGAACAGAGTCCCCAACGGTGCTAGTGGCTCGTGTATTCCAACTATTTGTCTCACCAGGTAGTCCTCTTCTACTGCAAGTTTTGTTCGACCCGGTATTCTTATAACTATGTCTGCTAACTTACCGAGTGGACTATCAGGATACGTTGTAACCGCCACTACTCTTGCACCTATAGACTTCGCTGTTTCCGCTACCGTTACTATGGTTTTTGTTCTACCCGAACCAGATACCGCTATTAGTAGATCTCCCTGAGTTACTGGCGGTAATATTGTTTCACCTATCACGTAAATATTGAAGCTTAGGTGCAGTAGCCTCATGGCGAAAGCTTTAGCCACAAGCCCGCTTCTTCCAGCTCCTGTAACAAAAACCTTCTTGTTTTCTTTCTTGACTCTTAAAAGCTCATCTACAATTTTCTCCTTCTCCTCATCACTAATGAGATCAACCGCTTTAAGCACGTAATCTGCAATCTCAACCATAGCTCTACGAGTAATTCCCGAAACCATAAAGTCCCTTAAAGAAGTGATTAGTGAAAAAGACTTATATACTGTAAACCATGTACAATCGCGAATTGCAGGTAGCTGAAGGTTAATAAGACTGTTGTCAAGAAATATTGATTGGCCCCGTCCCCTCACACCTCCATGAGACTCCAGAGTGGAGGATGAAAATGAAGGAGGGCGGTCGGACGGGGTACACTTCGCAGTCCGCTTAGCTATTCGGTGCACGCCTTGACCAAGCTTAAAGTTATACGAGAGTTCGATCCGTGGAAGTCTCCTCTTTGCACATGCCCGAGAAAGTATAGTCTACATCCATACACCGGGTGCGATCACTCGTGCTTATACTGCTATGCAACATCTTACATACGATCCAGAAAAAGCGTTCCGAAAAAGAAGTTTCTCGAAACACTGGCCTCGGATCTCGAGAAGGTAAAAGCCGGTTCACTCATAGAGCTAAGCACCAGTAGTGATCCCTACCCACCAATAGAAGCACACCTAATGCTTACCAGAAGAGCTCTCGAATTAATTTCAAAGCACAGGGTAAAAATCCTTATTACAACCAAGTCGAATCTTGTCATCAGAGACCTAGACATACTTAAGAGAGCGCCATCAGCTGTTATGGTGACTATAACAACGCTCGATGAGAACATTGCTAGAAAAATCGAGCCATATGCTCCAAGTGTTGAGCAAAGACTAAGAGCTGTAGAAGAGCTATCACGTAACGGAATACCAGTAGGGGTCCGAGTAGACCCAATAATACCCCATGTAAACGATGATCCCTACATGCTAGAGGAACTAGTTGGAAGAATTAGAGAAGCAGGAGCAAAGCACATAGTTACATCAACATACAAAGCGAAATGGGATAACTTTAATAGGCTATTAGAGGTCTTCCCCGAGATTAGAAACAGGCTAAGAGAGCTCTACGTGGAGAAAGGTTTGCTCATCCACGGATACAGATATCTACCTAAAAGCATTAGAGAAGATGTACTAATGCCCGTGATCAAACACTCCGAGTACTACGGGTTAACCGTTGCTACATGCAGAGAAGGGCTTGGCACAGTCTTTTTCAAAGCACCATCCTGCGACGGTTCTCACTTAATAGATAAAAGGTAGAAAAGTATAGATGTGCACTACGTAGTGCTCAAAACAAGCAATTGGGTAACCAAAGTGTTCAACCAGTACACGTATAGAATGCCGGAGAAAGTATTCGAACTACACGTAGAATGCCCTGTTTGCAGAGAGAAATCAGCTAAGTTAACGGACTATAAGTACAACATTCCATACTACGGTGATATTCTAATATCCGTACTAGAGTGCACAAGATGCAGATACACACACAGAGATGTGCTCACAATGAATTTAGGCAACCCAAGGAAGATCATATATAAAGTTGAAAAAGCGGGGGATGAAAACGCATTAGTAGTAAAAAGCTCGTACTGCAAAGTGGAAATACCCGAGTTAGGTTTAGTCATTGAGCCCGGTGCATACTCTCAGGGGTATATAACAACTGTTGAGGGAATAATAGAGGACTTCATAAATATTCTACAAAACTTCCTCTGCAAAGAAGATGATGTCAACTTAGAAAAATGCAAAGAACTTCTAATTAAACTCGAGAAAGCCAAAAACGCCGAGATACCATATACAGTTGTAATGTACGATTATATGGGTACCAGTGACATAGTAAGCGAAAAAACTGTGTATGAAAAACTAGAAGAATTACAGGAAAACACTGAAGGGACTTCCTAAAACACGTTCTCTTTCCGTAACGAAACGAGTATATGCGATGCTCAATATACAACCATACTATTTCGTAAACAAGTAATTCAGTTTTCTGAACAAAATAAGTAGATAAGTAAGTGATTAAAGTCTATTGCTCACCCTCATTATACAAAAATGAATTGTATTACACGTCGTACTTTTAAACACGTAGTTAATAGTTGCACTCTGTAACATTGATTATGTAGATTTTTCACATATACAGTTTTGTACTCCGCATGTGTGGAGGTAATACAAGGTTCATTTTTGTACTTGTAAAAATATATATATTTTTTTAAAAATATAACATGTAAATGTGTGTACAAAGTGTATTTTTTAACAAAACATAAAGCTTATAAGCGTGTACGCAAAGAATTTAAGTTGAATTAGGTGGAGAATATGCCCGAGAAACTAAAGTTCTTTGACCTAAAAGCAAAGCAGTACTTTGAGACCGACAAGTACGAGGTAGTAGTCAAGGAGACCAAGAGAGGAAAGATAAAGATAGCCTTTGCAACCAGCCCCTACACTGGTAAGAGATTCGCCAGAATTCTAGGACCTGTAAAAGAGTAGGCATCTCTGTAGACAAACGACTTTAAGCATTAAGTATTGAACATAATAGTGCTTTTTTCACTCCTCTCTTTCCATCGCTCATGTTCCTGGACATATAATGCTCGGTTTTTCCTTACTTAGAGACTCTTTCAGCTGAATGATTTTTTCAAGAGCTTCAATGAAGTAATCTACTTCCTCATGTGTATTGTAGATGTAGTAACTTGATCTCACGGTTCCTGCTAACCCTAATCTATAGTGAAGCGGATGAGCACAGTGCATTCCTGTTCTCACAGCTATTCCAAACAGGTCTAAAGCCATTCCAACCGTGTGATGGTTTAGCCCTTTAATGTTGAACGCTATTACAGCTGTTTTGTCCTCGGGGTTTTTAGGACCATAGTACTCTAATTCCCCAAGTAGTTCTTCGAATCTCTTTAGAGTGTATGCAACGAGGGATTTCTCGTGTTCACGTACGTTTTCCATTCCAATTCTCATGAGGTATTTGGCTGCTTCTGCTAAACCGATACCTCCTGCTATATTAGGTGTACCAGCTTCGAATCTCCACGGGAGATCGTGCCATACTACGTAATCTACAGTAACATCTTTTATGGTGTCTCCACCGACCTTGAAAGGCTTCATTTCCTCAAGTATGTCCTCGCGTCCCCATAAAACTCCTATTCCGGTTGGACCAAGCATTTTGTGGCCACTGAAAGCTAGGAAGTCCACTTCAAGTTCTTTTACGTTAGTTGGCATGTGCGGAACACTTTGAGCACCATCAGCTACCGCTATAGCTCCAACTTCGTGTGCTATTCTAGCTATCTTTCTCGCATCGTTAACTGTTCCGAGAACATTGCTTGCTATAGGAAATGCTACGATCCTAGTACGAGGTGTTACGAGCTCTGCCAGCTGATCGTACCTAAGGTACCCGTCGCTGGTTACATCGACATAAATGACTTTTGCTTTTTTAAGCTGGGCTATGAGTCTCCAGGGTAGAATGTTGCTATGGTGATCCATTATCGTGACTACGATCTCGTCACCTTCCTGAAGATTCCAGAGAGCCCAACCGTAGGCTACGGTATTAATAGCCTCTGTTGTGTTATTGACGAATACGATTTCCCTCCAAGACTTCGCGTTCACGAACTTTGCAATGATCTCGTGCGCTTCCTCGTACATTTGACTTGCTTCTTGGCTTAAAGTGTGTAATCCTCTGTGAATATTCGCGTTGTGCTTCGAGTAGAACTCCTCAATGACTTTTATAACCTGCACAGGCTTCTGGGTAGTAGCAGCATTATCGAAGTAAACAAGCTTTTTACCGTTAATAGTTCGATTAAATATAGGGAAGTCCTTTCTGATCTCATCGGGATCGAACAATAGCAACACCACAGTCTAGTAGTACCGTAGTCCTATTAATACTTGACCTGTCGTGTTTAGGGTCCTATGACTCCCGGTAGTCTAGGATGAGGTGTGGCGTAAGCTATGTGCTCTAAGTTCAGTATATACTTTACGAATCTCTCCATTCCAAGACCCCATCCACAGGTTGGTCTTATCAAGCCTTTCTCAGCGAGCTCAAGAAACCAGGAGTACTTCTCGAGGGGTTCTTTGTGTATTTCTTTGATTTTCCTCGAGATATTTTCGTATCTATACTCTCTACAACCACCATCAAGCACTTCACCATGCCCTCCTGGGAAGAGTAGGTTGTAGTCTATGTTGTATCCTGGATGATCGGGGTCTTCCAGATAGTAGAAACCCCTGGCTTTAACTGGGAATCGCTCAATCCAAACAGGTGTAGCGTATTTGTTGGCTATGAGGGCTTCTGCTTCGAATGGTAGCTCTTCACCGTGTTTTATCTGCACTCCCATCTTCAAAAGCTCGTTTACCGCTTCATCGTAAGTTAGTCGCGGATACGGAGGTTTTGTGATCTCTCTCTCAAGCCTCCTGATCTCGCTGTACTCGAGTAGTTCGAGTAGCTCGTTGAGAGCTCGTCGTACAGCGCTGTATATCGTTTTCTCAGCTAAGCTCATTGCAACATTGCTTGATACACCAGCCATTTCCACGTCTACTTGGGTAAACTCAACGAGATGCCTTCCCGTGAGAGCGTTCTCGGCTGGCTCTATTCTGATGTTTCTTGCAACGTAGAATATTCTGTCCAGAACACTGGCGTATAGTTGCTTGTACATTATTAGACTGCTCTGTAGCTCGAATAGTCCGTTGTACATTTCTATTTGAACCTTTCGAGCACCTCTAAGTCCTGGGTCACTCGAGTACCCGATTATTGGAGGTGGGAGCTCTATAAACCCTTGTTTGAGCAAAAACAACCTAGTGTAATTCAGTAAACTTGAGTATACATGTATGGATCTCAGAACTCGTGGATGCTTGACGTATTCAGGGTACTTTTTCGTATACTCCACCGGGTCGCTTGAAAAACCCTCCTTGCATAGCAACTCTTCCTCCAACGGTGAGTGTAGAACTTGAAGCTCTTCAACACAAATCTCATTCACGCCTGTTAACAACCCTTTGATTAATACTAGAGACCCGCACTTCAGATTTTTCAGAGTAGTTGCATTCATGCATTTTAGCTTTACTTCGAAGAACCCGTGAGGATCCCACAGAAGGACAGTGTTTTCGTATACATGTTTCAGCCAGGATCTTATGTTAACTTTGCGTACAGCTTTTAGTAGGCTTAGCCCATTGAACCCTCTATACGTAGTTAAATGACATCCCCAAACACCATTTCTGTATATTTTTAGTCTGAGTTTTTAAGGATATATCTAGGTACTCTTAAATGCCGGGAAAATCTCTTGTAAAAGTTAAGCATGGTGTTTTTCAGGGTATTCTTGCACGTTTCTACTCGTTAAAAGAGCCATTCACCGATGACATTGAACGCTCTGCACTAGCTGAGAAAGTACTACCATCGATAAATCACGTCTGGATAGGTAAACCTCATGATAGAGTCGAGAAGAATTACATAGTCGAGTTCAAGGGTTTTCTAAAAGTCCAAGAAAGCGGGAGTTATAGGTTTTTTGTTGTTGCAAACAACGGCATTAAACTGTGGTTAAACGAAAAACTCCTACTGGAATCCTGGAGAGACTCTCCTACAAGACGCTTGGACACGAGTTCGATTAGTTTAGAGAAAGGCTACTATAGGATTAGGTTGCTACACTATTGTAAAGTTGGTTTCAGCGAGGTTAGACTCGGCTGGGTAAAGCCTAATGGTAAAGAAGAGTACATTCCAGGTGAGAACATGTGTTTCTCAACAGGTGAACACGTGTTCGTACTCTTACCTGATGAATACGTAGTGAAAGTTGCACCTCTTAGAGACGACATACGTGAAAAGCTGTGTATTAGCTTAAACAACACATGTGTTGTAGAAGTACCTTATGGAGAACAACCGTTAATTGCTTTACTGTCTATATACGACGAGAAGGGGCAAATAGTGTTCAGAACTACAGAGCCTGTTGAACTGTGGGGAGGCGATGTGCTAGAGTATAGAGCGAGTTAGATTCTTACTTACCTTCTTAACCGCTTTATTTCAACAAGTACGTTGCCCTCTCTGATCTCTACTATAGCATAGAAACCTTTCATGAAGGGGCCAGGATGCACGATCGTGGTTTCACCCGTTCTAATCCAGCCACTATTTTCATGAACATGACCTGTTATCCACAATACTGGTTTAAGCTTGTCTAGGTACGTGGCAAAAACCTGAGAACCTATTCTTACACCGCTAACATCGTCGAAATAGCCTAGTATGGGTTCATGTGTAACCATTATGAGTTTATCATCGGAGTAGTGGATCGCTCCTGCTATAAGGGACTCAAAGTCGTCTTCGCTGAACTCTATAGGCGTGTAGAAGGGGCTAAGACCTCCGCCGCCAACTCCGTAGACCACGTAATCTCCGAGTTTGTAGGCTTTCGCATGGATATTGATTATGTCCACGTCGAGCATGTCGACATTGAGAAGCTGCGGAGAGTCGCAATTCCCTGGTACGAAGAGCACGTGAGTTTCAACAGTGTTTCTAAGAGAAACCAATATTCTTCTTGCTGTGTCAACACCCTTAAACCTAGTTATGTCACCGGCTACGAGCGCTACATCCGGTTTAAACCCCATGTCATTAAGTTCCTTTGCAAGGCTACGAATATACCTTTCACTTTCGTGAATATCGCTGAGAGCGAGAAGCCTCAAGATGCTCCCTGGGGTTGCGTGAATGGTGAACGTGCATAATATACTTTAAACTTATGAAGTAAAACAAAGCTGAAGATGAAAAACAACCATAGATTCATGGGGAGGTGTAACTAGTTGAAGTGTTCTTTCTGCGATAAAACAGCGGTGTACTACAATAAAGTGAGCAAACTTGCTTACTGTAGAGCACACTTCATGGAGTATTTTGAGAAACGCGTAAGGAAGACCATTAGAAAGTACGGTATGATAAGTAAAGATGATCACGTGCTGGTAGCTGTGAGTGGAGGTAAAGACTCCATGAGTCTTCTACACTTAATGCTAAAGCTCAAGAAGAGTATACCTAAACTGGAGATCACAGCTCTCCTGATAGATGAAGGTATAAGGGGGTACCGTGAAAATACTATACCGAATCTACTAAGATACGCTGAGAACAAGCCCGTTAAGTACTTAATTGCGAGCTTCAAAGACTATGTTGGTGAGGCTCTCGACGAGATCGTCAGGATCAGCTTCGTGAAGAAGCTTCCATACATGCCATGTAGCTACTGTGGAGTCTTCAGAAGGTATGTTATGAACGCCGTAGCAAGGGAGATTGGAGCAACGGTAATAGCGACTGCTCACAACCTAGATGACATTGCTCAAACCTTCGTAATGAACCTCGTCAGTAACAGCTGGGATAGAATATTCGCATTAACACCGGTGAGACAAGCAACCGGTGAAGATATTGTTAAGAGGATAAGACCTTTCTACGAAATCCCAGAGAAAGAAGTAGCTGTTTATGCTCTGCTGAATAACCTGGTAAAGCCGGAGTTTGTTCAGTGCCCATACGTAAGGTACAATATAAGGTTCTACATTAGGAAAATGCTAAATGAACTCGAGGATAAGTACCCTGGGGCAAAGTATGGGCTACTGAGAAGCCTCATGGAGATCACAAGCATCGCAGGAGAAAAGAGAAAAAGCTTCTACAAGAAGTGCGCGGTATGTGGCCACCCCGCATCTCACACCATATGCAGAGCTTGCATTTTCAGAGCACAACTAGGACTAATGAAAAGAGAAGACCTGGAAAAAGCCATTGAAGCATCGAAGTCAGATCCAGCAGTTGCCAAAGAACTCAGGGAATACAGGGTTCTTGCTTAGCAGAGAAAGTAGCAATCTTTGCGTATGCATAAAAACCACTAAAATAAGCAGATTCGGTGCTTCAATCAACAACCTGACGCTCATTCGCTGAAACACACTTTATAGTGTTGTATCCTTTAAGGATGGTTTTACGATATATTAAGTTGAATGTCGTAATAATGGAGTAGCGATTTAGGCATCGCTAGCTCGGAGAAGGATGAATGACGAATGATAGAGATTACTGAATTTACGCATACGTATGGGTTGATTGGATTATTTCTATTTGCGTTCATCTCCAACGCGATACCCTACTCTACGGTACCTTACCTGGTGGTGCTGGCACCTTTAATAGCCAACTACAGAGGTAGCGAACTAGCACTAGTAATAATGTCTCTAGCTCTAGGTGCTACTCTAGGTAAACTCGTTGTGTATCTTGTTGGCAGAGGAGTATCTTCAATTAACAAAGTTCAAAGAGTTTTCCGTGGTATGAAAAGCCTAACAGTAACTTATAGTAGGTCTACTTTCGTGAGCAGAGTAACCTTCTTAATTGTGTTCTTAGCAGCTGCGCTTCCCATACCAGATGATGTTGTTTACATACCCGTTGGTTTATCAAAGTATAGTTTACCTTTGTTCTTCATAGCAGTACTACTAGGCAAGATCATTATAACACTCCTTGCAGCACTATACGGAGTAGCTTTCAGATTCTTCATTGAAGACGTTGCAGGGTTGCCTTCTGTTGTATACGCACCTTTGATGCTACTTATTACGTTGTTATTAATACTCGCAGGAAACAGGGTAAACTGGGAGAATCTCATAGAGGTATACAACAAGGAGGGATTTCTCACCGCGATTAAATACATGATCACCTGCATACTCCACAATACCAAGAAGACTTGAAAGAGAATGTAAGAAGAGCAGTGGTGGGTCGATCATTCCTTTAAGCGTAACCTTTGTATTTTGGTACACTATTCTATGGAGTGTGTTAAGTAGTTGAACAAGTTTTAGAGCGCGTGCTCATTAATTGGTCGATCACTCGGGTTCATTTACATGGTTGACTTGACTGATATGGTGACTATCCTTAGCACCATCCAATTAAGAGATCCTGATTCAGCTATTCCTAGCAGAATCGTTGAGTTTACTGAGGTCAAAATCCGGTTTCATTATAAGCGCGATCTTTAGGAGTTTTCAGCTTCATTCCGAGGAACCAGCTTAATTAGGTCATTTAACTTAAGTTTACTCGGAGATGAAGAGGAACCCGGGAGATCGAGTATTACGCGATGAGCGAGTGCTTAGATAGCGGGCACTGATCCGCGTTCGCATGTTTTCAATTCTATGTCAAGATAGCCAGAGAACCTAGTAGTACGCATGTCAAAATTAGTATTACGGTCCAATGACCAAGCACGCTGTAGAGGTAACCAGACGCAGTTGCCCCGACTGCTGCAGCTAATTCTCCCACGAGAAGATACAAAAACGCGTTTCTACCTCTCGTTGTCTTGAGATACAGTGAGTACAACGATACATCTACTCCACCATTAATGTACAGTATTAGCCCTAGTAAGAACCCTG
>JAWAHD010000034.1:0-12300 GCA_038889555.1 Desulfurococcaceae archaeon
TATCAGCACCTACGTACACGTACCTTGGAAGCGGTTCACCCCTCAGCGCTCTACTCGCGAGTTCAACAACAACCTTTTCACCCTCACCGTCCACCACCGTGTCTACACCCCACTTCTCCATGAGCTCTGGCTCGTAGAGCCACTGCCAAGCTGCTGGACCACCCACTATGATCTTTGCACCCTTCTCTTTCGCTTTCCTCATAGCTGGACTGTTCATGAACCTCATGAAGCTTCTCCTGTTAACCGGTTCTCTACCAGTTATGCTCCACCACTCGCTACTGGGTGGATTGTAGGCGAAGTAGTCGTGATGTCCTATCAGTATAACCTTAGCAGTATCCAGGTGCTTGTGAATGTAGTCCGGGTCTACCACGGCAGCGTTGAAACCAGCGTTCTGCAGAACAGCCTCGATCTTCCTAAGACCATAGGGTGCTTCAACGGGTCTACCGAGCTCATCCACTTTAGGTCTCGGTGCACACAGCGTCATCCAAAGCCACTCGGGCATCCCCAGTGGTGGTCCTGTAGCCACGAATCCTAGGAACTCTTTACCTCTATGATTACTCATCATTGTTCTATCGCTGGTTATAAGCACCTCGAAGACCAAGTCTACACCACCTCAACTAGGCTTCTCAGGTCTTCGGGAAGATGACCAGTGTAGTCTGGGTTAGAAACGAGAACTGATACAACCGAGGGAGCAAACGTGAACTTTTCCAGGTCAACCGGGTTCACGAAGTATGCTTCCAGGGTGAAAGTAATGTTGCTGAGGAAGAATTCTCTGAGAGCTTCAATGTTTTTCTCCACGCTGCTGGATGCAACCACTATCCTTAAACCCTTGGCACCGTGTAATCTAAGCAGATCCCTCAGCCTCTCTACAACACGCTCATTGACTTCTCCAAGGATAAGCACAGTAGCCGATGGCTTTCTGTAGGAGTCTCCAGTTGCTGTGATCAAGAGCCCTTGCACCCTTTCATGCTCTTAGAGAATTAGGATATATCCACGGGGTTAAAAGTAATACCAGCAGTTCACCAAGTACCAGTGGAGAACCCCAACATGATAAATACGGTGGTATTAGAATATGTATAGCGGTGTACCTATTTGACCTTGGACATTGCTGAGAGAGTTAAAGCCTACATTCTAAACGTAGAGCAGTTTCTAGAAGTGTTGGAGAAGGAGGAGCTATCTGAAAAAGCAAGGGTCGTAGTGGAAATAGCCAAGTCCTACCTGGCTGACTCAAGGTACTACCTCGAGAAAGGAGACTACGCCACGAGCTTATCCTGCATAGCGTACGCTGAAGGCTTACTCGATGCTTTAAGGTACTGGGGGTTCGTGAAGAAAGCTAATTGGAAGCCCTTAAGTCAGCTCTACAAGAGACCAAGAGTGCTTGTTGCAGGTAGCTTCGAGTTTCTTCACCCTGGGCACATAGCACTGCTGGAGTACGCCTGGTCCCTCGGCGAAGTTCACGTTGTAGTATCTAGAGATGTTAACTTCGAGAAGTTCAAGGGTAGAAAACCCGCTCTCGGAGAGCTGGAGAGACTCAAAGTTGTTAGTAGTTTAAAGTACGTGGCTTCAGCTAGACTCGGTGACAAAGACGACTTCCTTAAACCCATTGAGGAAACAAAACCAGACATCATTCTACTTGGACCAGACCAGTGGATAGCACCAGAGGAGCTGAGGAGAAAACTCGAGGAGAAAGGATTAAGAGGTGTGAAAATCGTTAAGTACCCTGAGCGAGTCGGCTCCTGGAGCTCGAGTAGTATATATGAGAAGCTCTGCGCACTCCGCTAGCTGGAGAGCGCAGCTGACAGTAGCTCCTCCAGCCTCCTGATCCTGGTGTTCCTTTCATCGTTGTTCACGGCTCTTCTCGCGACCTCGGCTAGCTCAGCTACGTTAACGCTGGGGTTGTAACCTATGTGCTTACCGTAGGCTTTGAGAGCTTTAATGGTCTCTACAACGAGGTATCCAACGTTGTAAGCATCCATTAGAGCACTCGAGTCTTTGGTTACATCATCGCTGTGAGTGTAAGCCATGCTCCACGGTGCTACCACAGCACCCATGCTGTTCAGCACAGACATAAGGTAGGATACCGTCATGAACACCCCAGCATCAAGCCCTGTTGCTATGAAGCCCACGACTTTGCCCTCCAGAAGACTGCGCCTCGCTTCATGGAATATCATATTCTCCATGCTCGTCAACCTGTCAATGAAGTTCTTCAATACACCACTGGGAGCGTACCAGTAGACAGGCGTTGAGATTATGAGTCCATCAGCTTCCAGCACCTTTTTCCCCAGCTTGTTGAAGTCATCGTTCACCACGCAGGGGAACCTGCAGTACTTCACACCGTCCGATACACAGCCAATGCACGGTTTAACATCGTAGTCGTAGAGGTGCACCAGCTCAGCTACACCACCGGCATCCTTAACACCCTTAGCTGCAACATACGAAAGCTGCGTTGAAGAACCATACTTCCTCGGCGAACCGTTCACCACGAGTACCAGGGGCTTCGTACTCATAAGCACTTCACCCACCGGAGATTAGGAGATAATAGTGAAACCACCTATATAAACAACCACGTGAGTAAGCAACAGAGGCTTTAAAACCATGCAGTCTCGAGCTTACCCAAGCTACGCAATAGCAGCCGTAGGAGCTGTTCTCCTGAAGGAAAACAGTGTTCTCCTCGTCAAGAGAAGGTATCCACCAGGAGTTGGCAAGTGGTCTATTCCCGGAGGCGTTGTAGAACCCGGTGAGAGAATAGCGGAAGCTGCCAGAAGAGAGCTCAAGGAGGAAACAGGGCTTGAAGCTGAACCCCTGGGCATACTCTGGGTTCTCAACAACATCGTGTACGATAGAGAGCGAAGAGTTCTCTACCACTACGTGATCCTCGATGTTCTCTTCGACTCAAGCAGCATTCGAGGCGAGCTAAAACCCGGAGGAGACGTTGAAGATGCTGCATGGATGAGCATACCCGAATTACAGCAGAGACCAGACGTCTCAAGAACAGTCAAAAAGCTCGCCGAAAGGCTTACCAGAGGAAGCACATGCGTAATACCACTAGAAGGAGTAGACCTCGAAACAACACAGCACTAAGCTTACAAGTTGTTAACGGATGCTTCATCACGCCTAGATTCTACCGACCCTATTCAAGCAGAGCTACCTCTGAGGGTTGCAAAACATGGAGAAGGAGCTGTTTACCAGGGAAAACCCACGTGGACCTAGGGCGAAGAGCTGTTTCATGGTTTCAACGCGATTTTAAAGTATTTGCCGCTGAGGGATTCTTCGAAGGCTTCCGGTGCTCTGTCCATGCTGTAGACCCTGTCAAGCTTAGTCTCCACGATGCCGGCTTCTACTAGTCTAATGGCTTCTCTGAACTCTCTGAAGGTTCCACATCTAGAGCCCAGTACTCTGCACTCTTTGACAACGGCTCTTGTCGAGTAAAAGGTAACTGGTGATCCAGGTGTAGACTTCAAGTGGATTACTCCTAGTGGTTTGCAGATATCTACGGCTAAGTTCAATGCATCCGGGTTACCCGATGCTTCAAACACCATGTCGTACGCGGAGCTCTCGGCTTCATCCGTGTAGACAACCCTGTTCACAACCCCTTTGAAGAACTCTGCTTTCAAGCTACCCCTCTTCGCGATTAGGTCTACTCTTGCACCGTAGAGCTTCCTTAAAACCTGAACTATGAGCCATGCTAAGCTACCAGTTCCAATCACGGCTACTCTGTACCCTGGTCTCGGAGGCTCCAGGCTCAAAGATCTCAGAACAGCTGCCATTGGTTCAACGAATACACCGGTCTCCGGTTGCCCTTTGAACACGTGGAGAGCTTCAACAGGTGCTACGAAGTACTCAGCCATACCACCATCGAAGTCTATACCCAGTGTTCTCTTGTACGGGCAGTGAGTGTACGCTCCGCTTCTGCAGTAATCGCAGGACCAGCAGGAGAAGTTTATCTCGGATACTACTCTGAGACCAACGAGCTCTCCGGGGCCTTCCACAACTCTCCCAACAACCTCGTGACCAGGCGTAAGCGGTGTTTTGAACAACGGGTAGGTACCCGTGTAGAACGCTTTGTCCGTACCGCATATACCGGTGAGTTCAACCTCAACTAGAACCCAGCCTTTAGGTGGAGTAGGCTTAGCTACCTCTGCTACATCGATTCTACGAGGCCCCCACAGTACTACGGCTTTCAACGAAAACCCTCGATCAACTGTGCTACTCCAACCTAATAATCCGAGCTACCAGCAAGTTGTCTCATTGCACGCGGGTTAAACCTATTAGGCACTTCTCCCTAGGCGAGCAATGGTGGTGTTTTCGTGACCATGCGTGGAAATGCACACAGAGTTAGAGTTGTTGAAGCAGCTGTGTTCACGGTTCTAGTCTACGCTGCA
This sequence comes from Desulfurococcaceae archaeon, assembly GCA_038889555.1. Lineage (GTDB taxonomy): Archaea > Thermoproteota > Thermoprotei_A > Sulfolobales > Desulfurococcaceae > UBA285. Next base: position 4,383 of record JAWAHD010000034.1, read on the forward strand.
ACTATTGCACTGCAAATATACCAGCCTGCTACTGGAGGTTACTTCAACATTGGTGAATCAATGATATACCTAGCCGCGTTCGTCTCAACACCACTGGTAGCTGGTTTAGCCGGGGGTGTAGGAGCTGCACTCGCGGATCTCTCCACGGGCTACGCTGTATTCGCTCCCGGGACACTTGTGATAAAGTTCGTGGAGGGCTACGCAGCAGGGGTTCTCGTGAGAAAACTAAGGAAGATACACAGCTTTCTACAGGTAGTCCTATCCGTAGCCGTGTACACAGCTGCCTTCATGGTCATATCAGCTGTACTCTGGAGCGGTGGTGTGTACGTCGGACCGGAGAAGTGGCTTGATTTCACCTTTGAACCACCGTACGTAGAGGTATCAATAGCTGTGTGGATAGCACTAGGAGTTCTACTCGCATCACTGTTCTTCATTGTACTTCAGAGAAGACGCATCAGCACTGGTGAAATAGCTGCTCTCGCAGTAGCTGGTTCACTGATGGTTCTAGGCTACTTCCTATACGAGTTCTTCGTGAGTAATCCACTAACAGGGCGAGAACCCATAGCAGCAATACTCGAAGTCCCAGTCAACATAGGACAGGTGATCGTGGGAATATCGGTCTCTGTACCACTAGTAGCTTGGCTGAGAAAAGCAGGCTATGTCAAAGAGTAGCTTTTTTCCTCTGCCTCGATTCATAAACCCCTATTTCCTTGAATCCATTGGTGTGCTTATTGAAAGCTCTCAGAGCGAGGATACATCGGTGTGGTTATCCAAGCGGCTTCGAGCTCAGGGATGTATCAATAGATCTCGATGAAGGTGAAATGCTTCTAGTTACCGGTAGATCTGGCAGTGGTAAAACAACGTTGATCAGGGCTTTGACAGGCACGATCGAGGTCGCTGGCGGATTTCTCGAAGGTGATGTTGTCGTATACGGGAGAAGCCTCAGAGAGTTGACTCCGGATGAAGTGTTCAACATGGTTACCTACATCCCCCAGGAACCCTGGTACGGTGTTATAGGGTACAGCGTCTACGCTGAGGTATGCCATGTTCTCTCCTTGAAGGGTACTACGTGCAGCGATGTTGACTTCTTAGTTCTCGGATTAGCAAAGCTACTACATAGACCCGTGCACACGCTGAGCGCTGGTGAAGTTCAGAGAGTTCTCTGGGCAGACGCTGTTGTCAAAGGGTCAGGGATCCTGTTGCTCGATGAACCCATGGTGTACATAGACGAGGAATCAAGGGGAATAGTTAAGCACATAGTTGAAAACGCACTTGAAGAGAACTTCAGCGTAGTCTTGGTTGATCACAACCCGGAGTTCTGGAGCTCTCTTCAACCATCGATCCTCGTTCTCGAGAACGGCACGTGCAAGTACAGTGGTAGATGGAACCCTGATGTGCTGGAGAAGCCGAGTACCCCGGTGCGTAAACCTCGTGAGCGAGGCGGAGAGATCGTGGTCTTAAGCAATGTCTGGTTCAAGTATCCTGGTCAAAACCACTACGTGCTAAGAGACTTCAGCATAAGCGTGAGCAAAGGAGTGTTCACCCTGGTGAAAGGCCCCAACGGGTCTGGTAAAACAACAGCTCTGAGAATAGCATCGGGTATACTGAAACCCACAAAGGGGCGTGTGGAGCGTCGTGGAAGGTGCATTTATATCCCCGAAAACCCCTTGCTTTTCTTCACAATGCCTACTCCCAGGGATGAGCTACTGAAAGCCTCCGGTGGAAATGAGAACAGGGTTCTCGAGGTTTCCGAAGTTCTCGGCATAAAACACATTCTCGACAAACCCCTGGCAAAGATAAGTACAGGTGAGAGAAGAAGAGTTGCAATAGCGTCTGCCTACTTAGCTGGTTTCGACGTCTACTTCGTTGATGAACCAACAGGTGGCTTGGACTGGTCCAGTGCTTCAAGTGTTCTCGAGGTTCTCAGCACGCTCACCGAAGAGAAGAAGGCTGTAGTTGTAGCTAGCCATGACAGCAGAGTGTTCGAGTACGCTGACGTGGTTATAAAGCTGGGTGGTTAGAGTTGAGTGTTCTCGGCTTACTGGTTTACATTGTTTACAAAGCACTGTTCATCACAGGTGACTTCGGATACAGAACTTCGCACTCACTTTCGAAACTACTGTTCATGTTATCCATCGTACTGTACGTGGTTCGCCTACCACACAGTGTGCACCTAGTGGCGCTGATAGTAGTTGTACTCGGGCTTATTCACCCGGGTTTAGAGTGGTTTTTAGCAACCTCGCTGCTAGCAGGACTCGTGGGATTTTACATGGGGATCTCCGCTTACCTACTCTCTATGCTGGGGCTCTACCAAATGTACCTTCACGACGTGCTAGTCATTGCTCTCAGAACATACTCTATTTCGTTAACTGGTGTCTTTGTTTTCATCACAATAACCCCGATCGAGCTCTACAATCTAATGCTAATTTTAGGGCTTAGCAGAGCATCGAACTACCCTCTGCTCGTCTGGAGGCTCATGCCCCAGAGCCTAAGAAACTTCCTCGACTCCATATCCGTTGGAGTACTAAAGAAGGAACCAGCTACCAGCAGAGTACCAGCGGCTGTTGCAAGCGTAATAGAGATGGGTTGGTTCGTGGAGGAGTACTCCTACTGGAGGCTCCGAGCGAAGCCCAAGACACTAATACACATCGACAGATCCACGAAATACACATTCATACTGCTTGCATCATCACTACTAATCTCTCTGCTCTTCTACGTTCAGAACATTCAAGGACCAACTTGAGCTTGCTCATCCGTGAAGCTGTGGTGCCAGTTCACAGCACGCGTTGAACGCATTACAGGCTTTGCAACGCCCACTTCTATTAGTACATTGACCCGGGTTTGAGTACTCCCTTGAACACTCTCATGTATCGTCTCGACGTTGCTTCTGTAGCACCGATCAGCTCCTCAACTCTCTCGACTGTCACTCCGAGTGCTCTAAGGCACCCTGCTAAGTGGTAAATCCTCCACTCACCCTGAGAAGCACTCAAGCAAGCGTTCACTTTCTCGGTCATTTCGACGGGTACACCTAGTTCAACCAGCGCTTTCTTCACGAGCTCCAGATTGGGTTTAGTGGTGAAGAGCTTGAAGGTTTTGATGAAATCTTCAGCCTCGTGTATGCTCGTGTACCATGCGCCCACAAGCTCTCCGATCAGTCAGACCGGCAGAGGTACTCCACGGTTTCTCAGCTTAACGTAAACAGCTACCAGTTTGTCTGACTCCCGTAGGGATGGATTAGTGCTCTTCCACAGCTTGTTGACGAGCTCTTGCAACCTACGTAGCTTAACCACGACGATAGCGTCGAACACAAGCTCTCCATCTATGCTGTACTGAACCCGGAGCTCTCGAGGCAACATGAGAAGTGGAGCGTACTTGCACATAAACCCGAGTTCTTTGAAAGTTCTCTATTTAATAGCTTCCCCAGTGGTCGATGCAGCGTGGAGTAGAACGTGGTCAAAGTACCTGAATTATGTAACCACACTTGTACTACCTCCGCAGTACAAGAAATGTTTTCCATTGTATAGCTTGCTGATCATGATCGATCCGGTAACTCTCTCGGCTACTGAGTCGGATAATCTATTGCTTCCGTAGAGAACGTGTTTCAGCTTAATATCGTCAAGCATTCTTCTCAGGTAGCAACGTTCTCCAAGTTAACGAAGACTTTGTGAACGCCTCCTCTGTGTACACGTACTAACTGGATGGTCCAAACCAGTGATCTCCCACTCTCTCTGATCGAAAATTTTGGTGAAGGCGTTGAACACGACAGTTCTCCACCTCAGACTAACACCGGTTCCCTCAAACCGGGTCATTGCGGTTCGCCTAAGCCCAACTATCTGTCTGGGTCCCAGAAAACCAGGAGCAATCCATGTGTTGTGTTCACAAGATCTATGGGACCCATATGCAAACACGTAATCACACTAGAAACGTTGAAACAGCAGAGAAATCCACAGGCAAACGCATGGCTCATTAATCCTGATCCTGAGCCGGTGAAGACTGTTATCGCAGAAACTTGAGACAATCCATTCAGGATTTATAAAACCAATGGTTAGCGTTGAGAAACGTGATGATTTGAACAAGGATACCTACGTAGTAAATGGAGACAGGTATATGCGTATTTACGAGTATGCATGCTATGTAAAAAGCATATAAAACCATCCATGTCCTAAAATTCATGTAGGTGTAGGGGATGTATAAACAAGCTGTTACTAAAACAACAGCCATAGTCCTCGTTGTAGCAGTAGCAATAGCTGCGGTCGGGCTAGGTCTACTACTATTTACAATGCAACAACCAGCTCCTACTTCTACACCAACTCCACCACCATCCGAGGTGTCACAAATAACAATCGGAGACGTAAAGATCAGAGTTCCAAAGGAGTTTGCGGAATTCGTAGAAAAAGCTAAAAGAGGTGAAATCAGTGTTACAATATACTTTGGTTTTCCACATGCACCAGAGGAAAAAGTGGGATTTGATAAAGTAATCGAGATGTTCAAGAGAGAGTACCCGGGCATAGATGTTCGCGTATTGGAGTACGCTGGTATGGGTGAAATGCAGACCAAGATCATGTCTATTGCATCCCTACCTCAAGATACTAGGGAAAAAATGATTGGTCAAGCACCCGACGTCTTCTCATGGGCTCACGACTGGATAGGATGGTTTGCTGAATCAGGCTATATACTACCACTCGAGGACTACATAGGCTACGACGCGGTAGAAGACATATCAGAACATCTGCTTTCAATAGCAATGGCAGCTGTAACGTACAAGGCTAAAACCTACGGTTTACCGTACGCTGGTGAAGCATTAGCACTCTTCGTAAACCTCAGAATGGTGGATAAACCACCGGAGTCTTTCAGCGAAATGCTGGAAACCATGAGGAGATACTACAATCCAGATGCGGGAACATACGGTGTTTCCATGATCGTCGCAGGTGTTTATCACACAACAGCATGGGTTACAGCCTTTAGAGGATTTTACTACGATGATGTAACAAAAGAGCTCGGCTTACTACTACCAGGTACTAGTGAGGGGTTAAAGTTCTTCGTACGCAACATTCTAAGGTATATGGATGTAGCAGATCTTGGTCACTACTATCAGCGTGAGCTCTTCGGCAGAGGTAGAACACCATTCTACGTGTCAGGTCCATGGGATGTAAGATACGCTATTGAATCACTGGGAATAGATGGCTTCACAGTTGTGCCGCTTCCACCTATAGATGGTCGAATACCAAGACCCTTCAGCGGTTTTAGAAACCTCTACCTCAGCGTGATGGCTGGTCACGGTGGATTAGAGAGAACGTACGCAGCAGTACTCTTCATACTCTACTTTGCGCTACACGATGAGGCTGTTCTAACCCTTGTACGTGAGCTAGGCTACGTACCTGTAAAACCCACTGTTGCAGATTACATTTCTCGAAACCCAGATGAGCACCCTCTGTTCAGGATAGTACTGGGTTTCTACAGGCAGATCGAGAGATCAGTGCCCATGCCCAAGGACGAGAACATGCAGGTTGTCTGGGGTGCTGATAGGTACATAGGATTAATATGGGAGGCATACACGAAAGCTCTAGCAGAAGGCAGAACAGTTGATGAAGCTGTTGAATTAGCCGTTGGAAAGGTGGACGAGGCTCTTAGAGGAGCTTACGACGAGATTGCACCTAGAATCAAGAAGTAAACAGTAGAATGGGAAGTTACATGAAGCGGTATCTTGGAAGAAAAATTCTTTTTCCCACGAGGATAGCCCTTCTTCTGTTCGTTCCCAGCTTGATCCTCTACCTCTTCTTCAACACTTGGCCCATGATTTTCTCAATCGGTATAGCTTTCACGGATGCAAATCGATACAACATATCGCCCGATCCGCAGAGAATCGAGGACTTGAGAAACGCTATCTCGTGTGCTGAAATGCTTAAAGCCAACGAGACTTTGAAGCAAAGAGTCGTGGAACTCCTTGATCCAGCTGTTGCACGACTAGACAGAGTTGCAAGAGACCTCGAGCAGATCAAAGCAATGCTAGAGGAGGGGGTTGAACCACAGGACATACCTTTATTGTACTTCGAGAGTGCCTACAGGTCTGCCAGAGGACTCGCTAGGCTACGAGAGGATTTTGGATTGTTCTTCAACTGCACTGCATACGGGTACTTCACGAGACAGGAGATCGTACCTGGTACCGTGCTGAGAAGCGTAGATTCGTTGATCACGCTTACGGCTACACTAGTGCAGGTCTACCAAACGATGAGCAGGGATGATCTCTACGAGAGGGTATCCACAGGTGTTCGCATAGCGTCTGAGCTCAGAGACTACTTGTATAAGCTGGAGTCTGACTACGAGGGCTTTTTAGACGACTTCATACTGGATACACGTAGAAACCTGGAATCCCTCGAGCTGAGATTCATCGGGTTTGAAAACTTCGTAAAGCTCTTCAGTGATCCAAGGTTCTACAACTCGATCTTCAAAACACTGCTATTCGTAGCTACCAGTGTACCGCTAAAGGTATCATTCGGGGTTCTACTAGCATTGTTCTACTCGTCTACACTACTCTACGGTAGGAAGATCATGAGAACACTCCTTCTGGTTCCCTGGGCAATCCCCTTCCTGCTGTCAGCTCTCACATGGAGGTTCCTCTTCCTACCCAACGGTCAACTGGGACAACTCATGAGGCTTAACGTGAACGTCAACGAGTGGGATGCATTCCTCGTGTACAACCTCTTTGAAACATGGCTGGCGTACCCGTTCATAATGACTATTACTCAGGGGGCTCTGAGAGGGGTTTCAAAGGATATCATAGAAGCAGCGTACATTGATGGAGCAAGCCTGTGGATGAGGATTAGGAAGATCGTGTTTCCACAAATAGCTAGGCCTGTGCTCGTTGCTTCAGTATTAACAACGGGTGCTTCGCTTCAAGCATTTCTTGTTCCACTGGTGATCAACGGAGCTGGGCCTCACGGAGAAGTATGCGTTCAGCAGGTTGGTTGTACTCCGGGGTTGAAGAACGAGATGCTAATAGTGTTCGGCTACAACAGAGTGATGAACGCTGATGAGGGGTTCTACGGGTACGCTGCATCAATATACATTGTGGTCTTAGCCTTAGTCCTCGTGTACGTTTTCGCATGGTTTAAGATAATGAAGAGGGCTCGATGAAGCGTGGTCACGGTTACCATTACATTTCTCAAAGTTGTTGCCACGGTTTTCGGAGTGTTCATTGCACTCGCGATGGCGTATCCACTGGTTTACATAGTTGCACAAGCACTGATTGGAAGACCAACATTGATACTTTCAGACCTCAGAGACCTACTAACTTACGGTGTAACAATTCGCAACTTCTATAAAACCCTAGAAGACCCGGAGTTCTACGAAGCACTTGTGAACACTCTTACAGTAGCCTCAATAACAGTGGTACTAGCCATAGCCATCGTGATTCCAGCTGCATACGCATTCTCCAGGTTTGATTTCAGAGGTAAAGACACGTTGCTTTACTACTACCTTATAGTGAGCCAGGCCGGCGGTGGACTTGGAGTAATAGCCATTGTAGCCCTCTACATATTCCTTCTGAGGCTTACAGCGTATGGTATTAACCTCATCAACATATACGTACTACCCTTCATCTACGTCTCAGGTCTCGTACCATTCCAAACATGGCTCATGAAGAGCTACTTTGATCAACTCCCAAAGGAGCTCGATGAAGCCTCCTTCATTGATGGAGCAAGCTGGTTCCACATAATTTTCAGAGTGGTATTCCCAGCATCGAAAGCAGCGTTCATAATCATAACGCTATTCGCGTTCATGAGCGCTTGGGGAGAGTTCATCATAGCAAACACCATGGGCTTGAGAACTCTAGGTATGTACATATACAGAAAAGCCGTAGCTGGACAAGCTGGTTTAATGGAACCGGGGACCTTCGCAGCTGCATCAATACTCTTCGCTG
>JAWAHD010000035.1:0-12102 GCA_038889555.1 Desulfurococcaceae archaeon
CTAGGGTACATCAGAGTTCTCAGGTACTGGATAGGCTACTATGAGATGACACCTGATCATCACCCCATATACGGACCAGTGCATCCCTATGAAAATCTCTACATTGCAGCGGGCTTCAGCGGACATGGAATGATGATGGGGCCTATAACCGGAGTTCTAATAGCTGACTGGGTGTTGAACGGTAAGCCAAGTATAGATGTAGCCTTGAATTTAACTGTTGAGCGGTTTAAAACGGGTAAGCTGATAAAGGAAACAGCAATAATAGGTTAAGTGTCACCAATGAAGCTTTTTCGACTAGACAGTTTTTACTTAGTAACTATTTCACGTTGAATATTGCGTGAACAGCTTTTTCACAACATGTTGAACATCTACCTCGTAATCCTCGAGCTTTCTCATCTTCCAAACCTCAACATGAATGTTCGATTCACCAGGCTCAACGATTCTCAAAGGGCTAAGTGTTTCCAACTCTAGGAACCTGTTGTTAGCGTACAACTCTACTGTTACACCGTGATCCGGGTACCTTCCTAACTCTGGTTGAATCTGCTTTACGAAAAGGAATTTGTTGACGACGTAAGCGACCAGCGGTGGATTAGCTTTTGCTCCTATTTTCACAGGGGCTTCAATGGTTTGATCGTGCTCAACCACGATGTAGTCTTCACCAACTTTGATCCTCGGATCATTAAGCCTAGTGTATGGCCACACAGATATTACTCTATCGGGGAGAAGACCGTGCTTATCGATTTTTCTGGGTTTTAGAGGAACTACGGCTGTACCGCCAGGTTGCATCACCGAAATAGCCCAGCAAGCAAACTCTATTGGCCATCTTCCTATGTTAACAACTTCGTGTATTACCTTTAACGAGTACTCGTCATCCCCTAGTTCTAACCTGATCTTCTTGAGTACGCTATTCTGGTGCTCTGGATTACCCGTTATAACTACGCTGTTCTCATCTACGCTGATGGTAACAGGTTTATCATCGATGGAGTAAGTTCTTGGAAAGCTCTCTGGCGCTGTCCACAACCTGTGTCCACCGTATATTCGCCACAACCCATCTGGTGTTTCTATTTGAACATCAGGTACTATGCTAAACAGGTTGAACTGATCGTTGTTCAAAGCTAAGTAGAGTATCCTAGGTCCAATGTCAAGCGCTACTCCTACCTTTAGACCGCCTATGTGAAATAATCTCACTCTGAATCCATCAATAACGATGTCTTCAAACCTCAACCTGAATCAACCATTGCTAATTCAAGATAACTCTCTTCTCTTATCCCTTACTTTGATGGGTAGAAGTGTCATGCACTCTTGTTCGTTGATGAAACCATGGCGAGATCTTTTCAACGGATTTGCACACATGGTCGGCTTCTCGTGTATTTTGATTTTCACTTGTTCTTCAAAGACCTAGATAACTGGTATTCCTTGCTGTGCTTGGCCAACTCTTCGAGTACCTCAGGGTTCTTCTCGACAATGCTGTTAACTATGTTAAGGTATCTCGCTAATCTCACTGCATCGGGATTTATTTTCTTGAGCTCAACACCGTCTACTACTACGTAGTGCTCTTTCTCCAGCTTCTCGCCTAGAATGTACTCAGCTTCGTTCACTGATGCTTGAAGCGTGAAGCAGTGAGGACTCCCATCTATTGTTACAACGATAAGCCTTCTGGGCTTCGTAGACCTGATCATGCTCGCCAGCTTACCGTAGTAGGCTGCGCTCTCTCGCTCAGGACACGCAAAGAGAACATTTCTACCCTCCGCCAATCTCTTGAAGAGCTCAGGGTTAACAACTGGAAGACATGCTGAAACAACAAGTACCTCTGAGTTCTCCAGATGCGGTGCCTTTGCCCATGTGCTCCAGATCCACGAGGACCTCCCGCTGTTTTCACCATTCGTATCTCTAACACAGCTCAAGGAGTTCACCCCTTGTACCTCTCCAGTAGTTCTTCCATCGTGGGTTCTCTCCTAGTGCTAGTGTACTTGTCTAGTAGTAGGAATACGCAGTATTGACCGCACATGGTACAGGATTTTAGTGCAGCACCACCGAACTGGCTTCTAATCTTAGCTGCTTTCTCGGGGTCAAGCGTGTACTTGATTTGACCATCCCAGTTAAGCTTGGCTCGTGCAATACTTATTTCAATGTCCTTTAGAGCAGCTTTCCTACCGAGTTTCACCAAGTCTCCCGCGTGAGCGGCTATTTTAGCAGCGATGAGTCCTTCTTTAACTTGTTCTACATCTGGTAGTCCAAGATGCTCTGCTGGTGTTAGGTAGCATATGAGGTCTGCACCGGCTGCTGCTGCTATAGCTGCTCCTATAGCTGACGCTATATGGTCGTATCCAGCTGCTATGTCCGTTACTAGTGGTCCAAGAACATAGTATGGTACTCCACCGGATAAGCTCTTCATCAGCTTAACATCTGCTACCACTTTGTCCATCGTCATGTGCCCGGGCCCCTCAATCATGACCTGTACACCTCTTTGCACTGCATCCTTAGCTAGCCTGGAGTTCACGATGAGTTCGGATATCTGTAGTTCGTCGTGAGCATCAGCTGTGGCTCCTGGTCTCAGCGCATCACCTAGGCTTATTACTGCATCGTACTCTCTGAACAACTCCAGTAAGTGCGTCCACTGAGAGTAGTATGGGTTTTCCTTACCGGTTTCAATCATCCATGCAGCGATCATGGAGCCGCCTCTGCTAACGATCGGCATTATTCTTTGGCTGTTAACAGCTTTTAGTGCTAGGTCTCTCGTGATCGCTGCGTGTATGGTCATGAAGTCTACGCCGTCCCTCAGATGCTTTTCCACGACCTCTAGAAACCAGTCCTCGGGGATACTCGCCACGTTTCCGTATCTTCTAACACCGTATATCCACGCTTGGTATGTGGGAACTGTGCCGAATGGTGTTCCCTCCGAGGCTTCCACGAGTCTTCTCCTGATCTCGTCGAGGTCTCCGCCCGTGCTCAGGTCCATGATTGTGTCCGCTCCATGTTCTACTGAGACCTTGACCTTTTGAAGCTCCAGCTCGAGGTCAACGTATACACCACTGGTTCCAACGTTCACGTTTACCTTAGTAGTTAAGCCTTCTCCAACGCCAACTAGCTTAGCCTTCCTCTTTGTCAAGTTACGGGGAACGACAACTTTACCCTGAGCAACTCTTCTTCTCAAGTTTTCGTAGTCAACGTTCTCCAGTTTTGCTATCTCCATTAGAACATCAACAGTACTGCTCGAGCTGGCTTCCGTTATTAAACCCATAAACACCACCACGTTGAGGTATTGTTGTAGAGATTAAAATATGCAACGATAACGTTGTTATTGCGCTAATTGAACTAGTGATCGCTAATGCTTGTCTTCAAGCTCACAGCTAGTTTAAACTCGTGATGAGGCTCTTCACTCCTAACCGTAACGAGAACAGTCCCATCCTTACCTAGAAGTTTTGAGTACCTCTCGAGCACAGTGTAAGCAGCTTCTCTTGCTACGTCTTCAGCAAAGCGTGGTGTTTCAACAAGGTTTTTCACGTACTCTGCTTCCTCTACCCTGTTGAGGTAGTTCCTTGGTGCTGGGAACACGCTGTTGTAAAGCTCTAGGAGCTCTATTGGTGAGGGCACGTACTCCTTTGATCTCAGCGTAACTACGACCTTCATTCTGGAGTTATGCGTGTAGGGTTTTGAGTACATGTGCTCGGATACAGTGAGAGCGCAGGGGCACGCAGTTACTACCATAAAGGAAACCGAGGAGTACATCGTTTTCCCGCCTTCTCTGTTCTTCACTAGTCTCATTGATATGCCTCTGTGCGCCGAGAACTCCAGGTTACCTTTGCCTACTACGTTCGCTGAAACTTCAACATCCACAGTTGATGACGCCTTGTGGACTTCTAGAAGCTTTGTTGTTAGAGCATCGAGAAACTCGTAGTCCAGTTTACCCATGGCTGTGAAAACTTCGTACACAGTTCTGTACAGTCGAGATACGTGCACTCCCCTCAAGTTCTCTGGTAGATCTACGAGAACGCTGAGTAAAGGTGTAATCCAGTAGTTGCCTACTTTAACTGGTAATAGCTTTACTCCCCTAATTCCAGCTCTACATATTTTCAAAGGATACCTGGGTTTCTCGTTGTGAACATCAGGTGGGTTTTTCAATGGTAGATCCCCGGGTGAACTCTGTAACCTTCTCCAGTAGCTCGTTTAGCTTCTTAACGCCACTCATCTCTTCTTTCCTTACTATTTGTCCGTTAACAACCTGGAGTATGAGTGTTGTTGGTGATGCATGTATATCGAACTTTCTGAACGCTGAGCTCGCTGCTTCGGAAACGCACTCACGTGCGAACCAATCGCAAAGTACTACCACGTAGTTGAACTCCTTGAACATTCCACCGAATATCTTAACGAACGGAAACCAGTGGTTATCGTAGGACCTGCATGCGGGGCACCTAGCGTTATCGAAGTATATCAGGTAGTAACCATCACTCCACGGTAGATTCGGGTTGCCTGATACTTGCTTAAGAACCCATTTCTCAGTTGAGAAATCGTACACGTAGATCCCGTGCGGTGAGTCGGGTTCTATTTTCTCAAGTACTAAGCCTTCTTTACCCCTTTTCTTCTCGAGATCTGTGCCGAACATCTTTCTCAGTAGCTCAAGCAGATCTTTTTCCATAAACAACACCTATTCCTTTAACAACGAAAACTCAAATCTTATCTTCCTGTCCTCTTTAAACAGCGTCTACGTGTAATCTTCAATGCAAGTCCATATTAAATCAAACGTGCATTGTACTGTAAATTATTTCTCCTGTTTTTGTTTTCTTTCTCATTTTTATCCATAATGCGATTAAACAAACTAAACAAAATCTCATCAGTGATGCGAGAAGAACAGTAAAGCTGATAATTCATCTCTATATAAGTTCTAACCTGTGCAGTTGATTTTATAGTCTTACTTTTGTTCTCAGCTCATGTTCTAGATCTTCTCTACTTCTCAGAGCACCCACATTTTAAATTCCAAAAGTACGTGCTTCTTGGGTGTTCCCGCCGGTTTCTTACCCTCTGAACTCGTGTTCCCAGTACGCTATTGCCACGTAGACCTTACCGCTTAAACTCCATAGCAATGACATATTCTGTGCTTCTCTCCATATTATGTGCGAATCGATCCCCATCTTTTCAATAAGGTCGTCTCGATGGAGCTCAACTGGCACCCGAATAAATGTTGACGCACCCGGATGTACCTCATAATAATTTTTGTATGAACCTCCGTCAACGAGTTTACCCTTCCAGTACAGTCTCCAATCAACACGATTAATCGTCACCTTGGTCCAGCTGGGGTTCGTAACTTTGATCAATATGTAAAACCTCATGTAGTACGAATTCATGTACTCTAATTCGTAACCTACAAACTCGTCTTCACACCTAACAAAACCAAGGCACCCACAGAACCACGCCGAGAACCGTTGCGAGTAGAGTAGCAAGAACTATTACTGATAAATACTTTGGTATAGGCAAACTCTGTCCTGCTTTCACCAAGATTGATTTATTAATTTATGGAACATTCTGCTTAAGATATTACGTTTAACCGTACAGCTCTTTGAGTTCTTCACAGTTATCCTAGAGGCAAAGAGTGAATGCTATTCGTATGTGCATTATTAGTTCATTCTTAGTTATATGAGCTTAATTCGAGGAAGGACATTAGATCCGAATTGAGAACACAGGTGTTCGATCTACGAGAAAGATTAATTGAGTCTTCGTTTTCTAGAGACCAGCGTGCTTATTTTCTCTGCTATCCTTGATGCGAGGTTTTCTGGTTTCTCGGAGAACGCGTATAAACCAGCTGGACTGTACTCGGCTTCTCTGCAGTTGAGTGTTGGTACATCTTCCTCGAGCATGACCTTAGCGTAGTTCTCGGCTAAGCAAACAACTACTTTAACTCCGTTGAACTCACCGACGATCAGCGTGTAGCGCCCTTGCTTTTCGTAGACTGCTTTGCTTAGATTTCTCTTCACCAGACTCACAACATCCTCTGTCAAGAAGTACTCACGCTAAACGGTGTAAATGAGTTCTCTAACCTGCTGTGGAAGAACCTCCTCGCTTACTACAACAGCTGATCTTGGTGGCTTCTTCGTCTTAACACCTGTTACAATGTAGCGTGTGGAGTCTTGAACGTCTCCACCCTCGATCTTCTTTCCAAACCTAATGTTCAGAACTCTGATCTTCACGTAGTATCCATCCTTTCTCTCAACGTAAACGTACTTTCTGTGCTTTAACCCCATAGATTACACCTCTCTAAGCAACTGCGTACTCCATGTATAAGCGTAGCCTAAAATAAAGTTTACTGTAAACCCTACAATAATACCGAGTAGATGAGCAAGCCAGAATGAGAAGCCAAGAACCACGGGTAGAATTGTTGCCGTTAATACCTGTGATAAGTAGCTGATCGCGCTTGCTACGTGGTACCTCAGTAGTCTAGCAAGTACACTTTTAAGCGTTCTATCGAGTTTTCTCCCACGGAAAGTTACTTTCTCGTGTAGCGTAAAGTTCCAGAGAACACTAGCTTCAAAACCCACTGTTGATGCGAGCGGGTTAGCAAGTAAACCGAGTATTGCTGAAAGTCTACTGTGTACGTAGACTGCCGCCGCGAGGTTAACTGGTACACCTGAAGCGCCAACAAGCATAAACACAGCTACTCTCATGGGTTCTGCTAAAGCGAGTGCAATTACTTTTGGTAGCATCCTCGAGTAAACTAAGTACCAGTCATCACCCTTTAACTCTACCTCTAGTAGGTTCTCCCCGTTGTTTACAACAGCCCATACGACCTTATCACCAATGGTCTCCAAGGGTTTAAGCCCGAGAATCTTCATTAATAGCCTCCTGTAGAGTGAAACCCTGGATACAAGCTTAACTGAGTTCTCAACACCCCCACAGACTCTCAAGGCGAGATCAAGCCACGGTTCCGTAGAACAAACTCTACTTCCAGCGTTAGAAACGCAGACCTCAAGCTTCACAAACAATGCACCGTATTAAACCTCTACAGGGATATGTAAGATTTTTAAGTTTAAAGACCGTGATATAGACTAAGCACCATGGTTTTATAGTACTGAGTGATTCGAATGATATTGCCCCAGGATCCGCTGAGAGAGTTTCTCTATGCATTAGCTCTCTTCTCGATGGTTATAGCTACATTAGGTTTAACGAAGATCACGTACAAGTTATTAACTAAGCTAAACTTTAGGCACAATGTTGCTGTGTACTACAACAGGAAGATAATTCACATGCTTGCGGGTGGTGTAACAGCACTACTGGTACCTTATCTTTTCACTTCGCCATTAATACCCTTTCTCTTCGCGCTTCTCCTGGGATTCATGGTGTATATACCGCATAGGAGTAAGAAGCTGATGACATGGTTTCAAACCAGTGAGAACATGTACGAGGTTTACTTCTGCTTCTCCTGGGGTTTCTCGCTCCTCATCCTTTGGCTTGCAACAGGAAATCCTTACTACGCTGTTGTACCACCACTTTTCATATCCTTTGGTGACGCTGTAACCGGGGTTATTAGAAACGCTGTATACGGGAGAAGAACGAAGTCGTGGATTGGAAACCTCGGTATGCTCGCTGTTACCACTCTCATAGGATACTTGTACGCTAGGTACCCGGGTTTGATCGCAGGTATAGCATCCACGATTGCAGAACACTTCGAGTTTGCGCCCCACGTAGATGATAACATACTGATAACGCTGGTAGCCAGCAGCATAATACTAGTCTCTTTCACACTAGGGTTTCTTCCGTAGTTAAATGTTAATTACTACTCCTGAAACCACACTACAATGGATTACTCGTGAGAACACCCGGTGTTTTATGCTTTGAGCACAAGTAGCTGGGATGAGCTAGAAAAGGAAATATTGAACTGCAGAAAGTGCAAACTACACGCTAATAGGAAAAACGCTGTACCAGGCGAAGGAAACAAGAACTCACCTGTAGTGTTCATTGGAGAAGCTCCCGGTGAGAAGGAAGACGAAATGGGAAGACCGTTTGTTGGAGCTGCTGGAAAGCTGTTAACAGAGCTCATAGAGTCTATAGGTTTTAAGCGAGAGGACTTCTACATTACAAACGTTGTTAAGTGTAGACCACCTGGTAACAGAGATCCCGAGGATGATGAAATCGAGGCATGTTTAACATATCTCATAAAGCAGCTAGAGTTACTAAAACCAAAAGTTATCGTTGCACTCGGTAGACACTCCGGTAGAATACTCTTCAAGCTTGCTGGATTGAAGTGGATCAACATGGCAGCACATCATGGTAAAGTTCACAAGGTTAATCTACTTGGATTTGAGACAAGTATTATACCCACCTATCACCCAGCATCAGCACTGTACAAACCACCACTCAGAAGGGATCTCGAAAAGGATTTCAAGGAGGTTATTAAACCAGCCGTAGACGAGTCTCTGAGGACTACTCTTGGGGAGGTTAAGAGGACTCGAACACTGTTCGACTATGTGAGAAAGAGGTGATTCTAGTTCTCCTGAGTGATACTACTGTGATTACAACACCAGCAACGAGCATTACAACCGCGATCAGCAGCGCTTCCGATGTCCATCCGCGAAAAGCTACTTCAAGCTCAACTTGACTACTCTGTCTACTAGCGCTGAGCACAAGGAAGCGGTGTATGAATAGGTACATGAAGACGTGAGTAAATGCGGTGAACAAGTGTACTAATGCGCTCTGCACGCCTTCCTCCTGGAACTCGAGGTGATCATCAACTAGCTCCAGTAAAAGTACTGGGTACATGGGTACTTTACCACTCTCACTGTACAAGAGGTTGATGAGCTTTAGTAGCGATCTGCGAATTTCAGCTACATCATTCAGTGTTACGTTTAAGGACCATTCAGGACCGAGGTTAGACCTGTAGATCATGCCTACTGTAAACAATATACTCGATAGCTCAGAGATAAACTCGAACGCTTCAAGTTCTTTCATGTTGACTAGGTTTTGCGGTTTCTGAAGCATGTAGTTTAAGTATCTAGCGTTAGTCTCTAGCAGTATGCCAAGCTCTGGTGGTAAACTCGCGGGTGTGGTTTCTTCAAGAAGTCCCATTACTCTTCTGGTTTCAATGAGTTTCTCTGCAACGCTAAGCCATGCTCTTACTGTTTTAGCGCGGGCATAGCTTTGAGAGGCCGCACTTATGAAGACATCAAGCGTGATGTTAGTGGAACTCAGTATGTTGATAAAGTACATTGACTCTATTAAACGAGTGTACGTATTTACCAGTACATCAAGAAGTTCTACGTCTACTAGGATTGTATCGTTCTTTCCCTTACTATGGAAAGCGTAATTGGCTAGCTCATGTAGCTTTACCTGTGCGTAGCCTAGGGTTTCGTTAACTTCATCGAGCATAGTACTGACAGTGCTGCTGAAAACCTCTGGTTTGCTATTCGCTAGGTAGGTTAGGTAAGATGCAAGAGCGCTCACGAAGGCACCGTATGCACGCGAAGCTGCAACGTAGTACTTACTCGCATTGTAAGCTTTCTCAGCTCGTTCAAGCAACCTATGTGAGGTGGTTAATCTCGCGTCCGTCCAGTTAATTTCCTCGAGAACATCGAGTAGTCTTCTAGTACTGTTCAACATGTCGAAGTACGCTTCTACGAAGTAGCCATGGTAACTGTAGGCAACAAGTGGGTCTATGCTCGCCTGCTCTAGACTAGTGTTCAGCACCTTCTCATAGACTTCCAAAACAGTGTAAACGCCTTCCACGAACTCCGGGACCACACCTAGTTGTCCGAGCTGCAATCCGGGAACATACACCGTATCTATGTTTGCTCCCGAAGCAGCTTTGATCTTCTCTTCCAGTTTACCAACAGGTCCTACGATACCACCTGGGATTAACAAGCCTGTACCTGCGTAATCGGGTCTGCATGAACCCGTTCTAAGCATTACGAGGAGCGTCGTAAAGAACCCAAGAGTAGCACTTAAACCCTCCACCTGGGAATCAACACGTAAACTAAATGTGTAATCTAGTGGTGACGTGTTTAAGAGTATGGATGCATATAAAGTTGCTAACTTAAAGGACTCGAGGGTATCTTCGGAAACCAGACCGCGGTTAGCTTCAACACTGAGTACCACGCCGGGTTTTCTGCGCGATATCCTTATCTCCGTTTCAACAACTATTCCTTCTCCTGTTCTCTTATGGTACGCAAGCAAGGGTACTCTGCAACTAATAATGCCATGATCTCCTTGAGTGAGAAGAGCTTCCACGAAAGATGTAAGCGAGCTTAAGATAACCATCAAAAGCATTAAACTAGCAGTGAAAACGCGTCCGTTAATCAGAATACTCCCCTCCTCTTCAGCGAAACTCTGAATAATCACCACTCATTCTTGCCGGGTTCTCATCACTCAGGTTTAAACTATACCTTAAAGCAACTTATTAATTAAAGCGCAGAGCACTATGAAGAAGCCTCGGTATGGGTTTTAACTCTCGTTAAATCGAAAACACTCAAGTCGTTACCATTCAAGTGCCTTATTGTAGCTCCTTGTTAATAAGCATCTTTAACCTGATATAGTACTCAGGGGGTTCGTTTTGGCTGATATGCCACTGAGAATTCTAGTGGATACAATGGAGAGAATTGAGCTTATTACTGCTAGAACGCAGATGGTGGCTTACCTTGTTACACTGTTCAAGCAAACACCGCCGAGTATCGTAGACAAGGTTGTATACATGATTCAAGGTCGACTGTGGCCCGACTGGAAGAAGATGCCTGAGCTAGGTTTAGGGGAGAAATTGCTTATTAAGGCTATAGCGTTAGCGAGCAACACGAGTGAGCGAGAGGTTGAACAACTGGCTAAGAACCTCGGTGACCTCGGTAAAGCAGCTGAATCGCTCAAACAACGGTTAACGACCAAGCAGACTACAACTTTGTTCTCATTTGCCTCTAAGCAACAAGTGGAACTCACTGTTCTCACGGTCTACAACACGCTGGTCAAGATCGCGTTAACTCAAGGTGAAGGTAGCAAGGACTTAAAGATAAGGCTTACAGCAGGGTTATTAAGGGATGCATCCCCAAAGGAAGCAAAGTTCATTGTCAGGTTCATTGAGGGTAAACTAAGAGTTGGTATAGGCGATGCTACTATCATGGATGCTCTAGCATCAGCTTACGGTGGAGGAGCCTACGCGAGAGCAATAATCGAGAGAGCTTACAACCTGAGAGCAGATCTTGGAGAAGTAGCTAGAATTCTCGCTGAGAAAGGCCTGGAGGAGCTGAGGAGGATAAAACCAGAGGTCGGAGTACCCATTAGACCCATGCTAGCTGAGAGGCTGAGCGACCCCAAAGAGATACTAGCTAAGGTTGGAGGAGAATGCTTCGTAGAATACAAGTACGATGGTGAAAGAGCTCAGATCCACAGGAAGGGAGGCAATGTCTGGATCTACTCAAGAAGACTTGAAGACATAACGCACCAGTACCCCGATGTCGTTCAGAGGGTTCTCGAAAGCATTGAAGCCAATGAAGCAATAGTAGAAGGCGAAATTGTTGCCTACGATCCAGAGACAGGTGAGTTAAAACCGTTCCAAGAGTTGATGCACAGGAAGAGAAAGCACGATGTTCACGTAGCGATAAGAGAGTACCCTGTTAAAGTCTTCCTCTTCGACCTGTTGTATCTTAACGGAGAAGACTACACTGTAAAGCCCCTACAGGAGAGAAGAGCAGCACTAGAGAAAATCGTTAAGGAAACAGATGATCTTCTCGTAGCGAAGTACATTAGAACCAGTAACGTAGAGGAACTTGAGAAGTTCTTCCTGCAGGCTATCAGCGAAGGTGCTGAGGGTGTTATGGTAAAAGCTCTTCACAGGGATGCTGTGTACCAAGCTGGTGCTAGAGGTTGGCTGTGGATAAAGTACAAGAGAGACTACAAGAGCGAAATGGCTGATACAGTTGACCTGGTAGTCGTTGGTGCTTTCTACGGTCGTGGTAGAAGAGGCGGAAAGTTCGGTGCTTTATTAATGGCTGCTTACAACCCCGAAGAAGACGTCTTCGAAACCGTCTGCAAGGTTGGATCAGGGTTCAAGGACGAAGACCTCGATCGACTACCCGAAATACTGAAGCCTTACATTAGGGATAGAAAACACCCACGCGTAGTAGCTGAGATGGA
>JAWAHD010000036.1:0-11373 GCA_038889555.1 Desulfurococcaceae archaeon
CAATAGTTACAGCGCCGATCAGCGTGTAAACCACTAGATCGTAGAAAGCCGTGTTCAATCCTGCAATCTTGGCTGAGACCTCGTCTACACTGGTTTCTACAACAGCTCGGCGCAACAGGTACACAGCCGCAATAATAGTGAAGGACAAAACGATTCCAAGTACTGCTTCGTCTACTGTTAAAAGGAGAGGATCTCCGAGGATCAGCGCGGATAACGATACTCTACCTGGCATCATGGTCAAAGCGTAGTGCACCGATAGAACAGCTGATGCTGATGTGAAAGATACCAGTAGTGCAGAAGCCTTCTCCGGTGTTAAGCCCGTCTTCACTAGGACACCGGCTGCGTAAATAACAGCGAGTCCGATCAGCAGTGCTAGAACATAGTGATTCAAACCTGTGTAGTACTCTAACAAGACTCCGAGGACGACAGCGAGTAACGCGGAGTGTGTTGCACCAGCTGCTAGGAACTCGAGCCTCCTGTAGTAGACTACGAAGCTGGTGGCAGCCATGGCACCACCCATGGCTACGTAGGCGATCAAACGGTAGTACATGGTGGGGAGAACCAGAGTTCCCACCCGAGTTCATCATTTGCTATATGGTCTTCTCCTCGCGGAGATGGCGTAAAGAAATGCAAAGCCGGTTACGAAGCCCAGTGTGAACCCCAGTGCTATGCCATGTATATCCAGAGCTCCACGTTCAGCTCCTTGCACTGGTACCTCCCGAGTGCTATCTAATTCAAGCATAGACACCTGCTCTGCTACACTTCTAATAGTCTTGTACGTGCCCGTCGTTACCGCTGAGGGAACTCTTAGTACAGGTATACCGCGTCTTTGAGCTTCCTCCTGAAGAACCCTGGATTCAGGTGCATCAGGAGGGTCCGTTACGAACACTGCAATAACGTCTCTACGATTCAGGAGCTCTAGAAGCACATCCACGTGTTCGGGTGTTAGTGGTGCTTCTTCCTCGTACTTAAGTATGTAGGTAACATTGAAACCAAGCCACGAGACAGCGTACTGCACGTGTGGTTTATCAACAACGACCAACCCCCTGAATCTTCCAGCTAGCATTGAAGCTGTGTTCAGGACGCTTCCCGCAATGGCGGAGGCTTTACTCCAGTAGCAACTAGCTCTCGAGGGGTCAACCTCTGATAGGACCTCTGCCACCTTGAGAACGAAGATCACGTAGTTGTAGGGGTCTCTGATAGGCATGTGGTAATTCGGTTTACCGGTAACCGGATTCACGCGTAGAATCACCGTCGCATCGTCCACGATATCGATGTATTTTGCTTTGATTTCACCTCTCTCGACGAGCTCCTTGATCCTGAGCTCAAAGTGTGTATGACCAGTTGAAATGATCAGGTCTGCAAGGCTAAGGACTCTAATGTCCTCCATGGACAACTGGTACTCGTGGGGATCGACCCCCGGGTTAACCAAGGAGTGGACCACTCCGGATCCGCAGAGCAACTGCTCAACGTCCTCTTTCAACGAGTAGAACGTAACAACAATCAAAGGGTTGTTCTCGCTGTGTAAAAGGGCTGGACTGCACGCGAGTACAAATATCAGGAAGAGCATTGCAGTGGCACGGTGCAATGTCAAGTTGAATTCACCGCTCAACGTACCACCACGTTGTGCACAAATATTATAACCCCCTTAAAAACACTGTGCACAGGGGAACATGACTAGAATATACTATAACCGTTTAACGGTC
This sequence comes from Desulfurococcaceae archaeon, assembly GCA_038889555.1. GTDB lineage: Archaea > Thermoproteota > Thermoprotei_A > Sulfolobales > Desulfurococcaceae > UBA285. Next base: position 1,707 of record JAWAHD010000036.1, read on the forward strand.
AAAAGAGGATGCAGAGAGGTTATAACTGATTTAACAGCAGAAATGCCTGGACCAGGTCTGTACCAGGTTGTAGGTCCAAACAGTGTAGGTAAAACAACACTGATTTTAGCTACACTCGGAGCCTTGAAGCCCCAATCTGGAAGCATTCACGTTGAGCCCAGTGTTGATGAGGGCGGAGTATCCTACATGCCTCAGGACTTCAACATACCCATGGAAGCACCTTTATCAACGTACGAGTTTGTCAGAAACTACCTCGACCTCTGGAGTAGAAATCACGGGATAAAGGTAGATTTGAACACGAGAACCCGAGAGGTCCTTGAAATGGTCGGTGTCCCGAGAAGCCTGTGGAGTGAGAGGTTGACGAGATTATCAGGTGGTATGGTGCGCAGAGCTCTCTTAGCTAGAGCACTTGCACCTAATACCCCTATTCTACTTTTAGATGAACCTTTAACAGGTGTTGACCCCGAGGGGAAAGTAGACATAGCGGAGCTTCTTGGAGAGCTCTCGAAGAGAAAGCTAATCGTGATGACAAATCACGACCCTCTCCTAGTGCTCGACTACACGAAGAAGATGCTACTACTCGGTTACAACCACTACGTTTACGGTGAACCCTCGGAGTTGATGAAGTACGAGGTTTTGAGCAAGTTCTACAAGAAGTGTGCATTCGAGATAGAAAGACACGTTCACGTCGTGGACTGGCACTAGGCCTGAGAACTCAACTTTAACCTCCAACACCGGAGATCTAAACGGGCTTAACCTTGAACCTTAGACTACTAGAGGGCGAAATGCTAATCCACAGGGGTTTCGTGTACATTGTAAAAGGGTATCAGCACCCGGAGGGGTACGCTGTAGCGTATCCAAGGTACAACCTTCTGCTCAGATGCAAACTGGAGCCACACGAGGCTCACGTCCTGGTAAAATCTGCGTACTGGGATTGCATAAAGCAACACGTTCCAATGGTACCGATTACTGGATCCTACGGTTACAGATCAACTTGCACGTCGAGCATAGTTTGCGAGGTTAAGAGTACCCTTGAGGCTCTACTAGATGTGGAGCTCTACTTGACTGGTTCAGCATCTTTTCTGGAGAACTACAACGACGTGGACTTCGTTATCTACGGTGCAACAGAGGATGTTGTTGCTAAGACTAAGAAACTGGTTGAAACCGGTGTGCTCAAGAAGAATGAATCGATGCTTGTAAACGAGTATACTAGGAAGCACTCTTTTAGCATGGGTCTTGCTGATTACCTGTACCTTAAGAAGAGCACTATTCTGCATTTCATGCTCCTCGGAGTTCACGTTAACCTGAAGCTAGTTCAGTACAAGTTTGGATACACGGAGTGCACTGATCCTGTTCTAGACTTCAAGCTCGTCACGGGTAAAATCAGGGTATTGAAGCCAATGAACCCGCACATCATACCAGCTAGGTATGAAGCTCTGCTCAACGATAGAAGCGTTGTTCTAGAGTCTCTGAGAGAAGTCTACTCCGAGCTTGAACCCGGAGACTACTACATACAAAACGCAAGACTGGAGGTCCGTAGGTCGGGATTGTACGTTGTCCCCGATAGCGGCGTTCTTCTACCCCTACGTTAAATAACCTAGAGCACTAACTATAAGATTAGCGGGGTTTCAACGTGAATAGCCTTGCTTATTGACCCCAAGCTGTGTGTTCTGTGCCGTGGAAGGGGTTTGTGCGGTTTAGCGTACTGCCCTGTTATAGCTAGAGCAAGAGCTGTAGCCAGTCTTAGACCTGTTTACTCGTCGAACGTTATTGATGGTTCAACACCTCCGTCTGTGTTCGTAGGTAGGATCGGGTATCCGTACGTTCGCGCGGGACCTGCAACACCACCGTTGACTGGAGATACAAGCGTATTTGATTACCCTGAGATGTGGAGGTCTCTGCGTATAGAAGACGTACTTGAGTACAGGTGGACTTTGATCACAGGGTACAAGCTGTACGATGTTAGAAAACCGTATGACAGTGTTCTCGATGAGGTGAGACTGATTGTTCTGAGTAGTACACCGGTTGATGTTAGAGTGGTGCTAGAGAAAAAGCCTAGACCTACAATAACCTTTGGTGAGCAGGAGCCTCCTCAGGGTCCACGTGCACCACTTCAATCTATGAGAGTTCTGGGGAATCCGCGTATTCCGAAACCTCTTGAAAAAGCCTACTACGATACCGACCTAAAGGCATCTGAAGCTGTTGTTTACCTTTATGAATCAGGAGTACCCGTTTCGCACATACAAAAGGTTTTCAGCGTGGGAGCGCTCGGCGTTAAGGAGCAAAGAAGACTCGTGCCCACACGGTGGAGTATAACAGCTGTTGACAGCATACTGTGCAGATCCCTGATCAAGAGCATTAAGGAGTACGCGCCTGTGAACGAGATCATGGTGTACGAGTACAGAGTTCACGACAACCTCTTCGTTGGTATAATATACCCGGCTAAGTGGAGCTACGAGTGGATGGAGGCCTGGTGGCCTGGTTCAACCTGGAACCCTGCAGGTTTAAACGTCGTGGTCGAAGGAGACTACGAGGATTACTTCGGAAGAACAACGTACCCGGGGATCGGGGGATGCTACTACGCTAGCATGCTTGCTACCCTGGAGCACCTGAGATCCATTAAGAAGCAGGCAACAGCTGTACTTCTCCGCGAGATATACCCGGGTTTCAACGTACCTATAGGTGTTTGGTTTGTTCGCGAATCCTGCAGAGCAATGTTCTCAAGAGGGCCCGTTCTCAGGACAAACGACTTCAAGGAGGTATGCGAGTACCTGGATAAAGTAACAAAGCTTGGTTGCCGTAAATGGCTTGAATCCTCTAGGTTGCTAAAGCGCCTTGTCAACGTGAGGAAAATAAGCGAGTTCGCGAAAAAGTGACCTTTGCAGGTGGTTCAAACGCTCTTCAGAAGTCTCAGAGTACACTATGCTCAGGTTAAAACAGCTCTCTCTAAGAGTGGTTTACCAGACCTTGACTACGCTTTAAACCCTTATCTCGGATGTGGACATGGGTGTATATACTGCTACGCAAGACTTTACACCCGGGATGAACGAGCTAGTAGAAACTGGGGTAGCGTGGTTGTAGTCAAGGTCAACCTGCCGACTGTTCTTATGAAGGAGGTCAAAGTGCTTGAAAGAGGAGTAGTTGGTGTTGGAACAATCACGGATGCTTACCAACCAGTTGAAGCCTACTTCAAGCTCACGAGGAGAAGCATAGAGATACTGCTAGAGCACGGCTTCTCGGTGAGCATTCAAACGAAGAACCCGCTAGTTCTAAGAGACCTAGACCTACTGGTGAAGTACAACGACAAAGTGGACGTTGGCTTCACTATAACCAGTCTGAATAGGGAGATCTCCAGCTTCATAGAGCCCAAGGCTCCTTCTCCGCAAGCACGAGCAGATGCGCTGAGAAAGCTAAGCTCTCATGGCTTGAAGACGTGGGTTTTCTATGGACCCGTGATCCCCGGTTTAAACGACGATGCTGAGACAGCTGAGCAGATCGTAAAACTGGCCGCTGAAACGGGTTCGAAGCTCTACTACGATCCTGTTCACGTGAAGCCATTCATGAAGAGCCCGTTGCACTCTCTCTACGATAGAGCAAACAAGGTAACACCTGAATGGAGACGCAGAGTTGAAAGCATGATATTAAGGCTGTGCTCCAAGTACAATTTAGTATGTAAACCTGGCTTCACGGGAGACTCTTACGAAGGTGACTAAGAATCAAAGATGCTGTACTCATTGGATTTAAACCAAGTACGTGGGTGTCCGTAGTACGCAAACTTGCCGAGAACAGGGTTGCAATCATTGTAGTAGCTGTTGCTGTGTTCCTTGCTTCAGCTTACATGCATGATCCCTCAACACCAGTACCACTTGGTAACTGGGGGTTGAAGTACAGTGACATAGTATACGGAGTCTTCTACCCTGTTTACGAGAGAGGTGAGAGATGGTTTAAACCGGAGGATTTCTACGCGTTTAGGTTCAACTACATGAGTGCGGAGTGTCCTAAGCCCTACGTGAGCTACAGATTCGAGTATCCACCGGTTATTGGTGCTATGTGGTATGTTTCAACATGCACAGGGTTCCACACTGCTAGATTAAGCCTACGAGAAGCGAACTACAAGGAGTTTCTCGACTACACTGCACGCATTCACTACTGTGTTCAAGCAGCTTTTATAGGCATATTCTACTTCACGCTTATTCACTACTTGAGCAGGCTTGTACCTAGTAGACGTAGGCTACTGCTTTTCCTGGTTCTGCCGTCTCTTGCAATGTACCTTGTTTACAACTGGGATGTTATAGCCTCGTGCTTTGCTGTGATCGGTCTCTACGAATACTTTAAGAGAAAGTACTTTAGAAGTGGTCTTTTCATGGGCTTATCGATCGCAACAAAGATCGTAACATTGGGGTTAGCTGCATGGCTTCTCGTAGAACTTCTCCTCGGGGATAACAGGAGAAGCGCTGTCAGGTACGTTCTAGGAGCAGGACTGGTGCTCACGGTGTTCTTCGCTCCACTGGCTATGTTCGCCTGGGAAGGGTTGATTGCGTTCGTACAGCATCATGCTACCTGGTACTGCGAGAACTGCTTCACAATGGTGTTCGTTAGAGACATACATAGTGAACAGCACAGGTACGCCTACTTAGGCTTTCTACTGTTAACCTGGTTGTTCCTGCTACAAACAAGAGCAAGAGCTACACGAGAGTCTGAAAAGCTGTACTGGGTGCTCTCGCTGTACTCGTTGATAGTCTTCAACTACGTTTTCTCTCCGCAGATGATGCTTATGCTTTCCCCGGTTTCAGTACTGGTACTTGACGCTGTTCTTCTCAAGTTGTACACGATCGCCGACGCTTCTAATGCCGCTATAATAGCACTGTTTTTCCTGGATAGCGAAGTGCGCAGACTACTCGGTTTACAGCCGAAGTTTAACCCCTGGACGCTTGATAGCCCAGTGCAGTGGTTCGCAATGACCAGGAACGTTGCTCTAGTACTCATCATGGTCTACCTCGGGTTGACCATTGTTTTAAGACACGTTGAGGATCGTGGAAAAGTCTGACAGAGCTGAGAAAACCTACGTTTTCCTCTCTCCGCTATTGTGAACCCTACATCCAGTAGTGAAGTAAGTCCTCTTCGGGAGCACACTTCTCTATGAAGGCTATGTAGTCATCAGAGTACGCAAGCTCTCTGTAAGCACTGGTTAAGCTTGGACTAGGTATTACGAAGTCGCCGAGGTATTTTACAACCCACCGCACCAATTCTTCAAGGCTACATTTCCATTTAACTAGTCCTTTGGCAATCAGAGTGAACAGTTCAAGTGGCGTTGGAGCGAACACCTCGACTCTCTGAACTCGGTCAACCTCAATGCCTTTCTTCATCATGATGTAGTAGTCTAGGAACCTGTCAACCACGCATACACCACTCCAACTCGTAATGGAGGGTTCAACGGTCTCCGGAACCAGGGTAAGCCACTCGCCAAGGTCTGCTTTCCCGTAAACACGAGCTTTTAGTACTAGTAGTGCTACCTTAGTAGCCATATTAACTATTTGTTGAATAGTATCATCCTCAAGGTAGCACTCGTAGTTCACCAGAAGACCATTCTCCATTAGCTCTAACAGAGGTCTCCACACTCTCAGTAGAGAGGACGGCGTGTACCCTAGGTCTTCTAGCCTTCTCCCCGAGCCCATACAAAAGCTTCTAGGCAGAGGCAAGTAAGCTTTGTAGAGGCTTCTTCTAAGATAATCAGAGAGCTTCAAATATGCATCTTCATGGAACGGCACTAGAACTAATGTCTTCATTGCTAACCTCCAATTCTACTTCAACCTGACTGCCAACTCCTGGCACGGCTCCGAGTACTCGAGCACGATTCAACGCTCGTTCAAAGCTCTATGCTCTGCACCCTGATGCTTTGCTTAAGATCTTCGAGAACTTTACCCATTAGGCTCTCCAGTTCGCTCTGCGTGGAAGCTACAACTATAATGCTTAGCTTCACGGGTTTTGATGCATGGGTCTTGAAGTACACGTTCTTGAACTTCTCTCTCAGAGGCTTAAGGAGATGATCAACCTCGGCTTCCTTCTCATGTAGCGTTAACACTTCGACGCGCTTTACATGACGTCTACCAGGTATTGTTTCAAGTATTTGAACAACCTCGTTTTCAAACACAGCTTTCAGCTCGATGGGTACCCCTGGTAGCATGAACACGTGTTTTCCACATATTCTCAGGTACACTCCGGGGGATACACCAGCAGGGTTGTACAGTGGTTTACCACCCTTCGGTACGTAGGCTGCTTTCAGCTGGTACGTGGGTTCTCCTCCTACTCTTCTCCTGATGTACTCTACTGCTTCCTGGCTTAGTTGTAGCTCAAGACCTAGTGCTCGTGCAACCGCAGGTACTGTAATATCGTCCTCGGTGAAGCCTAAACCACCCGTTGTTACAACAACGTCGGCAATCTCCAGCGAGGAACGTACAGCCCACTCCACGCTCTCGTAGTCGTCTGGTACAACCACGATTCTCGCAACTTCGAACCCGAGCTCTGTTAATCTACTTGCAAGCCAGTGAGAGTTTGTGTCCTGGACTACTCCACGGAGTATCTCGGATCCCACGACAACTATCGCAGCTTTGATCACTAGAACCTTTCACCCGGTACTCTGTGTGATAACCTCCAAAGTACCCTAACTCTCTCAACACCGTTTATCTCCTCAACGACCCTGGTTGTTCCAGGTGGAAGCTTGGACTTCCAGTCACCACCGGTAGCCATTAGTGTTCTCACGAGTGTACCGCTTACGTTCTCCAGCAATGGAGTGTTATGAACTCTTAAACCGTAGTTCTCGAACAATGCTCTCACCAGCTCATTGTTACTAAAAACAGCTTCAACCCGAGGTGCATAGGATAGCACGTGCCGAGGCCACTCGTAGTTGCTTGGAACATTGTCAACGGGAACAACGTAGGTTCTCTCGTAGAGGTCTCCTAGTCCCTCACGTATCATTTCAATTCTTTCACCCGCTGTGAAGGGGTTATCCATGGTAAAGCTGTACTGAGCAGCTGCAACAACGATAACAACCTCTTCGAACTCTCGCAGTATATGCTTTACAGCGTGCAGATGCCCATTGTGAAATGGCTGAAACCTTCCAATGAAGAGTGCACGCTTTTTCAAACAAACCCCGTTCAAATGTAGAGTAACAGGCTTACTTATCTATGCGTGTTCGGCGCGCGCATGGAGTTACCATAAGGTTAAGGTAAATAGACCTCTGAGCAACTAACTGTACTTTGGACCTTGCGGTATAACTAGCATCCGGGTTTCACCTTGAAGTATCATAGGGTTGACGTCGACTGGAACAAATGCAAGAACTGTGGTTTTTGCACTCTTGTTAATGCGTGCTACTCCAAAAGCTCATGCATTGGTTGTCTTTCGTGCTTCTGGGCATGCCCCTACGAGGCTAGAAGGATTGACGAGGTTGAAGCTCAACCACGCCTCGTGGAGGTCTACGTTGATGGAAGTAAGGTTCTCGCTCCTCTTGGGGTTAGTGTAGCTGCAGCGCTTGAGTACCTTGGTTTCAAGTTCGATAAGCCTGGTTCAAGGAGTAGTAGCTTAGCGTGTAGAACTGGTGGTTGTTGGGCGTGCGCTGTGGTGATCAATGGTTCTCTCGAGCGCTCGTGCATAACTCCGGTCAAGGAGGGTATGAACATTGAAACAAGCACGGAAGGTTTAGCACCTTTAAGGATAATTCATGGGCCTGAGCCCCACACCGTGGGTGGTAAAGCTACTCCGTGGTGGGAGGTTAACTACGTGAGCTACGTTGAAGCAGCCATATGGACAGCTGGTTGCAACCTTAGATGTCCTCAGTGCCAAAATTACCACGTAACATACGACAACACAACACCACCATCAAGACCGGATGAAGCAGCACGTCTCGTAGTAGCGTGCCACAGAAGGTACAGAACGAAGGGTATTGCCGTTAGCGGTGGTGAACCATCCATCAATAGACGATGGCTTATCGAGTTCTTCAGGACTGCTGCAAGACTGGTAAAACCTGGAACAAGACTGCACTTGGACAGCAATGGAACAGTTCTAACAATGGACTACGTGGACGAGCTCGTGGAAGCAGGTTGCAACAACATAGGTGTTGAACCAAAGTGTGCTAGGGTTGAAACGTACATGGAGATAACCGGGATTAAGAACAGAGAGCTGGCTAACAAGTATCTTGAAACAGCTTGGAGGACTGTTGAGTACATATACACATACTATGGAGATAGAGTGTACCTTGGAGTAGGCCTGGTGTACAACAAAGACCTTGTTACCCTGGACGAGCTCGCTGAAGCCGGTAGAAGAATAGCATCTGTGGACCCTAGGATCCAGGTTACAGTACTAGACTACTTTCCCACCTTCAGGAGAAGATGGATCCGGAGACCCACTGTCAAAGAAATGCTCGAGGTTAAAAGAGTACTCGAAGAACAGGGCTTAAAGACGGTTATAGTTCAAACAAGTGTAGGACACATAGGACCCGGGGAGCGGAACATAGGCTTAGCGAAAATGCACACCTAGAGGTGACTATGCCACATGGTCTTAGCCAGCGAGACCTACTTGAAGTGCTCTCAATGCTGGTACGAGGTCCACAGTGAAAACCAGGTGAGCTTAATTCTCACCGGCAGATGCCCCAGATGCGGAGGTCTTTTGTTAGTCAAGTACCGTAAACCCGTTTTCAAGGTAAAAAAGAACGAGCGAGGTGTGTGGAGGTACTCTCTACTACCGTTCTTCAAAAATAGAGTAACACTAGGTGAGGGTTTAACACCTGTAAGTCGTGTTGAAGGAGTACTAGTTAAAAACGAGAAGTTCAACCCCACGGGGCTTTACAGTGATAGAGCATCAGCGCTGATCTCGTCCTTCATTAGAGATACCGGAGTCGGAGAGGTTTACGTTGAGTACTCCGAGGAGTTTACGAAATCCCTTGTTCACTACCTAACCGGTGTAAGTCTACACGTAGTAGCAGGTAGCATCTTCGAAATAGACCCAGAGGATATCATGCTCTTTGCTAGCAAAGGGTTAAACATCGTCTACGAGTTCCCGAAAAGTTCAACGATCGTACAATATGAAAACCCGTTAACCGTTGAAGGGCTGAAGACTATCGTCTTCGAGCTCTACGAACAGGGTGTTAAAGCCGAAAACATAGTTGTTCCAGCGAAAAGCGGTGTTCTAGCTCTGTCGATCCACAAGGGAGTAGATGATTTGAACGAAGCTGGAATAGAAACAGGCTTTCAAATTGCAGCTGCTACGCTGAAGGGTTTTAATCCAAGGATGCTCAGGAGCTTGAGAGGAGTCAAGGTCATCGAGGTCTCAGAAGCTGAGCTCTACGAAGCTTACGTGAAACTTCTGAGGAAGGGATTCAAGATAAAGCCCCTCGCCGCTTTGAGCTACTACGTAGCGGAGGTCACAGGGAACTCGGTAGCTGTTGTTACCATGGGTTACAAGGCGCGAACCACGGGTAGAGAAAGCGGTGTGAAGAAACTTGTACTAGAGATCGTCTCTAGAAAACCCCTGGTAACAGCGTACGAGATATGGAAGGAGAAACCTGTGTACACTCTTAGGGCGGTGTACAAGGCTGTTAAGAGCATGGAGCTCAGCGGAGAATTGTGCTTCGAGGTTAGAACAAGGGGTGTACGCAAGATTAAACTCTACAAGC
>JAWAHD010000037.1:0-11292 GCA_038889555.1 Desulfurococcaceae archaeon
AGATTAACAGGGAGAAGTATAGAGCCTGTTGTTACCACGAGTTTACCGAGCAAAGTGCTAAAGTACGTAATGATGCATAGGCTTATGAGAGCTGAATGGGCTATAGAAGCCTTCTTGTCCGGTGGACGAGAACACTTGTTCAACTGGTTAATAGTAGACCCTAGAACCAAGAGCACAAGACAAGTAGAAGAAGTTATAGACGCCTTACTAAAGCTACCTGAAAACGAGGAAATGGCAAAACACTTCAGTTAACTAGGATCAGAGTGATGTCATCACCTTCAAAAATACATTAGAAAACACGTGTCGTGCTTTTCAAGGATGCTACAGCCCAGTCGAGTAGACTCTTAATTGAAAAGTCAAAATCGTTCCCGAATATAGCAAGGTATTCCTTAACTTTTTTACATTCCTTCTTTCCTCGACCCAACAACCTTCAAATGTCTACACGAACTAATGCGTTACGCAGAGCAAATTTTGGCATCACTCGGTATCCTTTATCAGCTCTGGATGGAGATTCAGAAGAGCTGTTCATGCACTGAAACCTCTTGTGAGAAAATCGAACGGTGAGCAAAAGTGCCAAATTTAAATCTACACGTCGATGACTGAAGCAAAAGGTTAAAGGAGAACTGCCTCGAATAGTTGAGTACACGCTTATCTTGTTCTCACTCATTAACAACCAGGTGAGTAATCGTAGTGGTTCACAGTTAATTTAGATGAAGTGGTGGGGATTAATTTTGGAGTTTAGAGAACAATGGCTTTGTTAACCTTGACTCGACTCATCAAAATATCAGATTAAGTCAGTCGGTACTGCAGTTCGGCTAGTCATCTGCGAAGTACTTCTAAACCCCGATCTGATTTCTTGACTACTCTCAAGTTCTCTCCACCTCTGTTTCTGTAGTGTTATGCGTTTTACTTCAGCTTGTTTACCTGGAATGATATAGCGTGCTTTATTAGCGTTTTATTTTGAATTGTACGTTTTCTGGGGCTATTCTTCCGTAGTCTATGCTGATGAACTCTATGTTGCTTCCCCTGATTATGACCTTGCCCAGTCTCAGTGTTGGTTCTCCATTGTTGTACTCAACGCAATCCGTTAAAACAACGTTCATTACTCCATCGGTTAACTCTAGTAAACCCACGTACTCGTATCCGCCTTTTGTTTTCACCAAAACAATGTTTCCTTCAGCTGACTTGAGTATCTTCAACGGGTTTGGTGGTTTTGTGTTCTTTTGCTGTGGACTCAAAAAACCATTCCCCTTGATTCAACAACAATTTCTCAGACACTTAAATGTACTATGATAGGGTTTTTAAATAAATACTCTGATGGATGTTTCCTCGCTCTTGAACACGTGGTGTTGCAAAGCGTAGCTGAAGATATATTAGTTTTAGCAGTATGAGTATTACTCCGTGCATGATAAGGGGCTAGTAACCCATGCTAAGGCTGATTGTCATACTCGAAGAGGTTGTACTGATTATTTTCCTCCTGGGAATTCTGATGATCACTGTTCCACTGATCGACGTGATATATGGAGAGCCTCCTTCTATCTGGTTCCTAGTACTAGGCTTAACCTACAGCGTACTTGGATTTGCAAGCTACAAGCTCATCACGCAAAAATGCAAACCTACAGAGCCAGGTCTCCTGGAATCCCTATGCGCGTACTCACTCATCTGGTTAATAGTCCCTGCCTTAAGCTCTATTGTTATGAGCTTAGAAGCCGCGCTACCTTTTGAAGACGCCTTCTTTGAATCCATATCTGGGTTCACAGGTACTGGTTTAACCATCATGAGAAACCTCGAAGGCACGAAGAAGGGTTTGCTCTTCTGGAGAGGACTCATGCAGTGGACAGGAGAACTGGGTTTTGTGGTCTTTGCAGTTGTAATAATGCCGTTCTTCTGGAGATTTGGCTACATACTCTACAGCATTGAAAGACCAGTGAGAATATCAGCTTCTCTGAGAAAAACCGCTAAGAGCATATTCTACATGTACTCTGTTATAACAGTCGTGGGAATAGTTATTTGCATATACCTTGGAGTAGAACCTCTTGATGCCGTTGTTCACTCAATGACAGCTATAGCAACTGGTGGTATGAGTACTTATGACTCCAACTACCAAAGGGTTTTTGAGTATGCACCACTAAGCGTATACCCCATAACAGCTTTGATGATACTCGGAGGAACGAGCTTTGTTATCATTGGCTACTTGCTGAGCGGCGAATTTCGACGAGCATGGAGAAATGTTGAGTTCAGAGCTTACATGGTTCTATGCATCTTCTTCACTCTATTATCTACTCTAGCCGTGCTTCCAAGAGTTAACTGGTCAGTGGAGAAGGCTTTAACCACTGGAGGTTTCAACGCTCTCTCAGCACTAACAACAACTGGTTTCAACATAGGTAGTATAGGCGAGCTACCGCCAGAGCTTAAGTTAATCCTCACGTTAGCCATGTTCATTGGTGGTATGAGCTTCGCAACTGTAGGCGGAATAAAAGTTGTGAGACTCGTTGTACTCGTGAGCAAGTTAAAATCCCACGTTTTGAAGATGATAACTGGTGGTTTAGTAGCACCAAGTGTTAAGCTCGGAGATGAAGTTCTGGACGAACACGAGGTGTCGTCAACCGTTCTGTTCGCGTTCGTTCATCTGTTCATAGTACTACTAGGTGCAGGTTTGATCAAAGCTATTCTACCGGGTATAGACTTCGTCGACGCGTTCTTCGAAGCAACCTCAGCTGCAAGCGCTGTAGGATTATCAACCGGAGTAACGTCTCAGTACATTCCATTGAGTGCTAAGATTGTTTTGATCTCGCTAATGTACCTTGGTAGACTTGAGTACATTCCTCTGCTAACACTAATGGGGATTGTAATAGCAAGAAAGCATAGAGTTGTCTTAAAGTAACACGGGTGTTAAGATGAAGACCCCTGGATTTCTGGCTCGAGGAGAAAATAAGATTAACAGTTAACGAACTCAAGTACGTTAGAAGCGTTGACGGATTCCTTGTTAAATTATCATCTCTTCTCTATGATATACAGGACGAGTGCCTTGGAGACTCCTCTTGCATTAAATCCTGCTTTGAAAAAGCCCTCTCAACCACCTCATGCTAAGAGAAGAACTTTCAAAGCTATCATGCTTCGTTGACATGGTTGAGAAGATGGTCACAAGCGATCCACGCTTCAAGTCTCTGTACGACTACGCAGATCTACTCATAGGTGTTCTGAGAGGGATCGGATGCATAGGTAGTCTACCAGAGGTTTCCAGAGAACCCACGTTCAGAATAGAGAGAAAGGAAACCGCGGAACAGGAGATTTTAAAACCGGTAGAAAAAGCTAGAAGAGTGAACTGGAGTAGATTAGTCGTTTAAGTATCCATCGCTGTAGCAATCGCGCTCGTGATTACCGCCCTACTGAGACTGCTCCTTTAGCTAACCGGCTACCTCTGCAACAACCTTCTTGAATATCTCTAACCCTGTTTTCGCTTCTTCCTCAGTGATCACCAATGGAGGTATCAACCTCACGGAGTTTTTGCCACAGGGTAGCATAACAAGACCGTTCTCAAGTGCTGTTTTAATGACTCTGTTCCTAATCAATGGATCAGGCTTCTTCGTCTTCTTGTCAGCTACGAACTCAACGCCCCATGCTAGTCCTAGACCTCTCACATCGCCAATTTTCTCGTACTTATCATTGAGAGGCGTCAATTCATCCTTGAATAGTCCTTCAAGCTTCTGCACGTGAGGTAGCAGTTTCTCCACCACGTTTACGGTGGCTAATGCTGCTACGCAAGCTAAGGCGTGTCCTCCGAATGTGTTACTGTGAACTCCAGGTTGCTTGAAGTCCAAGTCTGCTCTGAACAGAGTTGCACCTATTGGAACAATTCCTCCACCGAGAGCCTTCGCTAGTGTTATCACCTCCGGAGCTACGTTGAAGTGCTCTACAGCAAACATTCTCCCGGTTCTTCCGAGAGCCATTTGAACTTCATCATCGATGAACAGTATTTCGTACTTATCCAGCAACTTCTTCAGCTCTTTGAAGAAACCCTTAGGTGGTACAACGTATCCACCTTCACCCTGTATGGGCTCAGAGATCACGGCTGCAACCTCGTCGGGTGGAACAAGCTTATCCAGAACGTAGTCCTCGATGAACTCTATAACCCTGTTTATCAGCTCATCCGGGTTTTCGTAACCATCGATATGCCATGGGTTTCTATAGGGGTTAGGGAATGGCACGTGAACTACGCCAGGCATCCATGGAAATGCACCCTTCTTCTGCACGTTCTTACTAGCTGTTGCAGCTAGCGAACCCATGGTTCTTCCGTGGAAGCCGCCGTAGAAAGCTATGATAAATTTCCTTCCAGTCGCCTGTCTTACGAGTTTTATAGCAGCTTCGTTGGCTTCCGTGCCGCTGTTCGAGAAGAACACTTTTCTCGGCATATTCCCAGGAGCGATTGCAGCTAGCTTCTTGGCTAGTTCAACTTGGTAGGGGTTGAAGAAGTCTGTTCCAGCCGCGTGAGCAATCTTCTCGAGTTGTTCTAGGACAGCTTTCTTAACCTCAGGGTGCGTTGGATACCCGAGATTACAAACGCTAATGCCACTTGAGAAATCAAGGTACCTGTTGCCATCAACATCTATTAACCAAACTCCTTCTCCTTTTTCTACAACAAGTGGCAAGTTCTCCGGGTCATGAGTTGTTGTTGCAACGTACTTGTAGTGCTCTTCAATCCAAAACCTCGACTTTGAATCCGGTGAGCTTGGTTTTATCTTCACCAGAGGCTTCAATAAGTAACCACCTATACCATTCTTACAAGTATAAATAGATATGTACTAGTTAAAAAACGCTCAAACCTCAATGAACGTTGCTCATTTTAATCCATAACATCTGAACCTAACTCTTCGTATTGCCATTTCCCGAAATCCGAGAACAGAGTTAGGAAAGGAGATCACTGCACAACTGCTTACTAATGATCTCTTATTCTCTTATCCTCGAATTTAGCACAGCTAGAGTTTTAATCAGGTTTAGGAGGCTACTACAGGGGCTCGGTTTGTTCTAGGGGTGCAATCAGAGGTCTGGCTCCTAGCGAAAAGTTGTAAATAGCGGAGGTGATCTGGGGGTGCTGAGAAAAGAGCTAGGTTGAAAGAGTGATCGATCTATGTATCTTTGTTATGACTGCTCGCAGATGAAACAAGTTCCTTCAGTCTTATGCATTACTAAGCGTTAAACCCGGTGAGAACACTAATTTGATCAACCAAGCTCGAGCATAGTTGGTTTAAACTAATTCGCTGGGGAAACACTAGAATCACTGCTTCTTCTCGCTTTTCTCCAGCTCTCTTCTGACTTCGTCTCTGAGCTCTTTTATCCTCTCAATTTGTTCTTTGACTTTTTCAAGCCACTCTCTCGAGGCTTCAATACCTTTATGCGTGAAGAACGCTACAGCTTCGCTTCTGCTTCTGAATATGCCGGCGTCCACGAGCTCGTCTATTATTCTAGCATCCTCTTCTCGTAGTCTAATCGAGGATACAACCGTTGTTGCTGTTTCCAGTGTTCTTCTGGCCTCATCTATGCTTCGTTCAACGGTTTCCTCTATTTGCCTGGCGATTCCTTCCACTTCTTCACCCAGTATTCTCGCTAGTCTTCGAGGTAGCATCGTCAAAGTTACCCAGTAGTAATCTCTCCTGAACCTGAGTCTTGGATGAACTCCCTCTACGTACTTTACAAGCTCTTCAAATTTTCCACTGAATTCCTTTATGAGATGATTTGTTCTCTCCTCCAAATCTCTAATAGCATCAAGAGCTTCTTTATCACGAGATTTTTCAGCTTCACTACGCAAGTCTCTAAGTTTCTCTCTAGCTCTCAGTAGATCGCTTTCAAGAGATTCAACGATGTGCTCTAATTCTCTATAGAATTTCATAACTCTTCTCGGATGCACTAGGAACGTGGAAACCTCTCTTTTAATGTCGTCAAGTGCTTGTAAAGCTTCACCAACGGCTTCCTCGATCGCGCTCTTTACCTTCTCTACTTCATCCCTTAGACTGGTCACAAATACCACCATACATGTAAGTTTGTAAGATCCCTTAAAAACCTACAAACTATGTACCTTACATATCTAAATCCTCCAACGTATATAAAGTACCTTCTTCAATAAGTTCCACTAGGATGACGAAGGCTGTACTCACAGAACTGTGAAGAATCCATTGAATGCTGACTACTTCCTGGAGAACGCTTTTGAAGATCTCCTCTAGGAGGACAATAGTTGTAGTAAACCATGCTATTCAGGGTGCCCACTTCAAGTTAAAAACAGTTGATAAACTATTTGCTAACTCTTTTATTCTAGTTCGCATTACATTGATACTATGGAGGTAAAGCTTGGTTCAAGCCGTGGTACTAGCGGGGGGCGTTGGCTCAAGGCTCCATCCTCTAACAAGAGTGGTGCCTAAGCCTCTAATACCTTTCGCTGGTTCTCCACTTGTAGAGTACATCGTAGATAAGCTTCTGAGAGAGGGCTTCAAAGAAGTTATTGTAACTGCTAAGTACCTTGGTGAGCAAATAGTTGAGTACTTTAAGAAAAAACCCGATGTTAAACCTCTGCTATTGAACTCTAAGGATACCGCTGACGCTGTTAGGCTTGTTGCTGACCACTTGAAGGCGGATTTCATCGTGTCAATGGGCGATGTGGTCACCGATACACCCTTCAACCAGTTCTTTAAGGCGCATCGGGATAAAGGTGTGTTAGCTTCCATTGCTCTCAAGCAGGTCGACAATCCATTACCGTACGGTCTGGTGTACGTTGATGAAAACGGTTTCATAAGCCTTTTCACGGAGAAACCCCGCTCTCTAGAAGTTTATCTACTAACGCTAGCACACTACCGGGTTAAGGGTTCATCCCTATACAGCAACCTGGTAAATGCTGGTATATACGCGTTCAAGAAAGAGATACTCGATATACTTGCGAGTAACCAGGGTTTAATGGACTTCGGTAGGCATGTTTTCCCATACCTGCTGGAAGCTGGGTACAGAATTTACGGATGGATAGCACCCGAGAACACTTACTGGAACGATATCGGTAGACCCTCTGTTTACAAGGAGGCCTTGTGGGATTTTCTGAGCGGGAAAGTGAAGAACTGGACTCCGAGGGGAGAGAGTGTTTCAGCTGGTGTTTACCTCGCCAGGAATGCCGAGGTAGAGGGTACCTTGTATCCACCAGTGTTCATAGGTAGAGACGTGGTGGTAGAGCAGGGTGCTGTTGTAGGACCCTACGTGGTACTCGAGAACGGAGCTGTTGTTAAGAAGGGTTCAAGATTAATGTACAGTGTTGTATGGCACAATACCATCGTGGAAGAAGGAGCCCAGGTGTACGACTCGATCATCATGAACAACGCTGTGTTAAAGCAAACAGTCAAGATAGTATCATCGATTGTTGGAACAGGGTGTAGTGTAACTCTCGACCTCTACAATAAATCACTTGAACCATGTAGCGAGGTGCCGCCTTATGCACATAAAGGGTAAACCCTTCAGAGACCTAACACTAGAAAAAGCCATTAGACTAGGAGCTGCACTGGGTAAACTCGCTGGAGCAGGAAGCTTGATCATCAGTGGAAGAGATGCTTCACCGATTTCGAGAATGTTCAAAAGAGCTATCACAGCTGGTGTAATGAGTGCTGGAGTAGAGGTTATGGACTTCCATGAGTCGCTTCTAGGCGAAATATCCTATGCAATTAGGAGATTCGGTGGAAGATACGGGTTCATGGTTGAGCAGGACCCAGGCACGCCTGGAAACATCGTCATAAGAGTGTGTAAAACCCCTGGGTATGAGCTTCGGGGAGCAGAGCTCGAGAGCATCTTGAGTGAATCCGAGAAAGAAGTTGAAGAACCGGAGAGAGTGGGTTGGATCATCTACGCAGAGTACATGCATAGACTTTACTCATCAGCTGTATCATCCTTCGTTAAATCAGACGCTGTGTCCTCTGCTAAAATAACCACCGTTGCGGGACCTGGTTTAACTCCACTAGATGTTATCCTGAGGGACTTATCCAGCGACCTAGGAGTAGATCAGACGCTGATAGGTGTAACCCTGAAAGCATGCTTACATCCATCAGTAGAGCTCATGGAGGATGTTGAGAAAGTAGTTGATGCCATAGGAGCCGATGTAGGAGCCGTGTTTAGTCACGATGGTTCTTCGATAGCCGTCTACAGCACATCTACAGGATACCTAGTACCGGGTGAACTAGCACTGGTTTTATCCGAGAGATACCCGGCTGGATCCAAGGTACTGGCTTTAAACCCTGTTCAGAAAACTATCGTGAAAGCCCTGGTGGGTAGAGGTTACGATGTCATAGTTGTTAATAGCGTGGAAGAGTACAACACTCTTCTGAGAAGAGAAAGACCTGTTCTATCCTTCACACCCCACGGCGAGTTTGCATCACCGATCTTCAGCTTATGCGGTGACGCTGTTGTAGCTTACGCGCAAGTACTTGAAGTTCTCTCAGAGCATGGAAAACAAGGGTTCACTAACATCGTAGATACAGAGCTTAAAGTTCTAGGAGAAACCGTGAACAAAGAAACAGCCCTGACTCTATGCAGGGAGAAGGGTGCTATTACACTCTGGGGTTGTATACTCGAGGAAAACAGCACGGTTACGGCATTAGTATACCAGCCGAGAACAGGTGCATTCCTAAAGATCAGAGATAGCGTAGCACCACCTACAGGCCATTAGATCACTCGCTGAAAACACACCTTTAACCTTCAGGTTGTATCTAGTATTGTTGAAGACGGTGTAAGAATTGCTAAACATCAGGATAAGAGATAATATCGTTGTAGTAGATGAGAAACCGTACAGCGTTTCCGAGATGTTCATTCATGGTATAACCACTGGGTTTGTAAAGCTCAGCAAGAGCACAGGCTTAACTGGAGATTTAAGCGTGGAAACTTCGAGATATACGTACGAGTACCCAGGGGTTATCATCATTGGAGAACCATTTAAACCACTGGGCTACAGGATCGAAGTAGTAGAAGATAGGAAAGGGTTGCTCATTAAAACACCGAGTCAACTGCACTCGGGGATGTACGAGGTAAACGTTGTACTAGAAAATGCCCGAGTAGCAATGATGACCTTACCGACACCTCGAAAACTCCTTATGTACGTCCACGGCGCATCTGTGCAAAGCAGAGAGAAGTTCATGGCTTTGGAGATATCCGTTAGAGCTCTCGAAGAACCTGTGGAAGCCAAGGTAACACGGGTATTTTTGGAGTAATCCTCTTGTGCCTGCTTGACCTATGCATACGTAGGATTTTCTCAAACAACTCGTACGTTAAACCCGTGGCTTCAACTGCTTCTTCAATGCCTAAGCCCAGGTCAAATAACGCGTAGAGTGCTAGGTCTATTTCATCGTAGGTGTAACCGAGCTCCCCGTGAGCAGTATGACCTCTAAAGAGTCTTGGTGCACTGGGTTTGTCGACGATTCTACCTGGTAATCCGATTCTCCTAGCTAGTTCTCTAACCTGCGTTTTGTACAAGCACCCGAGTGGTAGGAAATCTGCTGCGCCATCACCGTACTTAGTGAAGTACCCGATCAAGAGTTCACTTCTATCACTGCTTCCAGCTACGAGTGCACCATGTTTGTTCGCATAGTAGTAAAGAATGTTCATTCTTACTCTTGCTCTAAGGTTACCTGTAAATATGTCCTCGCTGACCTCTACAAATGGTACTGCGCTGTACGCGTCAACTATTCTGTCGATGTAGAACACTTGAAACTCCACGCCGAAGTGTTCGGCTAGTTTAACAGCGTCTTCAACATCCTCCTGCGGAGTTGCTCTTGAGTCCGGCATTATGAGCGCTACTACCTTATCACTGGAGAGAGCCTCTGTAAGTAGAGCAAGAAGTGTTGAAGAGTCTAAACCACCACTAAGCCCTATTACAACTTTAGCAGCTCCAATTCCGTTTACAAAGCTCCTGATGAAGTCTGTAAGAGTTTCCACGACTGCGTTGTAGGGTATATTGATTACGTCGTTGATGGTTATCCTCAACGACCACCCCTTCATGGGTAAGATGTCGTTTACTTAAAAATTAATGTGGACTCTCCTTCTAGTCTATTACTCTTTTAACGTCTTTGATCAACCATCTGTAAGCAATTAAGAACGGTTGCATGAGCATTACTACTACGATCTTAACATAGGCTCCTCCCATTATTATCTCCGGTAAGACTTCCCATGGCACAACTAGCGCGAATGCAACTGGGAAGAATATCAAGCTGTCAACCACCATGTTTACTATGTCGCTTGCAATACTACGTACTAGAACGAAAGTTGTAATTGTCTTGATATCCCTGTAGGCTTCTCGGTACCTCGTGTAGAAGTACCTCTTGAGATCTGCGAAGATCTTGGCATCCAGTGTATTGGCTATCCAGAACGCTAGGTAGCTAGCAAAGACTATTCTTGGAAGAGGAACTAGGAAGTATCTCCAAGCTTCTTCGTACACGTCTGATACTCCCATGGCATCAAGAGCTGGTTTCTCGGATGCAACATGCCAAACCATGATGCTAGCTACTACGTTGACAAGCAGTGTTATAATTATCGCCATGTAGGTTGCTCTTCTACCGTAAACCTCGTTTATCATGTCCACTATTTGAGCTACGAACGGGAACATTAGTGTTGCACCTGCGGTAACGACTACTATTCCCAGGAGCTCGTACTCTACTAGTCTTGATGCCAGCATGTTGCAGACTACTATGAACGATGCATATAGCGCTACAAGCACCGGGTACCCATAGCTATCGCGGTAGCGTTTCACGAGCCAAGCTCCTGCAATTGTTGAGATGCTTAAACCCAGGGTCCAGTAAGCCCATACTTCTATCATACTATGTTATCACCGTGTAGCCATATCCCGTTTAGGATCCCGCAACCGCTTTAAAGCCTTGCTTTAACGAAGTGTGTTAACAAGCGAACTAAGTCATCCGATTCATAAGTTGTTATTCCGGTTCAAGAATCCCAGGAAGATCAACACGAAACAACGTTCACAAGAACACCCCATGGGCAGGTGATCGAGTATTTTCGAAGTCCACGCTTGGTTCGCTTACGTTATCTCTCGTTGCGGTTTACCGCCTCTTAATTGAAACTTACAGTAAGTTCAAGCGTTAATGGATATAAATGCAGTGATACAAGGGTTGATTAATGTGAAAAAGTACGAACTACTTGTACAAGAGTAGCTACTACCAAGAACATTAACGACGCTGTACCCACGAACATCCACATGTCTGGTACGGAAACTAATACTACAGCGATGCATAAAAGCTGAATCACAAGTAAAGTAGCAATCTGTTT
>JAWAHD010000038.1:0-5198 GCA_038889555.1 Desulfurococcaceae archaeon
ATAGCTGTATCTAAGCGTATAGGTAGCACAGCTGTATACTACGCAAGGTTCACAGTCATTGAAATCATAGAGAGTAGCGTGACAGTTCTCACCGCCCTTGGTGGTGCACTTGTGAGTTACCTGGTTGACTTTGCAGGCGCAGTAGCACTACTATCATACCTAATCGTAGAGCTCGCGAAGAGCTTCAAAGAAGTTGTAGCGTACGTAAGTGATGCAGCTCCAGAAGAGGTTGTTAGAGGACTCGAGTGCATTCTCAGAAACTACGGTGTAGTAGCGGAGAGGGTTAGAGTTAGAAGAGTAGCGGAGAACGTATACCATGGAGACATTGTTCTAAAGCTACCGCCCGGTATGAGCATTGAAAAAGCTCACAGTGTAGTGGACTCTATAGAGAAGGAGATCAAGAACAAGCTCAACATTGACATCGTAGTTCACATTGAACCGGACTCCAGAAAGAAGCCTCACTAGATTCGTAGAATAAGAAAAGTTACAAACACTCCACTGACTCTGCAGAGTAGTTCAACATGAGGAGGCATGGTTAATAAGCATGGAGTGTGCTCACGGATGAAACTTATATACCTAACCTTCATAAGTAAAAATGGGTGTTCTGGTTGCCTCTAGGAGGATACATGGGAAGAATCCTAAGAGTAGACCTTTACAGGGAAAAAACCTACGTGGAGCCTCTACCTCCTGAGAGCGTTCTCAGGAAGTGGCTCGGTGGTCGTGGTCTAGGAGTATACCTAGTGTTGAAAGAGGTCAACCCCAAGGTTGATCCGTTCAGCCCGGAGAACAAGGCTATTGTAGCAACCGGTCCTGTGACAGGTGTTGCAGGCATACCTGCTAGTGGTAGGTGGTGCTCGGTTACAAAGTCACCTCTAACAAACACCATACATGACTCTCATAGTGGAGGTAAGTTTGGACCAGAGCTCAAGTTCGCTGGATTCGACGCGATCATTATTGAGGGTAAAGCCGAGAAGCCCGTGTACCTTTGGATACACGATGGCAAGGCTGAGATTAGGGATGCTGCTCATCTATGGGGTAAGGATGTTCACGATACAACGGATACTATACAGGAGGAGCTTACGCCGGTTGTTGGTAAAGACGAAGCAAGGCACATTAAGGTAGCATGCATAGGACCAGCTGGTGAAAGACTCGTTAGAATAGCCTGCATAATTAACGACAAGAGCAGAGCAGCAGGACGTGGAGGCCACGGAGCTGTATGGGGCAGTAAGAACCTTAAGGCGATAGCTGTTAGAGGACACATGAAGCCACCGATCGCCAAGGAGGAGGTCTTCAGGGAGGTAGTTAAGAAGTCTATGGAGCTCATCAGGAAATCACCTGTCACCAGCGAGGGTCTACCAAAGTACGGAACGGCCATTCTGGTTAACATCATTAACGCTCACGGCATATACCCAACAAGGAACTTCCAGACTGGTGTATTCCCAACAGCTGATAAAACCAGCGGAGAAACCATAGCAAGAGACATCATGGACTGGAAGCTGCAGAAGGAGGAGATATGCTGGGGTTGCCCCATCGGCTGTGCTAGGTACACGAGGATAACCAAACCCCCGTTCACCGGTGAGGGTGGAGGACCAGAGTACGAAACGGTGTGGGCCCTGGGAGCGCAGACGGGAACAGATGATCTCGCGGCTATTTCAAAAGCCAACTACCTCTGCAACGAGCTAGGACTAGATACAATATCCATGGGCCACGTTATTGGTACCTTCCTAGAGCTGGTTGAAAAGGGCAAGATACCACCGGAGAAGCTTAGGGGACTAAAGGCCACCTGGGGTAGTGGTGAAACACTAGTTGAGCTAACTTGGAGAACAGCTTACAGGTCTGGTATAGGTGATGACCTAGCCGAGGGAGCACTGAGACTAGCAACCAAGTACGGAGCACCTGAGCTAGCTATGGTCGTTAGAGGGCAAGAGCTACCAGCCTACGATCCACGCGGAGTACAGGGACACGGATTAGCTTATGCTACAAGCAACCGCGGAGGATGCCACCTAAGAGCCTACTTAATAGCCCCCGAGGTGCTGGGTACACCCGTAAAGGCAGACAGGTTTGAAACCAAGGGTAAGGGTAAGCTGGTCAAGGAGATGCAGGATGCGTTCGCAGCATTAGACTCAATGGTGGTTTGCAAGTTCGTAACGTTCGCCTACTACGTTGATGTTCTCGCAGAGCAGGTGGCAGCTGTAACAGGATGGGGTATCACTCCAGAGGAGTTCACGAAGATCGGTGAAAGAATATACAACGCTGAGAGAGCATTCAACATTATAGCCTTCGGTGATGGAGAAGAGTACGATACACTACCAAAGAGACTACTGGAAGAACCAATGCCTGAGGGACCAAGCAAAGGACACGTTGTAAGACTAAAGGAGATGCTACCAGAGTACTACGAAGCCAGAGGCTGGATAGGGGGAAGACCTACCAGAGCTAAACTCGAAGAACTAGACTTAAAGTGGCTAGCCGATAAACTAGAAGAGGAGGGACTACTACCGGGTTAAACTTCTTTTTTCAAACGTTTTTCCTCTTCACATTCACATTTAGACTTCTTCTGCATGCACTACTCCTATAAGGTTTAGTTCTACTTGAAGATTTCTATGAACTCCGGTTTCAGGTAGTTAACTAGATCAACCGTTTTAACTCTGTAAAGCCTCCGTACATTGCCTCCACCGCAAAGCACGTACTTCTTCTCCATGATTAAAGGATCTGCTATAACTCTGAAGCCTTTGATAGTAGGAGATACAGGTGTAACAGCACCTGGTTCTAAACCCGTGTTCGATAACACCTCGGTAGGCTTGGCTAGTTCAACGTATCCTCCAAGCATTTTCCGAGCCTTTCCCAGGTCTATTCTTCTGTCTCCTCTAACCAGAGCTATGATGTACCTGTTCCCTGTTTTCAGTACAATTGTTTTTACAATACTGCTTGGGGGTTCACCACTGAGGTTGGACGCTTTCTCCACGGATTCAACGGTGTCTTTGAACTCTAAAACCTCGACTTCAACACCATCCACGATCTCTCTTTTAGTTTTCACGGAGGCCAAGCTCTTTCACCGCCAACGTAAACCTCTAGTACTCTAATGCTTCTCAGCTCGAGCGGGTTTACGCTGAGCGGGTCTTTGTCCACCACAACGAAGTCAGCCAGCTTACCGGGTTCCAGTGTTCCTAGCTCATGCTCGCTATGAAGAGCATATGCTGATCCAGCAGTGTAGGCATGTAAAGCGTCCTGTACACTCAGTGATTCTTGTTTCGTATGCTCGTAGAAGGGGACAGCTTCGTATTTACCCCGAGTAACAGCTGCGTAGATTGTTTCCCAGGGGTTAACAGGTTCTACGGGTGCATCCGTTGAGAATGCTATGTTTGCACCACGCTCTAGGAGTGTTTTGAAACAATAGAGCCATCTCGCTCTCCCTTCACCGAGTCTTCTGATAGCCCACCAATCCGAGATTATAAATCTGGGTTGAACCACTATTGGGGGCTTAAGCTCCGAGATGTATTGTAGCAGATCTTCTCTGACAAGTGATGCATGCTCAACTCTGTGTCGTAGCAACCTGTAGTTTCTGAGTTCACGGAAGACCGTTAAAACTGCTTCAACGGCTTTATCTCCGATAGCGTGAACTGCAAGCTGAAGACCGTGCTCATCGACTAGTCTAGCTGTTCTAGCGAGCTCGTCAACCTGGATAACAGGGTATCCGCTGGTGGAGGGGTCATCAAAGTAGGGTGAAGAAAGCCAAGCTGTTCTCGCACCGAGAGAACCATCCATGAACATCTTTACCCCCAGAATCCTAAAGTGCTCATCACCGAACCCAGTTCTAACACCCAGATTTAACAGTAGTTCAAGCAGGGAAGCCTCGCTGTCCCACGGGTAAACGTAGACTCTGAACCTAACTCGCAGTTCTCTTCGACGCCAAAGCTCAAACAGGGCTTTCAACGTTTTAAAACCACAGCCGGTAACAC
Organism: Desulfurococcaceae archaeon; assembly: GCA_038889555.1. Taxonomy (GTDB): domain Archaea; phylum Thermoproteota; class Thermoprotei_A; order Sulfolobales; family Desulfurococcaceae; genus UBA285. The sequence continues at coordinate 3,957 of JAWAHD010000038.1, forward strand.
CTGCAGTTGTAACACCGTTCGACAGAAGATGGTACTGTGCTGTTTTCACGAGCTCAACGATCTCCTCGATTTTCATCTCTCTCTTAACGTGTTCGCGAACGTGCTTCAAAGCATCTTCAAGTAGTACACCGGTTACTTCTCCCTTTTCGTCTCTAACTGCACCCACCAAGGGTTGCTTCAGCAGATTTGTTTCCTTGATAGCAGCAGTGTTGACAACGCCAGCGTGAAGGCATATTCTTGTCAGTAAAACCGGTTTATCTGGAACAACCTCGTCTATATCCCACCTGGTAGGCCATCTCCTCTCCTCGAAAACCTCGTGATCCCATCCATGCCCTAGGATCCAGGTTGTTTTAGCCTGCATAGCGTACTCTTTAAGTTTCTTCTTTAATTCACCTATACTCCTAACACCGCGAAGGTCCAAGGTTACAAGACTTAACCCCAAACTATCAATGTGAAGATGACTATCCACGAATCCCGGTAGTACAACTCTTCCAGCTAGGTTCAACAGGGGAACATTAAGTTTTCCTGCCATCTCTTTCACGAAATCGCTCGAACCAGTGTAAATCACCTTTCCGTTTAAGGCTAGTAGACCATCAACCACTCTAAGGGGATTAAAGGACACATATATTCTTCCGTTAACAACTGCAAGCGAACCCATGCGCAACAACCAATCATCTATGAATTAGGGTTTAGCTTATTATCCCGGGAGAGCAGAGGCCAGGAAAAGACAATGAGCGATGATTAAAAATTTGGAAAAAAATGAATAGTTAAAAAACCTTGGGTTTAAGACTGACTTTGAACGACGACTTTGCTAACGGGGTGGCGTAATCGGCAGAGTTATCGGAGGTGTTACGGGTGCTCGCGGCTTCTCGGGGAATGCGGGTATTCTAATGATCTGCTCTGACCTCTCACCAATTCTCTCCGTTAGCTTCTCTCTGAGTTGCTCAAGGACTCTCTGCGCGAGTTCTACTCCTCTGTAGCCTTCCATGAAAGCCTTTTCAACGATCTCGTCTGCGAGTCTCCTGAGCTCTTCGCGTTGCACAGGTGCTTCCACGGTTTTCTCGATTCTCTCCCTGATGACCAACCTCAGGTTCTCCTTCTCCATGCTTCTAACCTGCTCTCTAACCCTCTCAGCGTGCTCTCTAGCTACTCTTACAACTTCGCTGATGCTTACGAGTTGTCCAGCTTCAACTCTTTCTCTAACCATCTCCCTGATCCTCACGGGTAGATGTGGTAGCAGAG
>JAWAHD010000038.1:5297-10436 GCA_038889555.1 Desulfurococcaceae archaeon
CTGCTCTCTAACCCTCTCAGCGTGCTCTCTAGCTACTCTTACAACTTCGCTGATGCTTACGAGTTGTCCAGCTTCAACTCTTTCTCTAACCATCTCCCTGATCCTCACGGGTAGATGTGGTAGCAGAGCTCTCGCAGGTGGTTTCACCTGCTCCACGAGTCCTCTAACCAAGCCAGCTTCAGCCTCCCTGACGTACTTGGTGAACGCTGTTCTCACGAGTGCGTTGTACGCTCTAACGTACGCTCTGTACCCGGAGACAGCGTACCTGAAGGACTGCTCTACGTTACCCTCCATGAGCAACTGTGTTGCGTTCTCGATCCTGGCGTCTCCGAGTGCAAGTAGCTTCTCAGCAAGCGTGGTGTTTACACCGTACTCCTTCGCCTTCTCAACGGCGTTCACGAGTATTTCTCTGAGCTCACCCGATACGCTGACAACGGCTTCAACCGTTTGCTCTGTTACTGTGTAGTTCTCACCCAGGTTCTCGTCGATCACCTTCCCGAGAACAGGGTTCGCCAAGGCTGGAGCATGACTGTAGTGAACAGCAGCCAAGAAGGCGAACACAGCAGCTCTCCGCGGTGCTGTTTCACCGAGCTCCAGTGCTCTGCTCAGGAAGTTGTCAGCTTTGCCCAGGTGAACCTCAGCAGCTTTCACATTGTAGGATACCTCCCACGTGTAGAGGCTGTAGGTCAAGTTCCTGATAACATATGCTAGTTCAACAGCCACCGTGTAGTTCAGCACTATTGGCTTAAACCGAGCCCATCCACCTCTCACCGTGACTAGCTCTGGTAGCTCCCTTGGTGGCTCCTCCTCCGCGGCTACAACCAGTGGTACCATTAATCCAATTGCTACTACGGCTACAACGACTAAACCCAGATACCTCATCCTTCTCACCCATGGAAAAGCTACGGTCATCGTTAAAAATAAGGAACAACTCGGAACAACCGCTAAAACACCCGGTTCAACCGTCCCCGATCGTTCCAACTCGCGGAACGATCGTGTAAATGCAAAGCACACAACAGTATTCCCTTAATGGAGTCTAGTTGGGTGGAGGAAGAAAGAGCTGTGAAAATCAAAAAACTTTAAGGCTTTATTTCTCTTCTACGTTCAGGGTACACTAATACGCCATCTATTGGTTCCCCCTGTAAGCAGTTTTCAATAGCTTCTACGACAGCGTAGTCCATTCTTCTTGCTACCTCAGTTAGTGGTGTGTGACGTGTCACTATGTCACACTTCGAGAAAGCCTCTTCAAGGGCTTTATCGTGCTCATTGAACACCTTAGATGCAGCCTTAATGTACGATGTACCAACGTCGATCGACACTATTCTCACATGAAAATACCATCCTTGGTTTCATCACTTGAGAGTTAAAACAGCATCGTAAAATACGGTTTTGATAATAACCTATACTGCTTCCTCGAAGATCTTTCTGAGCACTTTACCAATAGCCTTCTTAAGGGTTATGTAAGCAGTTGGCTTAGAGGCATCAATAGTCTTCGTGAAGACGTTAAGTCCTCCGTTTTATCGACTGTACAATGTACCCTGTTGCATAACCCTTGTAAAGCACGTGTATTTCTCGTGGTGTTAACTCAGATAACAGTATGTTGTGTAGTTCAGTGATCAAGGTTTGCACGAAGCGTTGTTGAAGACCCGAATTCTTTACGTGCACGTTTTTCTCGCCATAGTTATCGAGGTGCTTTTCGATGTTGGTAGCGTACCCAATTACGCAGAATTTTCGAAACCCTCTGTGAATAGTATATGGGACAACGAGCTTCACGTTGTACAAGGTAAGTAGCTCAAGGAACTCGCAGGAATCCTTCAAAGCTAAAGCAAAGTAGCTCGTTGAGTTTTTGAACTCCTTCAATGCAATGATCTTTGTCTTCTCTTTGCCTCTAAGGTTTTTCACAGCTTTACTCAACGCATCACTCTGGCCCATACGAGAGTGAAATGCTACGAAGTAAAGTTTGCTTTACTCGTCTCTATCAACATACAGAACCAGAGGATCGGCATCGCGCTTCGACATATTAGCAAATAAGCTCTCTGGAGAAGCCTTAGCAGTTATAACCTAGCTTTAATCTTCAAGTAACCACCGGGTACTCCGGTTAAAATTTGAAAAGAACAAGCTCTTAATATGCTTTTAAGTGCTGCAATAGTATATCGTGGATTGGTGGGCCCGTCGTCTAGCCTGGTAGGACGCCGCCCTCACACGGCGGAGGTCCGGGGTTCAAATCCCCGCGGGCCCACTTCAGGGTAAGCGCGCACATCGAAGTAAAAATCCGCCTGAAGGTTAAAATGAAAATCATCGGAGGATTTGCGAGGTACTCGTAAACTACTTTCTACGAGTGATTAGGATAACAGCTACTGCTACGATGACTACTGCGATAACCGCTAAAGCGATGTAGAGAAATGGTACTTCGGCGCGTGGAGGTTGAGCCGTAGGTGTTAGTGTTGATGTAGGTGTTTGTTCTACCTCCTCGAGTGGTATGAGTATCGTGATCATGGATAACCCTGTGCCTCTAAGCCTTAGAATACCCTGATCTTCGTATACAGCTTCAACAACGGTACCACCAGATAACGATACCTCGAAGTTCACTGGAATACCGAGTCTCAGCTCAAATACTACGTTACCGTAGTTTCGTAGAACCGATGTATCCACGAAGAGTGAATAGGTTCCAAGACTCTGCTCTTCGAGAATATTCGACACGGAGAACAGTAGTTCCACAGTACCCGGGTTGCAGGCGATAAGCTCTACGAGCCCCTGCTCTCCGTCGTATTTGACACCGACAACCCCCGTACCAGTGCTAGTGTAGTTTAGGAATTCAACTACGGCTTGCTCATCCAGTATGTTCACAGGAATATAGTAGGCAAGACAGTTAGTCTCAGTTACGTTCACCTCAACTACCAGAAAACCAGTATCATCCACGATACTGTAGGATACAATGTAGCTTACTCCTGCAACTTCGCTGTATGCTACTGGAGCAACCACAAACAGTACTATGAGTAACGCAACCAGCACAGCAGACATGGACAACTTCACGTGCTCCACCTTTAGTGATCTCACGTCACCATGAGTTTAAAAGGATTTAATGCTAGAAAGTACAGCATAAGCGTTCTCCACGTACTCTTTCTTCCTGCTACTGTTATAACCCGGGCACCTTGTACTGAACCATGGTGGGTGCTTGAAGTGCATTGTTCTTGCGCATGGAGACAGTGACGGAGTAGCTTCAGCATCCTTGGCTAAAGCGTACTTCGGTAATTTGAAATATAGCGTTGAGGTTGTTTTTACACATCCGGCTGGTCTACTGAGCGATTTAAAGGAGTTCGTGAAAGACCATGAAGTAGTGTTCATTGTCGATGTAGCACTTAATGAACTACACGCTACGGAAATACTAAATAACCTTAGCACTCTCGCTAATAGAGCTAAAGTAGTGTACGTGGATCATCATCCACTACCAGAGGACCTCAGACTAACCTTGAACATAGATATTGTTTACGATACATGTTGCTCAGCATCTGAACTCACCTACAGGTACTTGCACAAAATGGGTCTCGGATCCGACTACGCAAGAATAGCGTTGTACGGTGCCATCGGTGATTACCTCGATGAAACACCGTGGGTTAAGCAAGAGCTTGACAACTGGGATAAAAGATCAGTCTACCTGGAAGCTGGAATTCTAATACAGGGATTGGAGGGTGCTAGAAGAGATTACGAGTTTAAACGACGCGTTGTAGAGCACCTCTCTAAAAACAGCTTGCCGAGCACGATGACCGAACTCGTTGAAAGAAGCCTTAAGCAAGCTACTGAAGACGAAAAGCTACGTTTATGGGTCAAGGAGAACGTTGTAAGTCGCGGCTTAGTAGCCTATGTTCTAAACCCACCGGGTAGCGTGGGCAGAGCTGCAAACTACGCTAGGGTCTACGGAAGAGCAAAGGTCGGCATTGCTATTGAAGAGCGGAAGGAAATGTACGTCATGAGCCTACGCTCAGAACCTGGCATAGACTTGAACAGAGTACTTAGAATTCTCAGTAGAGAGCTAGGTGTAAACGGAGGCGGACATCCTCGCGCAGCTGGTGCACGCGTGAAAAAAGAGTTGTTCGAGAAGTTCCTGTCGGAACTGGAAAGACTTGTTGCGAGCTCGGGATCATCGTTGTTTTCGAAGACGCATTCTACCGCTTGATCTTCGATATGAAGTACTGGTATATCTTCTTGTCACCTGTTATTTCGGGGTGGAACGTTAGAGCTAGCATGTTGTCCTGCTCAGCTACAGCACCAACTCTTCCAACTGCTGGATGATCTACGTAGCCCGTTATTCTTGCGGGCGTCCATGCGTCAACTATACCTGGTGCTCTGATGAAAGCAGCTTTCACTACCCCCACGTTCTCCACTTCTACGTCGGCTATGAAGGAGTTTCTCTGCCTGCCGAATATGTTCCTAACAATACTTATGTTCATGACCTTGAGCGTGTACTGACCCGTTTCACCGACAACCCTGTCAACGACTTTTCGTGCCAGTAGTATTGCACCAGCGCATGTTCCCATAACGGGCAAGCCGTTCTCTATGTGCTTAACCAGGTGATCGCCGAGACCCTTGATTGCCAGTAGTGATCCAATAGTCGTTGATTCACCACCTGGTATTATCAGAGCGCTTACTGCGGAGAGGTCTTCGGGTTTCTTCACCGTCTTGGTCTCCACTCCTAGTTCTCTCAGGATCTCCAAGTGCTCCAGGAAATCCCCCTGTAAAGCGAGAACCCCCACTACGACCATTCCTACTCGCCCCTGACCTGCATTAACTGCTCGGGTTTCAGCGTTCTAATGTCAATACCGAGCATAGAGTACTTCTCGGACACCATTTTCTGGGCTTCAACAACCGTCTCGGGATCATCGTAGAACGATGTAGCCAGTACTATGGCTTTTGCTCTGCTCTCCGGGTCCTGGCTCTTGAATATGCCGGAGCCGACGAACACTCCGTCTGAACCAAGCCACATCATTAATGCTGCATCAGCAGGTGTTGCAATGCCACCAGCAGCGAAGTTAACCACCGGTAGTCTCCCCAGCTTAGCTGTTAGTAGTGCAAGCTCATAGGGTACCTTGTTCTCCTTTGAGTAGAACCATATAGCTTCGTAGTCACGAGCTAAGAAGTACC
>JAWAHD010000039.1:0-10319 GCA_038889555.1 Desulfurococcaceae archaeon
GGAGTAATCTTTACGCGATCGTTGATTAGCCATTCCCAGGCTATCTTCTTCAGCCAGTCAACGTTGTAGTTTATGAACCACTGGTTCTTTATCTTCGCTACAACTATTCTTCCACCAGCTCTGCACCTGGCTTTCCTATTCAGCTCGAAGAAGGGTAATGCCATGTTATTCTCGTAGAGCATCTTCTTTATTTTGTCTCTAGCCTCCCTTACTGTTAGACCCTTGAACTCCGGGTGATCAACAATCATGATTCCGTTGTAAAACTGTTCGCGGTAAACCTCAGCTGTGACCTCATCCAACCTGGGATCGTGCTGGGATACTATTCCTGCATTCTCAACAGCTATCTTCGCGTGATGATCATCTAAACCTGGAACCCGTATTATCTTCCTTGGTTCTATTGTCTTGACGACTTCTGGATCCAAACCAAAGCTTCTAAGAAGCTCAGGGTTTCTCTTCAACTCCTGTAGTGCAACGTAGTCGTACGGTGCATCGCTGGGTTCAGAGTATACTATGCCTGTTGCGTTGTCCGGGTCAACGAACCATGCTGGAAGCACCAACAGTTCTTCACCGAGAGGAGACACTGCTCTTTTGCCAACCAGTTCCCTACCCTTGAACTCTCTGAGAACAGTTATCTCGTGTTCACTTCCGTAGACGTACTCAAGCTTCACTAGCGCCTCTTTGCTAACAATGTAGTTTTCATCGTTCCATTTGAAGACAACGTAGTCTGCATCAGGGTTCACCCAGATGTTCGTTGCACCAAATAGTGTTTCGGGTCGTAGTGTTGCAGCTAGTAGGTTTTCTCCCGTATCAACAAGCTTGAACTTTACGGCTGTGAATTCTAGGATTTCCACGGGGTTTACGTCTGCATCCTGTATGTCATCTTCGCCTTCTGGTTGCTGGTGAAGTAGGCAGTAGGTTACTGTGTGATCTCCTCTCGTAATTAGCCCTTTTTCCAGAAGTTTGTAAAATTGCCATGTTACGAACTGGTTGTATATCGGCTCACCCGTGTGAAACTTTCTTCTCCAATCTATGCTATAGCCAAGCTCTTCAAAGTCCCTCTGAATCTTCTCAGCAAAGAACTCTGCGAGGTTGAGAGGGTTCTTGAATGATTCTAAGATCTCCTTGACTCTGTTCTCGTCCTCAACGTACATTTTTACGTACTCTGTGTACAGCGATATTGTTTTCTCGTCTCCTCTGCTGATCATATCCGAGAAAGCCACTATTGGTGTACCAGTTATGTGGAATGCCATGGGGAATAGTACGTTGAAGCCTCTGAGCCTTTTGTACCTTGCAACAATATCACCAATTGTGTAGGTTCTTCCATGACCAATGTGCAGTGGACCATTAGCATAAGGGTATGGAACGGTTATGAAGAATTTTTGTTTATCAGGCTCCAAATTTGCTTCAAACACACGCATCTCTTTCCATATCTTCTGCCATTTTCTCTCAATACTTCTGAGCCACTCCATGAACTCCTGTTTCTTGGAACTCAATGTTCCACCTGTTTTTGCGTCTTCTCGTTGATAAGGTACCAGGAAACTTAAAAGTATTAACGGGTGTATATTTCTTAGCGATAAAGCCTGGTTGTTTAACCATGGTCAAGCACTGGATCGATGAACTCGCTGATCAACTCTACGAAAAGCTCACGAGCAGAGGAGCTAAGGAAGTGTACGTTTTCAACGGAGGACTCTCGGTCTCCGGACTACAGCACGTTGGAAGACTACGCGGAGAGATCATAATCGGTGAAACACTTAGACGAATACTCACAGCTAGAGGACTGAGGATAAAGCAGTACTTAACTCTCTACACGCAGGACGCCTGGAAGGGTAAGGAGGCACAAGTAAGTACCTTCAGGGATCCTGAGCAGGGAAAAAGGTACACTGGGTGGCCGTTGATAAGAGTACCCGATCCCTATGGTTGCCACTCAAACTGGGTTGAGCACTACTGGGAGGACTTTGGGCCTTTCATCAAGGAGTTCACGGATGGTGAAATAGAGGTTGTAACCACCACGGAGTTGTACAAGGGGAAGCTTGGAGAGTTCATTAAGTCGACCCTTGAGAAGAGAGAGGAGGTACGCAGAGTTCTGAACAAGTACAGAGGCAGAAAACCCTACCCGGAGGGCTGGATACCGTTTGAAGCTGTGTGCGAGAAGTGCGGAAGAATAGATACCACGGAAGCTGTGAGAATAGTTGACGAAGACCATGTGGAGTACGTTTGCACCAGCTGTGGGCACAGAGGAGTGTCCTCGCTGGAGAACGGTAAGCTGATGTGGAGAATCGAGTGGACCGGTGTATGGTGGACTCTGGGGGTTGATTTTGAGCCCTTCGGCAAGGACCATGCAATGCCCGGTGGTAGCAGAGACAGTTGTGTGGATCTAGCTGTCAACGTCTACGTGTTCAAACCACCCGAGGGACTACCCTACGAGTGGGTTGAACTAAAGCAACCGAATGGTCAAGTCGTAGACATGGGTAGTAGTGATTTTCTCGGATTCACTCCGAGAGAGTGGCTCGAGGTAGCGCATCCCCACGTGTTCAGGTTCTTGGTTCTGAGAACTCCACCATTCAAGAAGCTTGCTGTTGGATTACACGAGGTACCCAACTACTACAGCCTGTACTACAGAGCCGAGAGAGTGTACTATGGGCTGGAGAAATCCGCCAGCGAGGAGGAGAGGGTTCTCCTGGCTAGAAGCTATGAGCTTAGCTACCCGCGTGGAGGTCCACCGAGTGAACCACCGGAGCAGGTTCCCTACCTTCACCTTGCAATACTAAGTCAGCTTGTTCCACGCGAGCTGTGGACCACCGAGGCCATAGTAAGGCTGAAGAATACTGGACATTTACCAGATGCTCCAACTGAGTACGGTTTGAGGAGAGTGCTGGAAACTCTGCCCAGAGCTCTCAACTGGGTTCATAGGTATGGTCCACGCGAGTTGATAGTAACGTTGAACACCCTGGAGGAAGCCAGGTGGATAGCAGGAAAGATACCAAGCGAGTACGAAGAGCTCTTCAAGCATACCTACGAGAACCTGAGCTCGCTGGAAGCTTGGACTGAGGAATCCATCAAAGAAGCCCTGGTCAAAGTGACATCGAAGTTAACCCCCGATGTGATCAGGGCGTTCTACGAGTACCTCTACATGCTGATATGCGGAAGAAGCAGTGGTCCACGAATCGCTCCACTACTAGCTCTAATGGGACGCAACCAAGCTCTAGCATACCTTTCAATCGCCATCAAGGAGCTGGAGTCAAGAAGATGGCAACCTTTAGCTCATTAAAGTTGGAATAAAACAACGAGCACCTAGCTGAAAAATCGGGAGATTCAGCGGGTGTTCTCGTTGGTGGAGGTGAGTATCGTAGTTCCTACCTATAATGAGAGGGAGAATGTTCCCAGGCTTCTCGAGCTCATTGATGAGAAGCTCAGGGGTTTGTTCAGCTACGAGGTTGTAGTAGTGGATGACAACAGCCCAGATGGTACAGCGGAGGTTGCTGAGAAGCTCTCGGAGAAATACCCTGTGAGAGTCTTGAAGCGACCCGGCAAGCTGGGAGTTACCTCAGCGATCTACGATGGTATGAGAGCCTCGCGCGGTAGAGTAATCGTGGTTATGGACGCTGACCTACAACACCCCCCAGAAGTCATCCCCAGGCTTGTCGAAAGAACCAGAACATGCGATATTGTGGTTGCATCAAGATATTGTCCAAGTGGAGGCGTTGAAAACTGGAGTACAGTGAGAAAACTAGTATCGACTGGTGCTGTTCTCCTAGCACGTATTCTGGTTCCCAACTGCTCGAGGGTCAAAGACCCTGTAAGCGGGTTCTTTGCGCTTAGGAGAGAAGTTGCCGAGGCATGGAAACCCATTGAACCACGTGGGTTTAAAGCTTTGGTGGAAATCCTTGGAACACACAGGAACACGAGAGTATGCGAAGAACCCTACCTGTTCAGGGGTAGAGCACGTGGCTCATCGAAGCTTTCGAGTAGCGTTATGCTATCGTACGCGAAGCTACTGGTCAAGCTCGGGTGGCGCAGGATAGCTTTAATCTTAGCAGTCCTAGTCTTAACCGTACTAGTCACAGTACTTGGCTAGAATTCTAAGCATGCAAAGAAACTGCATCTTTATTTATCCTTAGCGATACATGTATCGAGGTAGTAGCACTGTTTTCATTAGTAGAACAGTATATACGTGATATAAATGAAGTGGGAAGTAAAGGGAGCATATAACCCTCACGCAGTTGAGAATGCTGTTTCGAGATATTGGAGCGAGAAGAAAATCTACACGCTAGTTAAGGAGAAGAGTAGCAGGTGTAGCAGAGTATTCAGGTTTAACGATGGGCCTCCGTACCCCTCAAGCGAAGTGCCGCACATTGGAACAGCTTGGAATAAGTCGTTAAAGGATGCTGTTCTCAGATACAAGAGAATGAGAGGCTTCAACGTTGTAGATACTCCCGGTTACGACTGTCACGGTCTCCCAATAGAGGTAAAAGTTGAGCAACTGCTTAACGTAAGGTCGAAGAAAGAGATAGAGTCCCGCATTGGCGTAGAGAAGTTTATCTCGGAGTGCAAGAGGTTCGCCTTAACGAACGTTTCTATGCTATCCAAGTGGTTCAAGGAGCTCGGAGTATTCATGGATTGGGAGAACCCGTATTTAACTATGAGGGATGAGTACATAGAGGCTGAATGGTGGCTTATAAAGAAAGCTGATCAACTCGGGCTACTCGAAGAGGACTACAGAATCGTGTACTGGTGTCCAAGGTGCTCTACAACACTTGCAGAGTACGAAGTTGAGTACCATGAACTCGAGGACCCGAGCATATACGTTAAGTTCCCTGTTAACGAAGAGGAGAACACCTTTCTAGTTGTATGGACAACGACACCGTGGACTCTTCCAGCAAATGCCTTCATTATGGCTCATCCCGACGAGGTCTACGTTAAAGTCGAGGTAAACGGTGAGTACTGGATACTCGCGGAAAAGAGACTTGAAGCAGTAATGAGAGACGTTAGTATTGATTCCTACAGGCTCGTGGAGAGAAAACGCGGTGTAGAGCTTACTGCTTACACCTACAGAAGTCCTCTCGAGGACATAGTTCCCGCTCAGAGAATCCTGAGTAAGTATCACAGAGTAGTTACGTCTTCAGAGTACGTTGTAATGCACGAGGGAACCGGGCTAGTACATGGCGCACCGGCTCATGGATTTGAGGATTACGATGTTGCTGTCAAGAACAATTTCAGCGAAGCCGTGATCAGCCTCGTTGATGAGGAGGGCAGGTTTACGAGCGAAGCAGGAGTGTTCTCAGGAATGTACGTAAGAGAAGCAAACAACTACATTATCTCCGTCCTCAAAGAGCGCGGAGCGTTAGTACACAGTAGTTCTATTGTTCACAGATATCCTGTATGTTGGAGGTGTAAAACACCAATAGTACTCAGAGCAACTAAGCAGTGGGTTATCAGAGTTACGAAGCTCAAGGATACCATAAGAAGAGAAGCTGAGAAGGTTGAGTGGATTCCATCATGGGCTTTAACAAGACTAATCAACATGGTTGAAAATCTGCAAGACTGGGTTCTCTCCAGACAAAGGTACTGGGGTACGCCGCTCCCCATATGGAAATGCCCCAACAATCACAGAGTAGTTGTCGGTAGCATTAGAGAACTCGAAGAACTATCCGGTATAAGGCCTCCAGAGTTGCATAAGCCCTGGATAGATCAAGTGAAGTTCAAATGCCCATACTGTGGTTTAGAAATGAGACGGGTTCCCGATGTTGTTGACGTATGGCTCGATAGTGGTGTATCCTTCTACGCGTCCAGAGGACATCCCGAGAAAATGAGCGAGGAAGAGGTTATTTTGGACTTCATCGCTGAAGGACACGACCAGACAAGAGGCTGGTTCTTCTCGCTTTTGAGAGCAGGTGTTATAGGTTTCCAGAGAGCACCCTACAGAACAGTTCTAGTGCACGGCTTCATGCTGGATGAGCAAGGCAGAGAAATGCACAAGAGCCTTGGAAACTACGTTGGCACGGACGAAGCAATTGCGAAAGCTGGTAGAGACCCTCTGAGACTGTGGTTGCTGAGCAATACTGTCTGGGAGGATGCTAAGTTCTCGTGGAAGGAGATCGAGGAAGCAAAGCGTGATCTATCAATACTCTGGAACGTAGCTCTCTTCGCGAAGATGTACATGGAAGTGGATAAATTCGATCCTGTTAAAAACCCGCTCACGGCGTACACGAATTACCTGAGCCCCGAAGACAAGTGGGTCCTCAGTAGAGTCAATAGCTTAGTAGCTAAAGTTACAGAAAACATGGAAAAGTACGATATTGGGCAAGCTGTTAGACTCATAAGAACGTTCATCGTCGAAGATCTGAGTCATTGGTATATAAGGCTAATTAGACCGCGTGTATGGATCGAGGAGAACGTACCAGAGAAATTAGCATGCTACTCTGTTCTATACTACGTCCTTGATAGAATAATCAGGTTACTTGCACCCATAACCCCCCACATATCCGAGTATTTGTACCAAGCTATGTTTAGAGACTACTACGGAGAACCAAGCATTCACTTAACTAGCTACCCAGAACCTGACGAGCAGTTCATTAATATAGACTTGGAGGAAGCTATGGAGGTTGTTCGCGAAGTATACAAAGCCTGTGCAAGTGCTCGCATGCGCGCTGGCTTTAAACTTAGACAAACCGTTAAGGAGCTAATAGTTTACACAGATAACGAGAAGGCTAGAAAATCCCTTGAGACATACCTAAACGTTGTTAAGTACATGTGTAACGCTAAGTCCGTTAGCATTCACGAATCCAAGAGAGTAAAGGAGATAACAAGATACAAGGTAAAACCTGTATACAAGGTTCTTGGACCAAAGTACAAGAGTATAATGAAGAATCTAGTAGATTACCTCGAGAAGTATAGTGATCTCATCGCTAGGGATATAATTGAAGCAGGATCCCACAGAACGATTGTAAACGGCACAGAAGTGGTCTTAACAGCGAACGACGTGGAAATAACACCCTACTATGTAGAGGGTTACTTGGTCGAGGACTTTAAGTACGGTGTTGTAGCCCTGGATACAAGGTTAACTTTGGATGAACTCGCGGATGGTTTAGCCAGAGACATCGTTAGAAGAGTACAGGTCATGAGGAAGAAACTAGACCTTCCGCTTACAGCCAAGATCAAGACTCTCATAATTGCACCACCAGACAAGCTTAACTTAATAGAACTGAGAAAGAACTACATAATGTCTGAAACCCGTAGCGTTGACCTCATATTAACCAGCAACAGGGATCGGGCTGGAAGCCTAGGAGGCTATGTAGAGGAGTGGGAAATAGACGAGGAAAATTACATACTAGAGGTTAAACCTGTTGAGTAAACAAACCCTAGATCCAGGAATTGTCGAGAAGCTTATACGAGAAGCTGAACAACTGCTTTCCAACAGCTATGCACCCTATAGTGGAATACACGTTGCTTCAGCCATACTAACAGAGAGCGGTAGGGTGTACTACGGTGTAAACGTTGAGAACTCCAGCTATGGTTTAACGATATGCGCCGAGAGATCAGCTATATCTGCCATGGTAACTGGTGGAGATAAAAAACCATTACTTGTTGTAATAGTAGCTGACACGGATGAACCTTTACCTCCATGTGGAGCTTGTAGACAAGTCATCGCGGAGTTCAATCCAGAGGCTAAAGTTGTACTCTACAGCGCGAGGAGCGGAAAGCGGGTTGTAACATCCTTGAGTGAGCTACTTCCCTACGTATTTAGGCTAAAAACAACTAGTGCTGAGCAGCCTCGAACCTTATAGGACCTTTGAATTTACCCCTAAGTATACCCTCAACAAACTCCTTGTACTCAACGAATGAGATACCTTCTTTTCCGTACGTGCACTCCTCGTAGCTGATTTTTGTTTCGAGTTTTAAAGTATCCAGTTCAAGCTTTATCTTGCAATCTCCTATCTCCTTGAGGGTTTCATCGTGAGTAACAACAATGACTTGACCAAGCTTCGTGGAACCGTAATCTTCCAGCAGTTCTCTAAGTCTATCCACAAGTTCTTTGCTAAAACCTGTTGTAGGCTCATCCAGAATCAAAACGCTTCCCTTCAAGTGGGGTGAGTATGCTCTAACCGTGGCATTGAGTGCAAGACGGTAGGCTAAGCTTAATGCAATGGTTTGACCCCCGCTTAGAGACCTTATATCGTAAGATCTGTTACCCACGAGGACCTTGAACGTTAGCCTGAAGTCATCCGTTACTATTGCCTCTAGAGGTTGATCGTGCATTAGTATTCTAACGTACTTGGAAAATGCGTCCTTGAACCCCCTAGCAAGAAACCTTACTACTTCATTCCTGATGTGCTCATTGATCTCCTCAGACTTGGACATTATGTACTGAAGCCTCTTGTAGTTATCCCTCCTTCTTATACTCTTCGAGAGCTCTCCCTCCAAATTGTCGGCTTCTCTGAGCTGGTTTTCAATGATTTTCAGCTCTCCTTCGAGGTTACCACGCAACTTTGCAAGATCTTCAAGTTGCTTCTCGAGACTTCTTTTTTCATTTTGAACACTCTGAATAGACCCCCTGATCTCCTCTATTTTCCTGATTACTTCTTCGCGTTCCCACTCTGCTCTGACGATGTCTATCGCCTTAGCCTCCTGCTTAAGTCTGCTGAGGTAATCCATGTACGAGTTCAACTCGTCCTCGCGAACTTTAAGTTCGTTTTTTAAGCGCGTAATCTGATCTAGCTGAAGTTTCCTGCTATTGTACTCCTTCTTAGCGTTTTCAATGCTCTGCCTTAGCTCAGCTCTCCTGCTATCGAGCTTCTCCAGTTCAGCTTCTAATCTGCTAATCTCGCTTTTCACACGCAATATCTTTGTCTCGTTATCCGATATGAGCTTGTATCCGTGCTGATGAGGAACAGGCTGAAGACACATTGGACACATACCTTTCTCGAGAAGCTCTTTCTTCTCAGAGAGCTCTTTCTCGAGATCACGCAGTCTCTGCTTCTTTGCTTCAATCTCACCACTTAAGCTTCCGCGTTTCTCGAACAAATTTCTCTCCTCGGCTTCTAGATTCTCCATTGTTAACTCGATCTGCGTTAGCTCGGACCTTAAACTGCTTTCTTCCACTAGAACAGCGTTCATTTTTTCCCTTAATTTCTCCAGAATCGTGGGAACAGCTCTTTCAACGAACTCTTTGTCCTCGCTAAAGTTCAAACTCTCCACGGGTTTTAAATCTAGTTTACTCGCTAAATCTGATGTAATCTGCTTTATTTTCTTAACTAGGTTTTTCATCTGCTCTTGTATGTGCTTGTACTTGCTGATCTGAAATTCCAGATTTGACTTCTTCTCTATTAGGCTTTCAAGCTCTTCGTTCAACTTTTTCTCTGTATTCTCTAGGACCTCCTTGCGCTTCTTCAGCTCCTCGAGTGCAGACTCAACTTCTTTTATCTTATTCTCGATCTCTCCCTGCCTTCTTCGCAGTTGATCCCTGTTAATCCTACTCAGCTGAAGCGTAATCTGCTGTATTGTACCCTCTAGTCTACTGATCTCGTCTCTAAGCTGCTTACTAATTTCATCTATGTTTTTCTTCCTTATTTCGTACTTTTCAAGTCCAATAGCTTTCTCAATTACTTTCCTTCTGTTTTCTGGTTCGTCTTCGAGTATCTCGTGTATATTGAACTGGGGCACGTAGAGAGCGCTCGTGAAAACTGTTGCTTTAACGGTACTTGCTCTATCAACCTTCTCCCTGATTCCTATAAGTTCAAATACTTTTCTATTGAGTTCCTCACTACTGCGCGTCAAATACCACGCTTTGCGCTCTACATTGCCTGTTTCCTTGTTGATAACGTACTCTTCTACAAGCCCTCCATCGAACTCGACTTTGTCGCCTTTTCTCCTGAATCTCCTTTCTACCAAGTAGAGTTTACCTCTCAGGTTCACCAGTACTCTGACAAGTCCATCCTGAGTTCCAGCTCTGAGAAGGTCCAAACCGCTCGGTTGCTCGTAGGCGTCAAATATACTCTTCATTCTCCCTGGAAATCCGAAGAGGGCGAAGCTTATCGACATAAGTATAGATGTTTTTCCGCTGCCTGTAGGACCGATTATTACTGTTACACCATCGTGAGGGAAAACCACAGTTGCTTCTGGATAGCTTCTAACGTTTTTCATGTACACGCCTAGAATTCTCATTCTTCCTCACCGAGGAGCTTGGCGAGTTCTCTCCCGATCTTCGCTGACCTGTTCAACGTAGACTTTTCCTGATCCTCGACAAACTTTTTGTTCTCGAACCATCCAGGCAGGTAAACGGGTATTGGCTCCTTGATCGGCAGGTCTGGTGTGTATAGAAA
>JAWAHD010000040.1:0-10248 GCA_038889555.1 Desulfurococcaceae archaeon
TCCCGATCTTCGCTGACCTGTTCAACGTAGACTTTTCCTGATCCTCGACAAACTTTTTGTTCTCGAACCATCCAGGCAGGTAAACGGGTATTGGCTCCTTGATCGGCAGGTCTGGTGTGTATAGAAATGCTTCTCGGTCTCCGAGGTAAGGTAGAGTTTCAACTGGTACACCTATGTCGGCAAAGAACTCCAGATCGCTTCTACTACGAGTTCTTAGAATGATCATGGTGTTAAAGTTTGCTAGTATCTGCTTCTCTATCATCGTAGCCATTTGAGTAATTGCAATTAAGCCTAAACCGAATTTCCTACCCTCACGTGCTATTCTAGCAAACGGGTTGAAGGGTGTAAGAACCTTCTCTCGGCTTAGATAAAGAGGCGCCTCCTCCGAGACTATTCCAACAACGGGTAGCCTCGATGACTCCTCAACGCCTTTTTCAAGTCTGTACTCGAATAATCTTCTAGCGATCGTTAAAGCGATCAGATCAGCCTGAACATTGTCAACTCCGGATACATCCAATATACCTATATTACCATCACTCACGTGCTTAACCACTACGTCCAAATCCATACCGTCCTCCTTCTTGACCTCAATCATCTTCTCGCTTCTGCATGATTTAATCCAAGGATAATCCGAATAGTTTACCTCTACTCCAGAGTAAACTTTTTTGAAAGCGTCCATGAACTTTTTCAGAAAACATGAAAGCTCCTCTGGGTTTTTTATATTGCTGGGGACTTTGACCACGCTACGAGAATCGTCGAGAACATGTATAACATGGTCTCCTATGCGTTGAGGCCTTGTTTTCCACCCCAGTTTTATGAGTACAAGCTTCCTTAGAATACGGGAAACTCGTGCGTCTATTCCTCTATCTACTAGAACTCTGTGAAGACCTCTTTTTCTATCTCTGGATAAACCAATCCCTTCGTACCTGATCACGTTGTCAACTAGGAGCGGTACTAATGCCAGCGCGTTCGCTGTAGATGAGTCCGGTGTATCTCCCTGTGTGAAACTCGTATGTAGTATTACACCATCTGCAGTATCAGTCCTCTCCGTCATTTTGCTTATCACAGGAATGATCGTTAGAATAAACTCTTCCAGCTCTGCAGCACGTTCGGGCTCAACACCTTCGAGAGACGCGAAGTCCGCCAATGTAATGCTACTAGCGCATATGGGGGCTTCAACAATGTCAAACAACGGTGGATATGTAGATAGCTTATCAGTTCCAGCAATACTGTAAGCTAGTCTGAATGTCTTAATTGTAACTCTACTGTTGATCCTATGATTACTCGCCACAGCTCTAATAAGCAATCCTATGAACTTGCCCTCGGCGTATCCCTCTTTAGGTGTGTACTCGCCGTGTCTGTCAATAATGAGCCATCCTATTGGTTCATCGGTTTCCAGCGCGTATTTTAGTAGTAAACCCATTAAACTACTCGTTTTACCAGACCCGGTTTGACCCGCGATCAGAATATGCTTTGGAACAAGCCTACGCAGGTTTAATCTGAAGTAAGCATTCTCAAAGTGTCTTTCTCTCGCCTGTATTTCACTATGAGCAATACCCGATCTTAGTAGTGCAACAGGTATTCCCTCAGCGCTCACATGCCTTGTTATATCCCTCATTATATCCTCGGATTCTCCATCACCTACTTTCAGTAGGTATACTGGAGATAGAAGTGAAGGTGGACGTGAAGCTTTACTTAGGTATTTCCCACTACTAGTTTTCACTATTTCAATGAACAACCTAGCTTTTGCGATAACCTCCTGTTGTGCAAGATAGTACTGTGATTGAGTTTGATATATTGGTGTGGATGCATAAGGTGGGAGTCCTCCTTCGAACCCAACTATCTCCATGAGAACTGTTCTCGTATAACCATCCTCTCTTGCTTCAACAGTGTAAAGAATGTCGCCGAGAGATGGTGCGTACTTCTTGTTCGTCAAAAGCGCTTTAACAGCATCACTTTCCCATCCAGTTACAAGACCAACTTGAAACCCTGGCATTGATTTTCACCTGTATCCTATTCTCATTCTCCACGAACTACTAAATACGAGCTCCAATGGGTGACCAAGCTCTCCTGTAACCTCTCTTATGGAATTCACTATCATGTACTCTATTTTACGAGCCATATTACCTCCTAATCTAACGTCTCTATCAACCTCCATGAATCCATGCGGAGGAGAACCTTCAATCGTCGATCTATACGCTAATATGTTGTTCACTGCCTCTTCGACCTTACTATGAAGCTCTCTCGCTGATGTCGAGTCGAAATGAACTTCGTTGTTAGCTACGGTTAACACTGGTTTATCGTGGTGCACCTCCAGGTACATTATGTTCACATTGTCTGCTGTAACCGGGAATCTCGCAACTTGAATTCCCGTGTAGGGATGAGCTGTCCTGATCAGCGCGGTCAATACATCTTCTGCCGTGGTTTTATCAATAACACCTTCAAGTAGCATTTTGTTGAACTCCTCTGCTACAGCTTTTACTGACTCCTCTGTTACGTTAGCGTACAACCCTGCGTTGCTGAAACCGTACTTCCTAAAGATAGTTCTGGCTCTCGCTATAGAGGTAAACTTCGTTGTTTTCACAAGCCCGTATACCTCTCCGATTTTCCCAGCAACCTTCTCCTTGTCTATTCTTAAAATAGCGCTTAGGATATCTAGTCCTTCGAATTTAAACATTCTCAGTTGTTTTAATCCAAACCACCTAACGAGCGTTCCATCGACAACCTTAATAGATCTTCTGGCTATCAGGTCTCCTGCTCTCATCGCGTAGGCTATTTCAAGTAATCCTTCAATATACTTCGCAAGCCTTTTGAATCTCCTTGCATGATCTTCTCTTATCTTAAGCGAAGTGCGCGATTTGTCTTCCAGCTGAATGTTTAACCTGGTGTTAACTATACCGGTTATACTGTTTGAAATTTCTTCAGCTAAAGGTTGTGGAAGAAGAAGTGGTGATTCATCCACTGGAAATATGCGGAACTTGAACTCAGGTTTGCTTTCCTCCTCAATTATTCTCCCATATATGAAGTAGGTTTCAATAGGGGGAAAATCCGATATCTCTGAAACTCTACGGAGGTTGCCGTCTTCGTCTCTTATGCGTGCTCCTATGTTGACAGGAATAAGGATCGCCACATCTGTTTCAAAAACCTGGAAACCTGCATCAACAAACACTACGGGATGCTCCTGCTTTACTTCTCTCAGGGGTTCAACTACGTAGTACTTGTTGTACAGTTCTTCGCGTAGTTTAACTATACTGCTTCTCTTGGATACATTGTAATCCTGGCACATCTCCTCTGCGAGTTTTCTAATTACATCGTAGAGTCTACTCTCCTCCAAGCATCTCACGACTCCAATAGTTCCTTCTCAATCTGTAAGAGTATATCCCTGTACTTAGAGCTACTTGGAACAGGTTCAGCGAGCTTGTTCAACAACCATTTCAACTTATCAAGACTGAGTGGTAGATTGTTTCTTCTAGCTAAGTCCTCTAGTATTCTTTCTTCCAGGGTGTCTATGTCTAGCAGGGTCCTTTCAGTATCCACTTCCTTTAACTCACCCAGTTGAGACAGAGCTGAGAGTAGTCCTGATGACTCTTCGGGTTTTCTGATGCTTACTTCTACGTGAACACCCCGCTTATTTAACATCTCCTTTGCTAATCCAAGCATCCTAGCATCTAGCTCTTCAACGTTCTTTAAATACAGTAAAATCACCTTGTGCTTGGGCTCACTTGGTAGTTCCGAAACAATCTTCATTAGCTGGTTCATTACATCGCTAGGACCATGAGCTTCGATCTCTCGGTAGGCAACGAAGGGGGTGTTTTCTAGCTCAATAGCTCTTATGCTTGAAGGATTCTGCTGTATATCAACTAGCAGAATTCTTCTTTTAACACCCATCTTAGCGAGCCATACTGATTCCCTTAAGTCACTTGCATCCATTCCAATTGGAGCTCCAGGGTATGCTGAATTGCTCCTAAACGTCTTCTCGAGTGGAACAGGAATGTGTATATGACCAAGTGCTATGTACTTCGCACCCTGTGGGATTCTGCGAAGCAGCTCCCCTTCGTCGGTAGCGATCTTACCATACCTCGTGCTGTAACTGGTTGGATCGTAGTTGTACATTTTTGCGCTTGTATGTGCTACAATCACTGTACTGTAGTTCTCGTACTTGCTATGCTCAAGGTACTCTACCATGCCTTTGCCAATGTAGTTCAGTTCCTTTTGCCATCGAAAACCGGGAATACCGTAGAACACCAGCCTGTCATCCTCGAAGACAAGTGGTTTAAGAAGGAGGTAATCATACTCCTCCCTGTATTCTAGGAGATGTATTAAGCCTGCTTCAGCCAGAACATCTAGTATACCTCTTCTGATAGTAGAGTTATCGTGATTACCGGGTACAACAACAACTCTCACTCCACTCTCCTTGAGCTTCTTTAGCACCCGGATAGCTGAAAGAATAACCTCTGTCGGTGGATACGTCTTGTGGAACATGTCTCCGGCTACAACTAAGTAGCGAGAACCCGCTTCAACGGTCTTCTCAGCTATTTCGTTGAAAACATCCACGTACGCGGCCGCTAAAGGAGAGTTCTCATATTTATCAACTCCAAGGTGAATATCGCTAGTGTGCACTATTAAAACCAATGCATACCCCCTAGTACAGTGAGACTTAAATAGTGTGTGAACCCCGCAGTTAGCCTCCTTCACACTCCCCTGACAATCAGGGGTGTCTGGAGGCTCGCTGTTATTATTGTTATAAACGGGGTATATAAGCATAGAGTTTTTCTTAACGCTATTCCACATTGAAGCCCCATGCTACCTTGATGAACCATTTTGTTCCTGCTACGTAGAACTAGATTGCGAAAAGCATTGATGCTACGAAGAAGTATACTGTAACTGTGCATATGTCTCCTATACTTGTAATCACAGGAGCTGAAGCCGCTGCAGGGTCTATGCCTAGCTTTGCCAGTAGTATGGGTAGGAAGGAACCTACAACGTCTGCTATGTAGGATGAAACAGCGAGAGCTGATGTTACAACTAGAGCTATCCTTAGAGAGTAGTAGAGATTCTGCGTGGCAATGAACGGTATGGTGAATCCTATAGCGAATGCTAGTGGTAGTAAGAGCAGAAGCATGAACGTTGTTGATACGAACTCTTTTCTTAAAACCATGAGCATATCTCTTCGGTTAACCTTGATCTCGCCTGTTACAAGTCCTCTTAAAATAAGCGCAGAAGCCTGTGAACCCACGTTACCCGAGTTGTCTGACAGCATGGGCATAAACGCTGCTAGTAGGACTATCCTCTCGATAACCCCCGTGAAGGCTGCTACGATGCTTCCTGTTACAGTGTTAATGAGGTACAAGTACATTAGAACAGGTGCTCTCTTGAGTGCTAATCTGAAAGGTGACTCAGTAACATAGCTTCCCTTTACTACCTCGGCAAATCCAGCGTACTTCAGTAGGTCCTCGGAGTACTCGCTAATAACGACGTCCAACAGGTCATCAAGTGTTACTATTCCTAAGAATCTTCCGTCGAAGTCGATTACGGGGACTTCCAGGAGGTCGTATTCAACAGCGAGTTTGGCTGCTGTTTCACGATCATCAAAAGGTGTTACGTGAACCTTCACAGGAGTTATGCACTTAGCTAGTTTGGTATCTCTTGGCTTCGTTAGTAGTGTTCTGAGATCCGTGTAACCTAGGAGCTTCCCATCACTGTCGACCACGTAGATGAAATGGCTACTCTCGTACAGGCTGAGCTTAGCTTTATGTATGTACGTGTCCAGAGTTTCACCAACAGTTGCATTCTCTGGAAAAACGGGGGCCATTGTTGTCATAACTCCACCAACGCTTTCAGGCGGAAACTTCATGAGACGCGCTATCACAATAGCATGTTCGCTTGGTAGAGACCTGAGAACTTCCACCCTGGTTTTCGAGGGGAACTTTGAAAGGAAGTCTGCAGCTTCGTCCACAGGTAGTTTTTCGACAGCTCTGACTATGTCATCTAAACCCTTGATCGCAACTATGTCCGATACTACTTCTGCTGGAAGCTTAGCAAGCTCGTCTAGGATTTTTTCAAGATCCATGTGAACTAGTACTCTTCTTCTATCTTCGCTCTCAAGCCTAAGTAAGAACTCTACTATCTCGTGTTGCGAAAGCCTGTTTATATGCTCGAGAACTTTGTCGATTCTTCCTGCTCTAATATGCTCTACAACGTCTTCGTAAGCATTCACACTCTCCACCTGGTCATCTGATCCCAGTGACCTTCTATTTAATACTCCTTAGTTAATGTTTAAACCACGGGCAGATGATGAAGTGAACGGGTCAGAACTCGTGAAGACGTGTGCTAGGCTCTGACGACAACCCCGCCGAACACTAGTACAGCGACCGGTGCTGTCTACGATGAAGATGTTCGCTACAACAGCTCCAGGATTAGAGGATGTTTGCGCTGCAGAGCTAAAGGAGCTCATTGGTGTTGAACCCCAGGTTGATGTAGGCAAGGTTTTCTTCAACAGTAGTATGGAAGCCGTTTACACTGTTAACTTCTCCTCGAGATTGACTAATAGATTATTCATACAACTTCTTCGCGAAAGAGGTGTATCAAAGCTCGAGGACGTGTACAAGCTCATGAAGTCCGTTGATTACGAAGATCTAATACCACCGGACAGAACCTTCGCAATAAAAAGCGAGCGCACAGGTAAACAAGATTTTACAAGCCTTGATGTATCTAGAGTTGCAGGACAAGCTGTTATAGACTCCTACGTTGAATCAAAAGGATTGAAACCTAGGGTGAACTTGGATGAGCCTGACGTTGAAATATGGGTTTTTCTAAGGTACGATGAGCTAATTGTGGGTATTAACACAACAGGTGAAAGTTTGCACAAACGAAGGTACAGAGTTTACAGTCATCCTGCGGCTCTCAAAACAACGATAGCTGCTGGAATGCTCATAATAGGCGAGTATAAGGGTCAACCGCTTCTTGATCCTTTATGTGGTGGTGGCACAATTCCTGTGGAGGCTGCTCACTTGGCTAGAAGAATACCCATTGTAGTTTTCAGAAGGGATTACCTTTTCAGGAATTTAAAGCTATACGACCCTGCTTTAGAAGCGAACATCGCTGAGAAGCTGATTCAATCTTCCAGAAGAGACATTTACGAGATCTACTGTATGGATATTAGTTCAAAGCATCTCAGAGGTGCTTTTGAAAATGCTAGGTCGGCTCTCGTCGACGATACGATCAGGTTTCTACTAGGAGATGCGACCAGAAGAGAAAGCTACAAAGGTATGAACGCCTCGCTTGTGGTAACGAATCCACCCTACGGTATTAGATCCCACAGAATAGAGAAGATCGGTGAATTCTACGAAAGCTTTGTTAAAGTTCTAGCTGATGTTTTCCCGGGTGCAAGACTTGTTTTAGTAACAGCTTCTGTAAAGCAATTTGAACAAGCTGCCGAAAAAGTGGGTCTCGAGATAGAGAATCAGCGAACTGTAATGCATGGTGGTTTAACCACCAGGATATACAAGGTTAAACTTTAGCGAACAGTAGATTTAACAGCCTCATTAAACCACCCTCTGGAGATCAAGTAATACCTTCATGGTTGTACAATTGACTATGGTTATATACTGTAATACGCTATTAACACTATTTGGGTGCACTCACGAGTGTACGCACAAACCTATACTAGGCTAATCGCTTTTCTTGAAAAATACGGTGAAAAAGGATTAATTGTGCTGAAGACAGCGTTTGATCTATCGCAAGACCCTCACATTGACCATAGGCTGGGGGATTTTAGCTTTAAACACCTAGCTCTAAAACTTACATCAATAGGATTCAACTACAATCCTGTTAATCTCTTGAGAATACTCGAGAAAGAGTACGGTATTATAGAAAAGTCCTACAGCTCCTCTAATCAAACATGGTGGAGATTCGTAGACATAGAAGCTGTAAGAAGAGTTCTATCCGAGTATTACAATACGCCATTAGAGGATCCAACAATCAAAGCACTACATATTAAGTACAAAAGCCTAGAGCCTAAGACAAGGCTTGATTGGCTTAAACGACTCCTAGCTAAGGATAAGCTTACAGGTGCAGATAAAGAACTCTTCAAGAACTTCGTATTCACCGAGCTAGATAAGATCATACAACTGATTAGTGAAATGGAAAAATACGAAGAAGTGTTCAAAGGAGAGATAACTACTCTTAAAGAGCTACTGCACTTGGCTGATCTCGTCTCTAGTAGAATAGAGAAACCCCATGCTACCTCAATAGCACACACAGCGTACTTGAGCGCGTTAGCCCAAAGCAGAGTTTCAAGAGAATACTTTGGTGACTGAGGACCTCAAAGTGCAGAACAACGCACGTTGTAGTCGACGAACGAAAGTATACTGCTGTAGAACAACTGAATTTCGAATACTGTACTGTCTTTGATATGCAATACTGCTCTAGCTGTAGCATTACAACAGTTGCTCTTAAAACCCACATTGAGATTCACACGTCTTGGAGACGAAAATGTACTCTGAAGTCTGCATTATTGGTGGAGGTGCTGTAGGGTCTAGCATCGCTTACTTCCTCTACAGAAGCGGTTTAGAGCAAATACCAGTGTACTATGGCTCAGAAGATAGCGTTAAAGCTGTTTCCGAGCAAGGTGGAGTTTTACTGCGTGATAAACAGCGAAAAGCAAGCCTAGTAGTACCAGTAGTGCCAAGGTATTACATAAATCCCTTAGACAAGTGCCTTTTTGTGTTCAACACCGTAAAAGCATACGATGTTGACAAAACCTTGGAGTTGATGAAGAAAATAACACTGCCTCACAGTATCGTGATCATGACTCAGAACGGGTTCGGCTCACTAGAACTAGCCGAGGAAGCACTCTCAGGTATTCTAAAGATTGCTGGAGGTGTTGTTTACTTCGGCGCGGAACGTGTGAACAGAGCTGAGGTAGTCTACCACGGTGGAGATACCGTGTTGACCGGATGTAGAAAAGAGCCCTGTATAGAGCTACTAGAACTATCCAGAATACTTAGACTGAGTGGATTAGAGCTCAGAGTAGTCAACGACATAGACTACTACAGATGGCTAAAACTAGCCTTAAACGCCGTAGTAAACCCCATAACTGCTCTAGCGAGATGCAAGAACAGGATTGTACTAGAGAAGGAGGGAATGGAGTTAGCCGAGATGATCCTTGAAGAATTGTGCAAGGCGGCAAAGAAGCACGGTTACACGTTGGATCCGAAAAGACTGCTAAGTTATGTAGAGAGAAGCGTAAGAACTGTATCCGAGAACATTTCAAGCATGGCTCAGGATGTTCTAACGGGTAGAAAAACGGAGATAGACTACATAAACGGCTTCATCTGGAAAACTCTTGGAGAGGAAGCCAAGGTGAACCGAGCTATTACTCTACTGATTAAGCTTTTGGAGAAGTCCTCAAACATGAAGCAAGTTGGAACCTGAATAAATAACACTGTGATCGTTATCTTACTGTGGTGTAGAAGCCGGGTCGATGAATAATGCGAAAGAAGATCAGCGTTAAAGACATCCTGAAGATGAAAGGCAAAGAAAGAATAGCCATGATCACTGCATATGACTACTTAACAGCTAAGCTTGTTGATGCTGCAGGAGTTGACATTATACTAGTTGGTGACAGCGTAGGAATGGTTGTCCACGGCTATGAGTCAACGCACCCGGTTACCATGGAAATGATGCTCATGCACACCGCAAGCGTTGCACGTGCTAAACCGAAAGCTCTGATCGTTGGCGATATGCCATTCCTAAGCTACGAGGTAAGCGTTGAGGAAGCAGTTAGAAACGCGGGTTTGCTCATACGCGTGGGTGCAGATGCTGTAAAGCTGGAGGGTGGTAGCGAGATGGTTGATACTGTAAAGGCTCTAGTTAGAGCCGGTATACCCGTAATGGGTCATATAGGGCTCAACCCTCAGAGAGCGCTTCTCATTGGAGGCTACAGGAAAAGAGGGTTAACGGATAAGGAGCGTGAAAAAATACTCGAAGATGCCAAAGAGCTCGAGAAAGCAGGTGTTTTCTCGATTGTAGTAGAATATACCGCTGCTGACGTAGCTGAAACCATAACCAAGGAAACATCTGTGCCTGTTATATGCATTGGTAGTGGACCGTTCTGCGACGGTCAGGTCTTAGTTATAACAGATGTTCTGGGCTTAACGGAGACTCCTCCACCCTTTGCTAAAGCCTACGCTGATCTAAGAACCATAGTAGTAAATGCCGTTAGAAGGTATGTCGAGGAAGTTAAAA
>JAWAHD010000041.1:0-10056 GCA_038889555.1 Desulfurococcaceae archaeon
GCAAGCGGGAGTTCTCACTGAAGCCCGGGTCCATAGCCGAGGGCGTGGTTACATCCGTATCAGAGGATGTAGCTGTGGTGAGAATATACAGTGCTAATGGAAGCAGAATACTTGGTGCAATAGGACTATTACATGTTTCGCAGTTGACAAGCGAATTCGTCGTAGATATCTACGAGTACATAAAACCGAGCGACCTTGTAAAAGCAAAGGTGTTGAATGCTTCTCCACCATACATACTCTCCACAAGAGAGCCTTCACTAGGTGTTCTACTGGCTCACTGTGGTAACTGTGGACGTGAACTGTACTTAATGCCCAGTGGAATTCTAAGATGCAATAACTGCGGTAACAACGAGAGGAGAAAAGTTGCTGTTGGATACATGCTGGTTTCTCGGTGACAATGTGCCCTTAGTTAAGAGAAGAATCTACTTACCATGCAGAGAGGAAGAGTGCTTTAAACTATACGAGTTGTTAAAGGACAAAATGCCCTCTCTGAGTTATTTAAGATTCGACATTACTGAGAAAGGGCTTTTAATTGAAGCTTATGGCTACGAAACCGATATAAAATCCCTGTGGTTTGAGCTAAAGAGAACACTCGGTGTACTAAGAGAAGCCATGAGAAGGTCTAAGCGTAGCAGAAAGTACAGTGTTGAGCTTATAACGAGAACGATTCGTAAGACATTTTCACCAGCTATTCTCGTAGAGGTTTTGAAGAGAAAGGGCTATCACGCTGAGTTTATCAGCGAGGAAAACGTGGTGGTTTCGGACGCCTTGTTCGAGGAAGTTTTAGATATAGCTGGAAAGATCGCTGATTACAACATGCAGGCAAGTAGAATTGCCAAGAACACTTCTACGAGAAACTACATTGTAGCTTGTAGTGCTTTAACGGAATTGTCTATAGATGATGTAGTGAAGGTGTCTCTTAATATGGGGATTTTAGAAGAAGAAAATGGAAAGTACGTACTGAAGGAGCACTGGTTAGAAGCTTTAGACAAAGTATTAAAAACGATAAAACGTACTCAATGAAAATTGTAGTGCTTAGGTGTTTCAAATGATCGTGAGAATCTTGTCTAGAGGTGACAAGGAGATCGTACTAGAAATCGAGGGCGAGGATCACACGCTAGGCAACATGATGATGAAAGAAGCACTTAGGCACCCTGGAGTAGAGTATGCTACATACAGAGTAACGCACCCACTCAAACCCGTTCTTGAGTTCACTCTTGCTGTGAAAAACGGCGAGAACGTAGGTAAGGTCTTAAAGGACATTATTGATAGTCTAAGAAAACAACTTGAAGAGTTTAAACTAGCTGTTGAAAACGTACTGGGTTAACGCCTCAATGTATAAAAGAAAAGAGGAAGCCCGTGTAATAGCGTATGGAATGTGTAAAGACTATGTTGCTTTTGCAACATACAGAAAGAACTTCCTCGAAGAGTTGCACATCACGAGTAGGGCTTTAGTACTTGACTTCACCAGGTATATAGAAAGTGCTCTGAGAACGTATCATGAACTAACTTACGCAGTACCCTGCACTGAAAGCAAGTACACTCAAAGCATACGTGGCTTAAAGGTTCTCGAAGGAGGCGATTACCTATTGCTAATGCGGGAATACTGCAGGCTAATAACCCAAATTCTCTGTATTCTCTGTAGACGCGGGCTAATTAACCCCCCTAATACTGGATCCACCGTAGAAACCAGTAATAAGTGTGGTGTACTGGGTGGAGATGATTGGTTAACCTCATATGCCCTAAATGCGGGGGATTAATGAGACCCGTAAGAGAGGGCTCATACACCTACATGAAGTGCGTTAGATGTGGTTACAAGGTACAATCACCTGAAAAGTCCACGACGTTGAAGGTCTCATCCAGGATCGAACATAGCGTGAAAGAGAAAACCGTAGTTGTAGAGGAACCCCAGGAGATATCCAGGTTGCCAATAACACGAGACGTAACGTGCAAGAAATGTGGACACAACGAAGCCTACTACTGGGTAGTTCAGACAAGAGCAGCCGATGAACCACCTACGAGATTCTATAAGTGCGCTAAATGTGGATACGTCTGGAGGGAATACGAGTAAACTCGATTCGTTTTTAAACATTAAGCCGAGTAGTGTATCTTAGGGGTGTACGCGTTGAAACTTAGGTTCAGAGACGCTGTTATATGGAAGTACTCAATTGTAGCTATATCTAAGATCATTGAGGAAGCAAACTTCAAGGCTACAAGTGATGGAATTAAACTAAGAGCTATGGACCCTTCAGCGGTAGTTCTCGTGGACTTCTACATTCCAAGCAACGCGTTCTACGAATACGATATCCCGGGAGACGTGGTAATAGGTCTTAACATGGAGGAGCTCGCAAAAATGCTCAGGCGTGCAAAGAAAGGAGATGAACTTGTACTCGAGGTTATACCGGGTGATAGAATAGGTATTTCACTGGAGGGCCGTGGTTCTAGAAGGTTCGTACTGTCCAGCATAGAGCTCTCCTATGAAGAACCACCAGAAATAAGCTTCGAGGAGACGTTCAATGGAAAGATTCTACCAAAGCTATTCAAGGATGTTATCAAAGAACTTGAACCTATAAGTGACACTATTGAGTTCTACGCACCACCAGACGAGGGCAAACTTGTATTGAGAGCAGAAAGCGAAATAGCCGAAGCACAGATTGAGTTAAGCTCAGCAAGTGGAGCCCTCATAGAGTACACTTCAACGAGCGAGGCTAGGTCAAAGTACACCTTGGATTACTTTGTAGACATAGTCACCGCATCTCAGGTCGCTGAAACACTGAGTTTAGGTTTTGGTGTGGAAACACCAATCAGACTCACCTACGAATTACCACTAGGGGGAAAGCTAGAGTTCTATGTTGCCCCGAGAACTGACTAACACGAGGCAGTTTTTAAAACAGTTGATCAGAGAGTACTACAGTAAGAAACCACTTGAGGAACCAGCGGATCTGCACAAGCGTGAAATCGCGTTAGAATCCCTTGAGGATGAATCGTATATAAGACACCTTTCGTTTCCCTACATGGATGACCTCTACAACTACATTCTCAGAGTAAAAACACCACTTCATCTCTACTACTCTTCAGCAATTTACGCGAATCCGAGTGCATCTCGAATGGAGGATAAGATATGGGAGGGCTCTGAACTAATGTTCGACATAGATGCCGATAAGTACAAGGGCTGTGATATCAAGTACTGGATATGCCCTAGAACAGGATCCATTCACGAGGTGGAGATCGATAAATGCGAGAACGGTGATAAACCACTAGTCTACAGTTACATTCCGTGGAACTGTATAGTGAATGCTTGGAACGACGTCTTGAAATTAATCAACGTTCTGAAAGACGATTTCGGACTCGCGAGAATAAAGATCTATTTTTCGGGCAATAGAGGGTTTCACGTAAAAGTCTTTGATACGAAAGCTCTGCTTTACGATAGGGATACTCGAAGAGCTATTGCAGAGTACGTCTCATGTAGTGACATCGTGTTGGAAAAAATGTTTCCGGCGTACAGGAATAATGTTGTCTTCGGTAAGAAAGAGCTTGGAATTAGGAAAAGAGTACTTGATCTAGCTACTGCACGAGGTCTCGTTAATCTGAAAAAAGAGTTTAAAGGTCTAAGAGACGTGTTCATCGTAGACTTGGAGAACGTTCAAAAGCTTCTCGAAGAAGTTTGCATTAAAGTTGACAAATCGGTAACAATGGACATTTCGAGGCTCTCCAGATTCAACGGAAGCCTCAACATGAAGTCAGGCTTGAGAACAGCCGAAGTAGACCTGGGTAAGGGGATAGAGGGCTTTACCTACGCTTCTTTTACACCATTCAAGGGCACGATCAGGGTCAAGTCTCTCGTAACAGCTAAAATTCCAGTTCTTGATAGTACCGTGGATTTATCCAAGGGTAACATCATTAGACTAGATTCATATATCGCGATCCACTTGATAGTAAAGGGGTTTGTGGTACCGGTTGATGCTTCGGACCTAGAGGTGAAAGTTTGAGCGAGCACGTGTTAAAAATACTCAGAGAAGAACTTCAGTCAAGAAACCTGGTTCAAATGTCTCCTCAGAAACTTTCCAGCGTGTACACAGCGGTATTTAAGCTCCTATGCAGGTCCCATGAACTAAGTGACGTTAGTAAGAAAGCTGCGTACGAGGTTCTAAAGAAGCTTGCTAATGACGCGAAGAACCTCTCGAAAACCAGATTTATAAAGTCCGCTTTGAGCGGAGACATCTCTCCGGGGTCCGTTGATTCTCCCATATTGAAACTGCTACATGGGGTTCTTGAAGCTGAGGAAGCACTGATATCACCTGTTACTGTGAAGTATGGGCATCGGATAGCCTTTCTATTCAGTGAAAACTGTGTACTTGCTGGTAAGCAGTATCGTAGAGGCGAAGTTGCACTTATAGAACCTTTTGAGTTAGTGTTAGCTTGCATTCAAGATTGTGGTAGACCCGTGGAGGAACCGTTTTACAGGTTTTACAAAGAGAGAAAGTAATGAAGTTGATTCTACAGGACGAAGCACAGGAATACATAGCATAGGAGTGATACTGCTAGGAGAATCACAGCGCTGAAAAACCTTGTTCTAGCTGTTTTCGTAGCCACAGCTTTTGCGCGTCGAACAGTACCTCGTTGTTTATCTGAGCCCACGGGTATAATGAGGCTTACGGCTACCAATAGCAGGACAGCGATTGTATATAATGCAATCATACCAGCGATCTCCACAGTTGGCGAACCAGAAGAAGCGAAGAGTACAATGCCGGAGGCGAAATACAGGAGAGTACCTAGTACAAGAAGAAGTCTTGTTACAGAGCTCGCAAGCACATCGTACTCAAAGTAGTAGTCTAACAACCTTGGGTAAATTCTACGCGTTTTTCCGGAGCTCATTCGCAACTCCACGAGTAACCATCTACTGATTGTATTTACTGCATGCAAGCTTAAAATACCACTCAGTGGATCACTTCAAGTAGTTAAAACTAGGCATCTGCGGAATGGTAATTATGAGGCTGAATGAGCGCTACGTTGGTTACATGATGTTGACTGCATCGCTGTCTCTTCCCCTTCTTTTAGCCATCTTAACTAGTTCGAACCCAACCATATACGCAGTTAACATAGCTAGGACTACAGAGAGCTTCAGCGACTTCTGCAGAGCAATAGACATCTACGGTGAGTGTAAACACTACACTGTTTACGCATGGATCATCTCACGGGTGAGTACAGGCGAAGTTGCATCAATCGTGCTCCTGGCCCTGTCCATAGTGACTGTTTACGTGTTTACGTATAAGATGCTAGGTTCAAGCATAGCTGGAGGGCTTGCAGCTTTATTGTACACGTCAACACCGATACTTCTGCATGGTATAAGAGACCACAACGGCTTATTTTACACCTCCACGTTGATTCCTATAGTTCTTCTACTGCTGTATGATGGTTTTAATAGGGGACTTAGATCTCCAACGACGATCCTAGGTCTAGCATTGTACACTCTACTATCACTTCACCCAGCCCACTTTATACTAGCACTCTCTGTGTCTGCGCTACTGTTACTAATGTACGCTCGCGGGGAATCCATGGCGATTAGCGCGAGGAGAATACTAGTACCGCTCATCGCTATAAACTCAGGTGTTCTGGCTGCTAGCGCTACCGGTTTAGTTCAGTACAATCCTTTTACGGTAGCAACTACAATGGTTGCGGCACTATCACTATTCGTAAGCCACCAGAAAACCTCTCTTGCATCCTACAGGGCTTTGGTAGCAATAATGGTGGCATTGACATCGGTGGCTGTCTTTCTCCTTGAGATAAGCGTAGTTGGGGTTAAACCTGCTGGACACTTTAATACGATTGTACAATGGGGATTTGCAGGTTTTCTAGGACTACCTGGTGCACTCTTTATTGCTAAGAGGAAGGCTAGCGTAGCTGAGTACCACGTAGCTCTGCTGACTATGCTATTAGCTCCTACTTCTGTTTTTTCCATAAGTCTGTGTATTCCATTTGTAGCTGTAGCATCTGCGTCAGCTTCTAGACTTCTCATAGGTTTTCACGAGTTCACACAGAGCGTTGATTTAAGCATTAAATTACAAAAGCCGAGACTCCTATCTGCGGGTATACTGTTCTCAGCTATACTGGCTTCCTATGTGGGGGCATTTGCGATCATGCCGATCATGCTCACCTATAATACGCCCATGAGAGAGGTGATACTAGTAGCTGGTGAACAGCCGACGAAGCTTAATGAGGTTCTTACAACGCTTGAATATGAAATCGTGAATAGTGTAAGAGCTAATCTATCAGATAGGAAGTTAATTGTAATAGCAACCCCAGACAATGCATACTGGGCGGCTAATCTGTTCTCTAGAAACGGCTTTAAAGTACAACTACTTGCATCGCCAGACTCAGGTGAGAGATCTCGGAATCTACTCGCCAGGCTTCTCACAAGTGATGAAGATACAGTACTTCGAATGCTGGAAAACATAACAACTACCACAGGAGTGAGTGAAGTGTACTTAATTCTAGTGTACCCGTACACAGCGCATGAAGCATATGAATATGTATACATAGGGGTTCCAAGAGAGATAACGATGACCTATATGGGCAGAACGTACCCCTTGGTTATACTTGAAGGCTATGAGGATTTGGCTGTTTTGCCAAGTTTGCTTGTTGATGCTAACAAAACTCTCGGAGACTACTTTGTCTTAATGGGGCTCGAAACGGAAAGAGCAACAGCTGTGTCATGGAACATGCGTGGCGCCAGCATTCTGCTTCCGCAGTTAGCTGTAAAAGCTCTACGTGATCAGGGTTATCGGGTATACAACTACATGGTTGGCTTCGAGCTTAACAGTACAATCCGGTACTTCGACTTGGTGTTCGCGAAGAGCATTGAGATCACCAGGATTAACACCACATATCACGGTATATACACTGTTTATTACATGGTTTCAGTATTCAGGTATAGAGGTGGTGTAAGCCATGGTGTTGCCCAGGAAAGAACTGCCGGATCAGGGTGAATTAACAATAGCAACAGTTAAGGATATCCACGAGTTTGGAGCGTATGTAACGCTGGACGAGTATGCAGACCTAAAAGCGTTTCTTCCGTGGAGCGAGGTTTCATCCAAATGGATTAGAGACATAAGAGAAGTGATCAGGGAGGGACAGAAAATAGTAGTGAAGGTGATCAGGGTAGATAAGGGAAAAAAGGAGGTGGATGTTTCTCTCAAGAGAGTATCAGATACAGAGAAGCAGAGAAAAATGCTTTGGTGGAAGAGATATTCAAAAGCCTGTAAAATAGTGGAACTAGTAGCTGAGAAGATCGGTAGGAGAGTAGAGGACGCTTATAGAGAAGTAATATGGCTTCTTGAGGAGGAATACGGTGACGTCATGTACGCTCTTGAGGAGGCGCTAACGAAGGGTTCCAAAGTTTTTGAAGAAGCAGGTATTCCCGAAGATTGGCACGAACCCCTCTTAGAGGAGGTAAGAAGACATGTAAGGGTTAAGGAAGTAGTTGTTAAGTACAAAGTGTTTCTCCAAAGCTTAAGCAGCGATGGTGTTGAGAGGATTAAGAAATGCCTCGAGGCTATGGCTTCGTATCTCGAAAGTGCTGGCGTAAGGTATAGACTGTATGTTGCAGGATCTCCCAAATACGTACTAGAAGTCTACTCGGAGGACTACAGAGCGGCAGAGAAGCACGCTGATGAAGCTGTAAAAGTGGGTCAAGAGATGGCTAGTAAGCTTGAGGTATTGTATAGAGCGGAGCGTGAGAAAACGTGAAATGGTTAATGAGAAAGTGCTCTAAGTGCGGGCGTTATACCTTGGCAAAGGACAAATGCCCTTACTGCGGAGGAGAATTAGTAGTACCTCATCCTCCGAGGTTTAGCCCTGTTGATAAATACGTAGAATACCGCATCAAGGCGAAGCTCGAGAAAGGCGTTCTAGACTTGAATAAAAAGCCTAGCTACGTTGTGTAGCCTCGTGGATAAGCTTTAAAAGTCTGATTTCTCTTCAATAAACAACAGACGCCGCCGTAGTATAGCCCGGTCGAGTATGCGGGCCTGTCGAGCCCGTGACCCGGGTTCAAATCCCGGCGGCGGCGCCTCCATCAACACTCTTTATGAGAACATAGTTGTAAGCAGTCAAGTTTACTTTTAAGCCGATGACCGATAGTAGTTTCTCTACGATGTCAGAATCCACCAGTAGTACCTCGCTGTGGTGTTCTAGTTTCTCTATTTGTTCATGCCTAAGAGCACGCTCAACGATGCTGTAGTTCACTGTAGCTATCTCTGAGCATCTGGAAACTCCCGTGATGAAGTGTCTTGGGAAAATAGCTTCGAACGGCGTGTACTCGCACAGGTATATCTTCAGTAAACGTGCTTTACTCAGCTGTAGCCACCTGCTTACTAGCTTTTTTCTCAACGAGGCCCTTAATCAAGGCTATTGCGTAGATTAGTGCTTCTGGTCTTATCGGGCAACCTGGAACGTAGTACACTCCGTCCACTTCTATACCACGTTCCTTGAGTATCCTTATTAACGAGTTAACACCTCCTATTGTCGAGTAAGTGTCATGCCATATTCCGCCACCGCAACCGCAAGAACCCAGAGCAACTATAATCCTAGGCCTCGGCACGGCTTCTATAGCATTTATGACCTTTGGCAAAGACTCTAACGTTATAGGACCTGTAAGCAGTACTACGTCAGCGTGTCTAGGAGACGCTACTAGCTTAACTCCGAATCTTTCAGCGTCGTGAAACGGTGTTAATGCATCCAGGATCTCGATATCACATGCGTTACAGCTACCAGTGTTCAGGTGAAATACCCAAATGCTTCTCTTTATCCTATCAAGAGCTTTACTCTTCATAGAGACCAGCCTTACGTATGGAAAGTGCTTTGATAAAGCTATTCTTCCTACATGAAGAGCATTCTTCAGTGTAGTTCTCAGCTACAATGGCTCTGCTCAGCACGTAGTTTCTCATCCTAATAGTTTCTACCGGTTGACCGCACGTGGAGCATTTCACTCTGGTGTGGATAGTGTACGAGTGCAGGTCTATTGGGTCGTTTGTTGCTAGTTCAAACTCCTTTGTACCTTCGATTGCTTTTACTGGGCAAACATCTACGCATCTCCAGCAGAATATGCAACGCCCAGCGTAGTACTTCAGGATTTTTTTGTCCTCAGACTCGATCATCTCTAGAGCATTAGGTGGACATGCATTAACACATGCACCACATCCTATGCACTTCTCAGCGTTTATCTTGATCAGTCCTCTGAACTCTGGGGATACAAGTGGCTTTTCGAAAGGATATTTAACAGTCACACGCCCAGTTTTGCCAGCGACAATTATGAGTTTAAGTGGTTTTAGAATATTTCCCTTACTCACTCTTTCTCACCTTACTTGCAATACGTTCAAGTGTAGTCACAGATAGAACTTTCCCAGTAGTATAGGACCGTATGACCACTGCTCTATCTGTGCAAGAGAAGCAGGGATCTATGCTTGCAATCGTAAGCGGGGCATCGGCTAGGGGTTGATCTCTCAGCATAACTCTCAGCGCGGGTATGTTGCTATACGTAGGTGCTCTAACCCTCCATCTGTAGGGTTTTCCCTTCCCAGTTAAGACGAAGTGTATATCGCCTCCACGGGGGGCTTCAACGACTTGAATGCCGATTCTGCCTTCGGGTATTTCGAAGTTCTCCAGCATTATGGGTCCAGAGGGGATGCTATCCAGTAGCTGCTCGATCATGTGTATGGATTCAAAGATCTCATCCACTCTTACGAGAGCTCTTGCTAAATTATCGCCCTCGGTGTACACGGGTACTTTGAACGAAACGTTCTTGTAGCCTGCGTACGGTAGATCCCTTCTAGCGTCTCTGTCTATGCCGGAAGCCCTGGCTACGGGTCCTTCAACCGAGAGCTTTACAGCATCTTCTTTGCTTAATACACCGGTTCCGGTTAAGCGGCGTCTAACCTGGGGAACAGCGAGTGCAACTTCGATGAAGTTCGTAAACTCTTTTCTGAGTTCTCTCAGTGTTTCAAGGACCTTTTGCTTTTTATCTTCGTTAATGTCTCTTCGAACACCTCCTATGAGGTT
>JAWAHD010000042.1:0-9985 GCA_038889555.1 Desulfurococcaceae archaeon
GGTCAGGTCTTAGTTATAACAGATGTTCTGGGCTTAACGGAGACTCCTCCACCCTTTGCTAAAGCCTACGCTGATCTAAGAACCATAGTAGTAAATGCCGTTAGAAGGTATGTCGAGGAAGTTAAAAACGGTGCTTTTCCATCCCGCGAACACTACTTCTATTCCAAGGAGCAGGGGTATTAGCTCATAACAGCTTCTATTGAACCTGTGTAAAGGCTAGCTACTGGGATCTTGTTTTTCTCAAGTTGAGCTTTAAACCCAGTATTACAATATCGCGGTTGAATATGTACGTTGCCACCATTGTTAATACAACGCTGAAGAATATTGCAACAGCAACCGAGATCAACCCGTAAATAGGTTGACCCGTGATACTTGATAGCACGTAAAGAGTGGGGATCGGTATTACGATCATCCCGGATACTATAGCAAATGTGAGGTTTGGCTCCATGCCTATGAAGATTAACGCAAATGCTATACCAAAGTATACGAGCGTTATTGGTGTTGTCAGAATACCCGCTGTTCTTTCATCGGTTGATATGGAACCCAGAATAATACCTAGAGCTCCAGAGGAGTAAAGACCTAGAAGAAGAGTTACTCCTGTTGATACTACAATTAGTTTCATAGTGTTACTGCCGAGTTCGCCCAGCATCCCTCCAATGGTTATCACGAAGCCTTCTCCACCAGCGGTTGCAAGCTGGTCCGTGGACGACGTATACGCGAAACCCATCACCAGTAGAATTAAGCCCGCAACGTACGCTAATGCTATTATCATTGAAGCAATCGATGCACCTATGATCTTCGCTAGAACTATTCTGCTTCTCTTGATAGGCTGTGATAGTAGTAACTCAAAAGCTTTCTCAACCTTCTCTAGAGCAACCAGCTGAGAAGCGTATGCAACATTGGGACCGACAACTATGCTTATGATAAGTGGCAGAAAGGAAATAAAGCTTATAAAGCTTAGCAGATGTTCTGAGTCGACTTCACGGCCGTAGAACAGCGCTCTTCCACGTATATATACCATTTTATCTCTATAGAGTTCCTCGCCGTAGACGTTCTTGAACGCTTCACCAATGGCGTACCTAATTAGACTTCTGACTTGAGCTATGAGGTTTAACCTGGCTTGTACACTGATCTGCGATGTAGCATCAATCTTAATCAAACCCTCCAGGAACAAGGGTGCATACGGGTTCGTCGCGTTATCCGTGAATCCTTTAGCTATGAGTATACCCAGACCTGCTCTTTCTACGGCTTCACCCAAGTCTTCGCAAACAAACACCCGACCTTTCGTTAACTCGTTCAAAATTCTCACGACTTCTCTGGTTAACGGTGTGTCCTCTTCCAGGACTACACCAATGTTCGTTGCTAGTGCAACTTGAGCAGCTTCTTCGACACCTCTCTTGGCAATACCACCGAGGATGCCGTAGAAGACCACGAGTACTACTATTGAAATAAGGAATGCCGGGTTCCTTAGGAACACCTTGATCTCTCTTTTTACAAGCTGAGCAAGAACCATTGCTTTCCACCCTAGGACTGCTTGAGCTTCACGAACACCTCTTCGAGATTAACTGAGTTGGTTTTTCTTTTAAGCTCTTCAGAGGTACCCTCAGCTAGCAACTTGCCGGCGTAAATCATGCCAACTTTGTCGGCTAAGTACTCTACTTCGAGCATGTTGTGGCTACTCATTAGTACTGTTATACCGTATTTTCTGTTGTAGTGCTTTACGAGGTTTCTAACTTGCAGAGCTCTTTCAACGTCTAAACCAGCTGTTGGTTCATCTAGAACTAGTAGCTTGGGTCTAAGAGCTAGAACAACGCTTAAAGCAAGAATTCTCTTCATACCTTTGCTGTATGTTCTAACTGGTCTTTTAAGGTCCTTACCGAGGCTTGAGATCTCGATTGCTTCACCAATAGCTTCTTCTAGTTTTCTACCAGTAAACCTAAGTGACAGCATAAACTTTATGAAGTCCAAGCCTGTGAGGTCTCTGTAAGCACCTGCTTCTTCTGGAAGATACGCTATCAGGGATCTCGCTTTTAGCGGTTCTCGAACTACGTCTACACCGTAAACCTTCACGGTCCCCTTTGTAGGCTTCAGTAGTGTAGCAACTATTCTGAGAGTGGTTGTTTTACCGCTCCCGTTAGGACCTATCAAAGCGTATATTAAGCCGTGCTCGATTGTTAAGTTCAACCCATTTACAGCTATAACACCACCGCTGTAGACCTTTGTGAGATCTCTTACTTCAACAGCATACTCCAATCTCAAAGCACCTTTTTCTACCTTTGGACATTTATTTAATCATTGGTTTTTAGATGTAATTAAGACAGCTCCAGTAACCCAGAGTAAGAGGTGTTTACCATGGTTTTGAAGCACAAGCTGATCTACCTGGTTATAGACGGTGCTGCCGACAGCCTTAGTGATCCCGTTACAACACTGGAAGCCAGCCGGAAACCCGGTTTAGACTGGATAGCGAAGAATGGTGTCTGCGGGGTTATGTACACTGTTGAAAAAGGCATAGCGCCCGAGAGCGATGAAGCAGTGATCTCGATACTCGGCTACAATCCACATGAAGTTTACACTGGTAGAGGTCCTCTTGAGGCTTTAGGAGTTGGACTCGTTTTCACAGAGGAGTACGAGGTAGTTTTCAGAGCTAATTTTGCTACGGTAGATCCTGCTACTACGAGGATACTAGATAGACGTGTTGGCAGAAGCCTTTCCACGGAGGAAGCTAGAAAGCTTGCAAAAGCGTTGGAGTACGTGGATCTAGGCTTACACGATGGATACGCCAAGGTGGTAGCAACAGTAGGTCATCGAGCCGTCGTACTGATTGGTAGTAGAAGAGAGAAGCTATCACCACATGTTAGCAACAATGACCCAGCATACGCGAGAAAAGGGTTAACAAGCATTGCTGTAAGTGGGTTTGAACCGTATGTTAAACCCGTGGAACCCTTGGACGACACAAGGGAAGCTAAGATCACAGCTGAATTAGCCAACAGGTTTTTCGAGATCTCCACCAGAATACTGCAGGAACACCCGGTTAACAAGGAAAGGATCAGCAGAGGTCTACCTCCAGCTAACGCCATACTCTTGAGAGATGCTGGTGGAAGCCTACCGAGAGCCGAGCCCTTGGGTTCTAAGTACAAGTGCAAGTTCGCCGTGCTAGCAGAAATGCCCGTTGAGGTAGGTATAGGAAGAGCTTTTGGAGCAACTACCATACTTCTAGAGCCACCAACCGGAAACCCAAGGTCAGACTACGCAATTAGACTCGAGAAAACCCTGGAAGCTCTTAGGGAAAACGACATCGTTTACGTTCACCTTAAGGGACCAGATGAACCTGGACATGATGGTGACTTCGAGCTTAAGAAGAAGAGGATCGAGGAGATAGACGAGTTCTTTGTTCAACCCCTGATCGATGCATTGAGAAATCGAATCGCTATACTGGTAACTTCGGATCACGCTACACCACCAAGCAAGAGATCGCACACAGACGATCCCGTGCCAGTAGCATTCTACATGCCGGGAATAAAGCCAGATAGCGTTGAAAAGTTCACCGAAAAGGAGTGTACTAAAGGAGCGCTTGGAACAATAGAACATGGATGGATGCTCTTACCTAGAATTATCAAGAAGATTCAGGACAAGGAAGTTCAGGGAATGCAATAATTATCCAGAGGGAAGTTAAAACAACGTTAAGATGAGAACCAGCTTTAGCTCGTGTTGCGGAGAAGTACCTGAAACGTGATGTTTACGCTACCTCCTGTGTTTAGCTCCGTGTAGAACGACTGAAGTACTATCATAGACATGCCTCCTCCAGGTTTCTCTGAGTCAAGAAAGCCGAAGGAATTTGGCTCTACACCGACCTCCTCCCCACCCCAAAGGATGAAGCTTTCGAAATTGTACTGGAAGCCTGTGAGCTGATGAGACATTGGCGAGGAACGAGGCTCTGTGAACTGCTCTTCGCCGATGGCTCCGGGACCCCCGAGGACCCCTTGGAGCCGCAGGCGGGGAAATGGGGATAAACAGGTGGAATGAACCCGTGTCCAGAAAAATCAAAAATGACTAAGACAACTTAACTGATGGACACGGGCAACCACTGTGTTATTATACTATACTACTGTGAGATATGCATGGATCTACAGGATGAACTGAGTACTTTGTTCAGAGAAAGGGGTTGACTGATGAAGATCATAGTGCCTTTGCATGTCTCTGGGGTTTGGATAGCTAAGTACTCGAGTGATCCTCTGGGAACGGGTAGTCTCGGTGCTGGATTAAACCTAGCAGTTTACGCTGTAGGAAGAGAGCTTGCTGGATCGTGCAGACTACTCGTGAACGGGTTTGAGGTTTTTCGTGAACAAGCTCTAGAATTATGCAACCATGCGGGAACAAGTGCTGGTGTTGAAGTTGAACTCCCGGTTGAGCTGGGAAAAGGGTTTGGTGCATCAGCTGCTGTGCTTATCACGCACTCTCTTGTGTCTCACATACTAGCAGGTAAACCTAGTCTCAGAGCTCTGCAAGTAGCTCACATCGTTGAAGTCAAGTACAGAACTGGTCTTGGGGATGTGATCGCCGAGTATACGGGTGGTTTAGCAATTAGAGTTAAACCGGGAGCACCCGGTGTTGGTTTAGCGTACAGGGTTATTCCTAGACAAAGAGTTGACCTCGTGGTTGCTGAGCTTAATGGAGTTGAAGACACTTCGCGAATGCTCTCGAGGATCACCAGCGAGGTCTACCGGGTAGGTGAAAACCTGCTGAACAGGATTGTAGAAACAGAGGATGTTCACATCTTCTTCGAAAGTGCTAGGAAGTTCACAAGTATGCTGTTTGATTACACACCAGCTCGATCCCTGCTGAGCGGTCTTAAAGGCGTTATCGACTACTACATGAAGAAATCCGCGCTTGTAGTATGGGTTGAGAGAGAGTACGCTGATGATGTTCTGAGTTCCATTAGAAGCAAAGGTATTAGAGCCT
This sequence comes from Desulfurococcaceae archaeon, assembly GCA_038889555.1. GTDB lineage: Archaea > Thermoproteota > Thermoprotei_A > Sulfolobales > Desulfurococcaceae > UBA285. Next base: position 4,960 of record JAWAHD010000042.1, read on the forward strand.
TTAAGACAACAATATCACCTATTGGTGTAAACCTTGTTCATACCACTCAGTCACCCGAGGAGAACAAGTCTTCTCATTAGAGAGAAGCTGGTTGAGGGTTTCCGCAGAGGACTCGTAGTTGAAGAAGGATTGATCGCCCACGGTCGTGGTGAATGCTTTGATTACCTTTTAGGTGAAACAACGCAAACGTTCGCGGAGAAGGCCATTGAAGCCGCTGCTGCTTATCTCCTACTCGCGAAATACCCCGTTATCTCGGTCAATGGTAATGCCGCTGCTCTCGTCCCCGGAGATATCGTGGAGCTAGCTAAAGAGGTAAACGCGAAGATCGAAGTTAACCTGTTCTACAGAACAAGGGAAAGAGAAGAAGCTATTGCTAAGTGGCTCCGCGAACACGGTGCTACGGAGGTTCTCGGAGTGGGAGACGACGCCTCTGCTACAATACCAGAGCTCTTCAGCGAGAGAAGACGCGTGAGTCCGCGTGGAATTCTGATAGCAGATGTTGTACTCGTACCACTGGAGGACGGGGATAGAACAGAGGCTCTTCGAAAAATGGGTAAAACAGTTATAGCCATAGACCTGAACCCCCTCTCTAGAACTGCTAGAAGCGCGTCCGTAACGATAGTGGATAACGTTGTGAGAGCAATGCCATTGCTCGTCCAGAAGGTCAAGGAGTTCAAGAGCAAAAACCGCGGTGAGCTAGAAGCTATAGTAAGTAGCTACGACAACAACTCTGTACTACAGGAAGCGCTAAGATACATTCTTAGAAGACTGCAGGAGCTGTCAGAGTCCAAGCTCGTAGTTAGTTTCCCGTAAACACCCTCTCCGGAGAAGGCTAGAAGAGCAACACTAGTTTAGCTTTCTTTCTTAAGGATTCTTGAAATGTAGTCAACTACGTATCTAGCTATCTCGTGTTTTGTGAGTAGCCCTTCAGCTATTAGTTCACCCTTATCGTCCAGTATTACTGCTTCAAGGAAGATCTTTCCGAATCCAGCCTTCTCGGATAAGATGTTGTTTGCTACAATAATGTTGAAGCCGTACTCGGAGATCTTCTCTAGGGCTTTCCTGCGAAGCTCTTCTCCACGCGCTGTTTCAGCAGCGAAACCTACGAGAACTCTTGGTTTGTTAACAATAGCCTTTGCAACCTTGGGTGTGGACTCGAGCTCGAGCACAAGTTCTCTGAACTTCTTCGTAGGTATCTTGCTCTCCGATTTCACCCTAGGCTTGTAGTCAGCTGGTGCTGCAGCAAGAACCACTGCATCGTAGTTGTACTTAGACGTGTACTCATTAACCGCTATAGCCATATCCTCTGTCGTATCCACGTGAACCTTTTCAACCATGTAGGGGGCATCCGTGGATAGAGGTCCATGAACCAGGGTGACCATTGCGCCTCTAGCAGCAGCTTCGCGCGCCACGAGGACCCCCATTAACCCACTGCTCGGGTTTGTTAGAACTCTAACCGGATCTATGTACTCCCTCGTAGGTCCTGCTGTAACGAGTACACGAGCACCCTCGAGGTCTCCACCTCTGTTGACCACAGCGTCAATGTAGTGCACCAGGTCCTGAAGTGGAGGATACTTGGCTTTGTCCTCTTCTACGTAGGGTGGAACAACGAGAACATCGTATCCTCTCAGTATTTCTACGCATCTTTCGTAAACGGGTGATTTGAGAAGCCTTATGTTCATCGCTGGTACAACTATGACTTTCTTACCGCTTCCGATCGCAGCTGTAGCCGTCAAAACCAGAAGCTCGTCTAGAACTCCGTTTGCAAGCTTACAGATGGTGTTGAGAGTAGCTGGTGCTATAACCACGGCATCAGCCCATTTAGCCAGGTCTATGTGCTCGGTTTCACCTGTCATCTCCACGTAGGGTTTTGAACCGGTGGCCCAGTGGAATAGGTCTGGGCTTATCAACCTTGCCGCAAACTTCGTCATTACCACTTTGATAGATGCACCAGCTCTAATCAGGGCTCTAGCGAGGTCTACGGATCTGTAAGCCGCTGTTGAACCCGTGACGCCGAGAACTATGTTCTTTCCGTAGAGCGGGGTATAAACCGATAACCCAATGTCCTCCGGTGATCTCCACGTCTCCTTAAACACTAATTAACACCTTTACACGGTTTACTATAAAATAGGGCTTAATATGGGGTATGAACCTAGCGTTGAGAGTATTTTCGAGGAGGCTCGAAGACGCTTATTTACCAGAGCTCCCGGCTACAGGGTTAGATGTGCATCAAGCAACGACATAGACAAGGTCATAGAGATCAACATGCTCTCACTACCAGAACACTACCCCAGGAGCTTCTTCGTGGAACTACTGGAGAACTGGGGTGAAGCCTTCTACGTTGCTGAGTCACCCGAGGGAGAGGTAGTTGGATACGTAATGTGCAGAGTTGAAATGAAACCGGGTTTCTTCAAAAAATTCCTTGTTAAGAGCGGTCACATAGTAAGCATAGCAGTACTCGAAAAGCACCGACAAAAAGGACTGGGGTACGCTTTAATGGCGCATGCTATGAAGAACCTGTACGATAAGTACAAGTGTGGTGAAACATACCTTGAGGTTAGGGTGTCCAATGTGCCTGCAATAAAGCTGTACGAAAAACTAGGGTACAGGGTAGTGAAGAGAGAAAAAGGCTACTACCTCGATGGAGAAGACGCTTATGTCATGGCGAGAAGACTACCCTAGAGAAACCTCTTGTAACTCTCTATATTACTCCTTAGACTGCTAAAACTACACTAGAGAGGGCTGAGCTACTTTGGAGTTTAAACACGTAGAAGATGTCATGAACGATGCTTATGTGGATCAGCGGGTTTGTATACGCGGATGGATATACAGGAGGAGCGTAGTTGGTAAAAAAGCATTTGTAAGAGTTCGAGACTCCACCGGTGTTATCCAGGTAGTTGTTGATGCCGCTAAGCTTGGCGAACCACTCGTAGATGCACTGAAGGATATAGGACTGGAGGCGAGCGTTGTAACCTGTGGAACTGTGAAAAGAGAGGAAAGAGCTCCAGGTGGCTACGAACTCGACTCCGACTACTTCTTAATAACCGGGTACAGCAGAGACTTTCCGATCAAAGGCGGTGAAGGGGTAGAGTACCTTCTTGATGTAAGACATTTGTGGATTAGAAGCCCAAAATACGCTAGAATCTTCAAAATAAAACACACCGTTTTAAAAGCCGGTAGAGAATACTTCACGAACAATGGCTGGTGGGAAGTAACACCACCGATACTCACAGCATCAGCGTGCGAAGGTGGAGCAACGCTGTTTCCCGTAGACTACTTCGGCTCGAGAGCGTACCTAAGCCAGAGCGCTCAGTTGTACCTGGAAGCACTAGTCTACGTGTTAGAGAAGGTGTGGAGTTTAACTCCTAGTTTTCGAGCCGAGAAATCAAGAACCAGGAGGCACCTAGCAGAGTACTGGCACCTTGAACCCGAAGCAGCCTGGTACAGCTTTGAGGACATGATGAAAGTCGCTGAGGAGCTAGTAGCGTACATTGTTGAAAAAGTTCTCGAAGAGCGCAGAAGGGATCTCGAAGAACTAGGAAGGGATGTAAACCTCCTGAAGAAGGCTTTAAACACACCCTACCCAAGGGTCAAGTACGATGAAGCTATTGAAATGCTTCAGAAGAAAGGGGTGAACGTGAAGTGGGGTGATGACCTGGGTGCTGACGAGGAGAGAGTTCTATCAATGGAGTTCGAGACACCGTTCTTCGTAACGCATTTCCCAAAGCACATTAAGAGCTTCTACATGAAGATCGACAGGTCAAGATCAGATGTAGTCCTGGGCTTTGACCTTCTAGCTCCCCAAGGCTACGGTGAGATAATCGGTGGTGGTGAAAGAGAGGACAACTACGAGATACTTTACCAAAGGATTCTCGAACAAGGGTTAAACCCCGAGGACTACAAGTGGTACCTTGACCTGAGAAAGTACGGTAGTATTCCACACAGTGGTTTCGGTCTGGGTATCGAGAGAGCTGTAATGTGGATAGCAGGACTAGACCATATTAGAGAGGCTATTCCGTTTCCAAGGTACAGGGAGAGAATATACCCGTAGATAGAAGATAGAGAGTTGAGAATCCTGCTTGAACGTGTGTTTATCGTGTAAAAACATGCAAGGTATTCAAAGGCGAACAGTATGATCGGGGATGAAATATACAAGAATCTCTCGAGAATTCACAAGATTAATATCGACGACTTTGTTGCTCCTAAACTTAGCAGTGTTCCGCTTTTCGAGTTCATCGTTGCTGTAGTGCTCAGCCAGAATACTAGTGACAAGAACGCTTGGAGAGCCTACGCAAACCTTAAAAAGAAACTTCAAGTTATTACTCCTCAAGCTATCATTGAAATGGGCGTAGACGAACTTTCATCGAGTATAAGAGTAGCTGGAATGCATAAGCAGAGATCTCTCAAGATGATCGAGCTTGCAAAGATCTTTGTGGAGAAAAACTTGGAGGATACGTTAACAAGCTACGTTAAGAGCAGAAGATATGATGAAGCTCGCAAGCTTCTAATCGACCTTCCCGGAGTTGGAGCCAAAACAGCTGATGTAGTACTGCTGATGCGATACAGTGTACCCACGTTCCCCGTTGATACACACATTATGAGGATAACGCTTAGACTGGGTTTCGTGAACAAGAAGAACTACGAGCTTGTAAGAAGCTTCTGGATGAAGAACACTTCACCCAGTTATTATCTTCCACTACACCTTCTTCTCATAACTCACGGTAGAAAAACCTGCCGCTCGAGATCACCGCTGTGCTCCGAGTGTGCAATAAGGAGATACTGCAGATACCCTGCGGAAGATGCAAAGTGACTCGTGGAGAGCTACTAAGGAAAATAGCTAAAGAAGTTCTCGGTGAAGAGATCGCTTCCAGGTTATGGAAAAGACTGGAGTTCATAGGTGATATAGCTCTCATTAGAACCCCTCTCGGCTTGGAGCCGCTACTACTCAAACCTCTTGCCGAGGAGATCATCAAGAGGTTCCCTTACGTGAAAAGCGTGTGGGCAGCTATACCTGGCATAGAAGGAG
>JAWAHD010000043.1:0-9627 GCA_038889555.1 Desulfurococcaceae archaeon
GAGATGAGAGAAGAACTACGGAGACTGCAGAAATCTCTCGGCATAACAACTATATACGTTACCCACGACCAGCTCGAAGCCATGAGCATGAGCGACAGAATAGCAGTTATGAACAAAGGTAGAATAGTTCAAGTGGGTACTCCCAAAGAGCTTTACCTTAGACCAAGAACACTCTTCGTTGCAGACTTCCTTGGTAGAAGTAGCATATACGCAGGTGAACTAGTTGAGCAAAAGGGTCGTGAAGTTAAGGCTAAACTTGAAGAAGCAGACATCGTAGTTAAGGGTGTAACACCTGTTGAAAACCTACCCAGAAAAGTAGCCGTTGTCATCAGACCTGAAGTAGTAAAGCTCGGTGCAAGCACGGACCCCGAGGACACGGTGATTAAGGGTGTACTTGATTTCGCAATGTTCGTCGGTGAGAAGGTAGAAGGAAGAGTGAGAATCGGAAACCTAAGACTCCTAGTATACTTACCTAACACCATTGAGGTATCCGTTGGAAGTGAGATCGTACTGACAATACCTTGGGTAAACACTGTTGTACTACCAATGGAGGTTTAAACGAACTGAGCAACGGGCTTCTTCCATGGGAGTTTATCATCGGAGATGGATCTGTGCTTGATGATTCATAGATCGGCTCATAGTAATTCTCCGTTGATTGTGTAGAGAGCATGAATTAGGCTACGAGAATACTTTGTTCTCAGTACTCTTAAAGTAAAATACATGAACTCAGCCCCATGAGTTATTTTCCGCATAGAACGCAGGTCTGTTCTTACAAGTAGCAAGGGTTCAACGAAAATTTTGCCGTGGTTACAGTCTCTGTTTCCACGAACATTTCAAGTTGTATTTCGAGGCGCTCCTTGACTGGTTCTCCGTGTTTTACTGCATTTAGAAGCAGAGTTAAAACGCTGTGGATTAGCACTACACGCACCACTGACCGCTGTTTCAGCTAAGCTATCTAGTAAGTACAGGGATCCTGCGTGAACTTGACCAGTGTGGAAGGATGAAAGTTTCACCTCGTTACTTCCTGCTATACCATGGACTACTAAGCTAAGGGTACCATAAACTATGGGGTGATTAACTAGAGTGGACAGTAGGAGAACTTGTAGTGGTAGGGGCAGAACGAGCAGTTGGGTGAATTACCCCAGCAGTCTGTTTCTGTGTTCAATGTGTAACTACACCACTTTCTAAGGTCGCAGTCTAGGCATGAAGGCATGTAGTTGAAGAATAGCTTGAAGTAGAGGTTCATGTTTCGTCTCCAGATGTCATTCAGATCCTCTCTTAGAGCATCACCGATAATGAACTCTCGTACAGCTCTTTTCGTGTCTTCAATGATAATGGACCAATTATAAGCCAAAAAGAGACACGGGGTAACCTTACCATCGACTCTAATGAACAAAGCTCTGTTCACTGCGAAGGGGCATTCTCTGGCAGTGTACGATTCGAGGTTGGGTAACCATAGCTTCAGGGGGGTATTCATGAGCTTTACCGACAGTGTATCAAAAATATCTTTAATCCTGGTTAAACAAGTAGCGTCCTTAATGCACTCAGCGTTTTTGAGTCCCCAAGGATGATCTATGTACAGGCTTAGGTACACTTCCTGTATACCTGCGTCCACCGCGTAATCTACGAGTTTAACCAACTGATCCACGTTTAGCTTTGTAACCGTAAATATGGTCTTTACAACAGGTTTTCTTGTTTGATACAGTGTCTTCAAATTACTCAGCTCTTTGATATTCCTAGTGACAACGGAGAGATTACCGGGTCTTCTCAGTTTATCGTACAGTTCAACGTCTACGGCATCTACGCTAACGTATACCTCGTCAACGCTTAGTTTAACTAGTTCATCAAGGTACTTGTCCATGGTTAACCCGTTTGTGTTCAAAACAACATAGAGATTCTTGGATTTTGCATAGCTCAGCATGTCTAGTATCCAGGGGTTCACTGTGGGTTCACCCCACCCTGTTAAAACCACCTTTTTAACTCCGCTTCTTAAGGCGTTGTTGATGATTACTGCGTACTCGTCGAAGGTCATATCCCTGTAGCTAAAGTTACTAGCAGAGTACCTAAAGCAGTGTAAACAACTTAGATTACACTTCGTAGAGACTTCAACCACGAGAGTACGAGGACTCGAATCATCCTTTAACGCAATAACCCAGTCGCTTATCTTAATTACCATGAACTACCATCACCAACTGAGATTATTGTTGCCGATCGAGGTGTTGTAAGGTAAAAACGGATTTTTTGAGTCCGGTGCATTGCATGGTACTCAGCTGGGTAAGTTTTCTTCACCGATTCAAACCGGAGGTATTTCATCATTTAACACTATACTCACATAATAGCTAAAGATACTATAAATTTTTAATTTTCAGATTCTTTAGTTCCGAGCAGGCTATGCCTGTGCTAAGAGGTTGAAGATGGATTCTGGGAGAGGTGTTCCTCTATTTTCCTGTAAAACATGTAGCTTAGTGGAAAAGGTATCAGAAGATACAGTAGTGTCTTGAACTGAGTGGTTTTCAGCAACTTAAGTACCTCTAATCCATTACTATTTCCTTCCAAGTATCCACGTATGATGTTTTCAAATGCTTTTTCTCTATCGGCTTCAGAGAAGAGAGCTTTTATGTATCCGTCAATGAGAAGAGTAGATACTAACAATAGTAGGTCCCACGCGTAGTACTCCACTTTACCACTACTTGTAGCCTGCTCTGCGTCTACTACGTAGAGATTTTCACCTTCATAAAGAAAATTCGTGATTTTTGAGTCTCCAAAAGCCCAGCCACGCTCGTGGCATTTTCCAATTTCACGAGCGATCAAATAGTGAATCAATGGTGGAGCCTGAAGACTGTACACTTTTCCCTTTACGAACTCTCTTATGAGCTTTAGATTAATGTAATCTACGAGAACTACCTCAGGTTTGTTAAAACACGTGTTTCTAGACCTCATGAACTCAACTTCGTTTTCAAGTCTTTCATACGGCTTCAGCTTAAATGGATACACACCAACAGCTAAGTTAGATACGCTAACCAAGTACCATTTTATAATACCCGGCTCCGCTGAGTATGTTTTCTCGATGTAAACCTTATTACCAATCATAACCAATCGAGATTGCTTTGCAACATTGTCCATGAAAAGCAGTAAACTAAGCCTCAATTCAACCCCTATTTCTCTAGTTTAACACTCTTGAAAATATTCTTCACTCGCCTTTCAACAACGTGAGAGGCCCAGGAGAGAGCCTTTGCTCACTCACTCCCGCTCGGGAGCGTTGCAAAGGCGGATTACTAGCCCAGTGCTATTACTATGGTTTTTCAGGGGTTTAAAATTACTGCGTGCAGAAGGCAGAAATTATAGAAAGGTTACTCGACTTATCAAGGTTTTATTAAAGCTCAGTATGAACTTTGCGTTTCACCACGGTGTTGTTTGCGGTTTCGCATTTATAAACTACAGCGATAATTTAACTTCTGGAAAACAACGGTGAAATAATTGCTATCATATGCTAACGATGAAGAGCAACAATTAACTCGTGGCATTATAATCGAAATTCCACTAAAACCCAGGAAAAAGATGATATCCTTGAGAGTAGACGAGGAAGCTCTGTCATCAATAGACAAGCTCGTTGCGCGAACAGGTGAGTACTCGCGAACTCTGATCATAACTAAACTCATAGAAGCATTTGCTGAAGCCTTAAAAAGAGTAAACTACAACGCTACTCACGTGAGTATTAAGGTAGTATCGAACAATAGCTTTAATACGGTTGAGATAGTCATACCATTGAAAACGAGAAGCTAGCTTGTAGCGGGTTTTCTCGTTTTAATAGAATCCAGTATTATCCTTACGATGTCAGCAGGTAAGCTAAGCATGTGTGCTAGTTGCTCGGGCGCTATGGCGTCTCCATACAGTTCATAGTACTGCTGAACAGCATATATAGGTTCCAAGTAGAATATACGTCTCCCTTCCTTAACCTTGGCAATTATACCCATCTTGTTGAGCCTAGCTAAGTATCGAGACTCAATAGTTCTAGCTCTACCGGTGTACTTGGCAACATCATCAGCAGTAACGCGTTTGAGTGCTATTACAGCATCAAGAGTTTTCAATGTTGGTGGTGTAATGATTATGCCTCTTTTAACTAAGAACCTTATATCGTATATACTATAGAAATCTGTACTGCTCATGAATTAGTCCACCAGGCGAACATTCATCATGTATATGCTTTGTCTAGAGAGTCTAATATATTTTTACAGATAGTTGATGTCATATTAAAGTTAGTAGTAAGCTGTATTACTTTTTTCAAGGTATTGCATAAAAGCTACATAATTGCATTGTAGGAAATATAAGCTACTGCGATAACTTAACAACGTAGGTGGCATAGTTGAAAATACCCATGGGTAAGTTCATTGAAGAAATACTGGATAAAATGAGAAACCACACTCTCATAGCATCCGAGAGCATTGATATCTTGGGAAGAATAGTAAAGGAGTATCATGTTAAAACATACGATGAACTACAGAAGCTTTTCGATGAACTCATGCATGTAGAGAAGAAAGGAGACGAGCTCAAGAGAGAGCTCATGAGTTGTCTCAGAGCAGGGCATCTTCACCCGGAGGATAGGGAGGACCTTTTAAGAATAGCACTAGTACTCGACGAGATCCCAGGGTTGGCTAAGGCTGTTGCAAAGAAAATACTGGTCTTTAAGCACACCAATATTTCAATCCCGGTTCAAGTTCAAAGGTACATAGCGGAGATAGTAGACAACTCCAAGAAGTGCATAGAAAGCCTAGTACGTGTCGCAGAGCATTTTCCGCATGAACCCCAGAAGGTCATGGAATACGCTACTGAAGCTGAGCAATACGAGGAGGTCGTAGACGAGCTCAGGCTTAAGGCTCTCGAAGATCTATTTAAACTATGCACGGAGAACTTCGGAGTACAATGTGTAGCATTACACATTGTGATCGACGACGCAGAGACTATAACTGATAGATGCGAAGACGTAGCTGACATATACAGGTTAAACCTCATATCGAGGTAGCTGTTTCTACATGATATGCTGCATAGTGCCAGCAGCAGGTATGAGTACAAGGTTCCCATGGAATAAGCTACTCTACGTATACGAACACGAACCACTCATAGTTCAAACAGTACAGAACATTCTAAAGTCTGGTTCTGTAGATAAGATTGTTGTTGTAACAGGGTTCATGAGTAAACATGTAGAAAAGGTTCTCATGGAGAGAGCACTGAACATAGACCTTGTTGTAAACCCCGATTACGCAGAAGGTGGAATGAGCTCTTCGATCAAAGTAGGTCTACGATACATAACAAATAGGCTTAGTCACGTAACAGCTGTAATGATCAATCCTGGTGATGCAGCCTGGGTGCATCCTGGCATATACACTCTCATTGTGACGAGGTTCCTGGAGAACAGAGATCGTTATAAGATCGTGGTAGCTGGTTATCGCGGTAAACGAGGACACCCTATTCTTCTATCGGGTACAATACTGAAAGACCTTTTATCGATATCCGAGGAGAAGCAGGGATTACGTGAAATTGTTCATAAGTACAAGTATGAAACACTGGTAGTTGAAACAGAGCATCCGGGGGTACTCTTAGACGTAAACACGGTTCTGGATATTTTAAAGGTAAAAAGTACTGTCTACAAGTAGCAGAAAGTTCTCATGTTTCAAGGTTCCTAAGTGTAGAGGTCTTCGTGTTTTACAACTTCGACGATGAGATCACCGCTTTGGTCATAGTCTATGATGATTTCTGTTGCCCCATATATCAGGTTGTGTTTCATTGCAAGAGTGTCCTGGTATGCACCAGTATCTAGGAAAGCTACGTAATAGTTTTCCTTCTTTGAGGGTAGATGAAGTGGAACACCTCTTAGCTTGAGCTTTAAGCCGGGAACTAGAACTAGCCTAGAGTCTACTCTGGTGAACAAGTAATCTCCGCTGTAGTTTACACCCGGGCTAATGTACGAAGCTATTTCTCCCATACTATCGCATGTTAGGTCACTCAGCGAGGCTAGTACATCCGGTGGTTCGTTGAGTCTCTGAGTAGGTACAATCTGAAAGTACTGATCTACCAGGACAACGTCGGGCACGTCTGCAAAAATGGACATACTAAGTACATATCGTTTTGAAGGTGCTGTTAGTATCCTTGAAATAACTCTATGCTTCATCACTTCGTTCAAGTCTAGAGTTCTTTCCCTGATAAGCTCTGCTAGTTTGTGAACAAGGTCTTCTCTAACCAGTTTCACAAGATCCTCGTACAGCTCTCTCTTGCTGTTATCCAGCGGGAGAGTTTTCTTCAGGTTTGTTATGATACTCTTAACTTCCGAGAGAAGCCTCTCAGCATCCTCTAAGCTGTTGACTTCTTCTATTATTTTTCCACCTACGTCTCCATGACTTTGTACAGCTGAGTATGGTCTTACATCAACAACCTTTGCTACAACAAGTCTGTGTGCTGATACTATAAACCTTCCACCCTCAAAAGCAATGTCTGGGGGAGGCTCAAGTGAGACAAGTTGTGATAGGAGCTCTTTGAAGTAGTCAACGACAGTGTAATCGGGCGACTCCTCGGATCCGTCTCTTGCATCAACATAAGGGTATGCCATTCCTCCTCCTGGATCAACGATGCTTATTTTGTCGAACCCCATGTTTTTAAGCTCTAGATACATCTTCCCTACTTCATTAAAGTACCTTCTGAGATCGCTTAGTTTGTGTATTTGTGATCCAGGGTGCATGTGAAGTACCACAGCTCTTTCGGTTAACCAACGGTAGTCGGACAGGATTTTTAAAACAGTATTGGTTGTCATTCCGAATTTACTTCCTAGACCAACCGAACTTGACCATTTCCCCTGGAGTTTTACAATGGGCTTAATTCTCAACCCGATCTCTATCTCAGGGTAGTTGGCCAGTACTTCGGCATCGTGTTCACTTTCCACATCAGCAACGATTCTCCAACCTCGTCTACGCAGCTCCACCAGCTCTTCTACAATCTTCTCGGTTATTACTCCATCGTATATCAGTATACGAGAACCGTACCTCTCCGAGAGGTGCTTTAAGAGCTTAACTTCTCCATGGGATCCCGCGTTGAACCCCCAATTGTACTTCTCACCGTATCTGAAAATGGCCTCTACCACCCTTGGTGTAGGATTGACCTTCATTGGGTAAACAGGTCTGAGTGTACCTTTGAAACCGAGTAGTTCTGAAACGTGATTGAAAGCTGTAAATACGAGATTCATGGTCTTCTCAATCAGAGGCAGTATTCTAATGTACGCTATGTCGAGCTTTAGTGTGTCCATCAAATCGTTGATCCGGATTTCCTTGTTACCTAGTTTTATTACAAGATAGCCATTATCATCAACAGTTAGAGTATCTCCCCTAATGTAGTGTTCCAGCCCGTACAGCTTCTTTGTTACTTCTGTATATTCGTAGCTACTCGCGCACAACTCTACTGCAACCTATAGACGCCGTATAGCAATACAATAAGACTGGTTTATAAAGCGTGTTGTAGCGTTTGAACCCACGGGTCAAACGGTCCGTGAACCGATCACCAATCAGCCAGGAGGGCTTCTATCATCCCCAGTAAAAATCCTCTAATAAACAACTTAATACGTAAGCTTATGAGACGATCTAGCGCTCTGTTTTCCTTATTTTCTTCTCAGCTAGTTTTAATGCTTCAATCAGTTCTTCAATAGGTGCATAGCCGGGTATAGCTACAATGGGTTTTGCTCCGTAAACGTTGTAATCCTCGATCCTATTAATTGCTACGTATGGAACGTACTGGACATTGTATCTATCGGCTTCATAGGGGTGTTCAAAGGCTTCTATGGCTTCTACGAGGAGATTTTCATTGATAATTCCAGCCTGGTTAAAGAAGTCTACGACTATAGGACAGTAGGGGCACTCCGGTGTTACGAATACCTTTATGTGCATAGGAGTTTCTACGACCTCTATCTCCTCTTGAATGTTCTTGGGTAACTTCACACCTTCAGACAAGTGCTCGTGAACGTAGATGAAAGGAGCGAACTCTTGACCACTCGGTAGCCCGTAGTACCTTATGTTCCTTTTTCTAGTGTCGTACACGAATGCTGGTAGGTATCTTGGTCTAATGCTCTTAGCTTCACTGCTGTCTAGCACGTGAAACGATACCTTTCCATTGCTGATGCTCTCGATCTCCCGTGCAAGCTGTAAGGCTTCGGGGCACGTACCACAGTTTCCACTAGATCCAGGGTTAGATACTGAGTCTACAATAAGCAAATCCACTAAGTTTCTTCTTAAACCATCAAATATTCTCCTAAGCTCTTGTACTGTTTCGTCATCGAACAAAGCAACCATAAAATGCCACCCTAACTGTGTTTAGATCCAGCACAGTAAAATACGTAATAAGACCTTATATAGAAATTATAAAGGGGTGAATCAACAGTTTGAAGAAACCTCTATTTCTCAGAGTTCTGGAACTACTACGTGATAACCAAGGACTTCAGCTTAGGGAAATATCATCATTGCTGGAATCATCGGTGAATAAAGTCAGAGCAGTCCTCTACGAGCTAAAAGCTAAAGGTTACATTGAAAAAGCTGGGAAAACTTACGTATTAACCGATAAGGGAAGAAGATTTTTAGAATACATAGAACACACCCGAATAGCTACCATTAAGGCGGAGACAGCTGAGCAGGAAAAAACTCAAGTAGCTTCTCAAACAAAAACCTCAATGGAGGTGTCCGAGCAACTTACTGTTGAAACCGACAGAGAAAGACAAACAGTAGAATTAAAAGCAGAGACTGGAGATGTTAGGTTGATGTTGGAGAACGTACTAACTAAAGTACATGATCTCGAGAAGAGGATTGCTAATCTCGAGAGAACAGTCAGGGACATTGAAAAAGCGATTGAGTCTTTGCACAGGAGGAAACAAGAGGAGTTTTCTCTCGAAGCACCTATTATGCCCTACAGCTATGCGCAAGCCAAGCTGGGTGGACTGCTCGATAAGTTAATGGCTGAAAACAAACTTGTAAGAGTAGGTTCACTTGTTGTTGATGCACAGTTCTTCAGAGAGTTCAAATCAAAGTTTCCAATTAAAGTACCAGACTTGGATAAGCTCACTTCTCATGAGAGGGTTCTTCTCGAGGAGATGAGAAGGGAAGCACTGGTAATTCTTCATGCAGGTAGAGAGTACAGGCTTATAGACTAAGCCTCTTCGGCTTCCTCGTACTCCTCGGTTATAACTGGGGCGTACTTCTCCGGATTTCTAACACCATCAGGACATCCTTTGCCGTGTCTAATCGGATTTTCTAATCTACTGAGAAGTACTACCCTACTGGGTACAGACTCGCTGAGTAAAACGTATCCTGTTAATTCGGCGAGCTTCGCAGCGTAGGCTTTAACCTCGCTGTGACTCGGCATATTATCCCTGGTGAGTCTTCCTTTGCTACCACCTAGGTACATGTAAGCTTTTACCTCAACGTAGTGAGGATAACCTCTTTCAATGAACTTAGCGAAAGTTCCAAGGGCTTCCTCGTTATCGTTGAAACCTTTAACGAGCGTTATTCTGAATGTTACCGGGGATCTAAACGACCTGACTAGGTCAATTGTTTCCTGGAAAAGCTCCCAAGCTCTCGGAACTAGTGGCCTGTTGAAGTA
>JAWAHD010000044.1:0-9610 GCA_038889555.1 Desulfurococcaceae archaeon
TGATGTTGGCTGCTATTACTGGAACAGGTGGACCCGTGCTCAGAAGCCATGTTCTAGCCCTGTTCCTAATGTACTCTATAACCTCGTAGTCCGAGCCTATCATTCCACCGCTGGATCCAAGGGCCTTGGAGAATGTCCCCATGTGTATGTCTACCTTTTCTTCTACTCCGTAGTGTGCTGGTGTACCTCTACCTTCACCTAGTACACCCTCGCCGTGCGCATCGTCAACGTAGACTATCGCGTTGAACTCGTCCGCAAGCTTCGTGATCTGGTCAAGAGGTGCTGTATCACCATCCATTGAGAAAACACCGTCTGTTACAATCAACACCTTGTTGTACTTTCCCTGAACTTTTCTCAGCTTATCCTCGAGGTCTCCAACATCGCAGTGGTTGTACACTATTTTCTCAGCTCTCGACAACCTTATACCATCGATTATGCTACCGTGATTCAGCTGATCTGAGAGTATAACATCACCCTGGTCTACGAGAGCCGGTATAGTACCAGCATTAGCAGCGAAACCCGTGGGGAAGAAGAGTCCTGCCTCGGTTCTCTTGAACTCTGCTATCTTCTTCTCGAGCACAGCTAGAATCTCGTGATAACCTGCAATAGCCCATACAGCGCCGGGTCCCCAACCGTACTTCTCCATGGCTTCTAATGCTGCACGTTTGAGCCTGGAGTCGTTAGCAAGATTCAGGTAGTTGTTCGACGCTAGCATTATTACTTCTCGTCCTTCAACAATGACTCTCGGTCCAGCAGGACTCATAAGCTTCCTTATCTCCCAGAATTCGCCACGCTCGTAGAGCTCCATTAGCTTAGATTTATATATTTCTCGTACCCAGCCTCTGGGCATACTAGACACACCTGTATACCTATAAACCGTAAGTAAAAATAAAAATACATAATACTGAGTAAAGACACCTATTTACAACCACGTAGATACAAATGCGCGTTACCGAGAGTTCACGATGATTACACAGCGTTCCAAACAGCTAAGAGAACCAGTTCCCTGTGAGAGCTCCTACTTTTAGACTAAGTGGAGTGCACTCCATTGTTCCCGCTGTAATAGCATTTTACAGATATCAACGCTAAAATGCCTCAGAGCTCTCTTAGCCTGCTTCACGGGCAAGTCAATTGTAGCCCGAGCTTCTACCGCATGCTTACTGCTAGTATGGTGTTAACGATCACTAAGTAATCGCATTCGGAAACGTACAAGCATATGGGATCCTCTTTAACGCTGCTTAAAGTAATATTTACATCAATGTTAAATCCCGGTGTGTAGACCTCCGCATACAGATGATTGAGCTATTATACAATACCTTCATAGAACAGTGCCAGCAATACTTGTGTTAACGAGAGATACACCGTAGTCTAGGAAAATCGAAAGCTTAGCGCTGCTACTAAAGGTGAACGATTACTCCTTATTTTTGGCAAACATAACAGGCAGAGACCAGTTCATGGATTTTCTCTTAATAACCTCTATTATGGTTAGCCTCGTTATCAGCGGGTATGCAGTTCACTACACGAAAGTGAAGTAAGGTAATCTCGATCTTGTCCCACTCGTTGATTTGTTCGCTGCATCAATGATCCTCGTTTTCACTTCAAGTACAGTACTGGAGCTTGTAGTTTTCTGGATTCTCGCAGAGCTCTTCGGATTTCTACTCGTAGCATACGACTACGTAGCTACTGGAAATACTCTATCCTACAACTCAGCTTTAAAGTACCTGCTGTTCTCGATGATACCAGCTCATGTAGCTCTCTTTACACTACTGGCACTTATTGGTCTCGTGAAAGCTCTAGAGCTAAGTCCTCAAAGTTTAGCAATGACCCTAATGAACCCTGTTGCTCTATTACTCGTTCTAGTAGGGTTCTTCGCTAAAGCTGCTCTATTCCCACTTCACTTCTGGCTTCCGTATGCACACTCAACCGCGCCTTCACCAGCATCAGCTCTACTGTCGTGTGTCATGGTTAACATGGGTATATTCGCTCTCTATCTTCTATCCCACTGCAACATGAACGAGAACATTGTGGTTCCAGCATTACTGCTATCTGGAAGTATTACAGCTATCTATGGAGCAATACAATCCTCACTTCAATCAGATATAAAAAGGCTACTCGCGTACAGTATAACTTCAAACGTTGCACCAGTTGCTCTAATGATAGGGTTGTACATAAACACAGAAGACATAGTGTTCGTTAGAGCAACCATAGTGTACACCATAGCGCACATTCTCTACAAAACATCCCTCTTCCTCGACACCGGATTCATAGAAAACTTAGTACACGAGAGAAACCGAGGAAACTTGGCTACATATCGCTACATATCTAGGATAGCTCCTACGGAAACAGTATCAGTGCTGCTTACCGTACTAACGTTCTTCGGTCTACCACCATCCATGTGTTTTCTCGCAAAACTCTTTCTCTTCGCATCGATCGCCAAGTACCTAGAGAAATCTTGGTTGTACATCCTTGTGCTCGCAATAGTTGCTTTAAAGACATCTCTAGCAGTCGTTTACAATTTAAACTACCTGCGAGCACATATTGGAAGAAGACGAAGTGTCCTTAAAGCTGAGGTTAATAAGTGTGCTTTCATTCTATAATCATACGTTCTCGCGCTTGTACTCTCGCGTTTCTCATCTCCTTCATGGTAACGTTGTTCAGCTATTTGGACTACGTAGAATTCATGCTACTTAGAAAAAGCTACTCTGATACTGATAGTAACATTCCCGCTACCGCTGTTCATTATCTACTTCTTCACGAACATGTTCAAGAGGAGTGGTATTGTTGAAGCACCACGGTAGTCACCAACCCCGTGAGCACGGGTTGATCATTAAGCCGGGATTTCTCGAACAAGTGTTCATTTTCCTTGCATTGCTTATGAGCGCTCTCGGGTTGCTCATCGATGAGGTACTCTACGTTGAAGCCAGGTTCAAAATACTCGTTGCCTTCATAGTGGTAAAACTCATCCTGGTGAGAAGAATAATCCTGTACGTAGCGCTGATTCTACTACTAACTCTTATCTTCTACGCTGGTCCTTTAAACAACTACTTATTGCTAGCAGGATACGTGCTCTCCATTGTGTACATTTGCACATTGTTCAGGTCGAGATGCTGGCTTATACCACTAGGCTGGTACGGTGTATCGGCATCGTACTATTGGTTAGAGATGAATAACTCAGTTTTAGTCTTGCAATTAGCAGCAATCACGGCTATGCTTAATGCTCTCACGCTGATAGCACCATTCCACCAAGTACGTGTAGCTGAAGTAATACTTCACGCTGAAGCAAAAATTATAGAGACCCTGGCTGAACTACTCACAAAGACGAGAATAACCCTTGATTCATGGGTGCACTGGAAGAAAAAAGCCTGCAGAGAGTAGTATCATCTAAACTACAGGTTGGTTTATCAGGGACACGAACAGATGGTTCCTTAGCATCCAGCAGGCTTCTTGATACACTGGTAAAACCGAGTAGGAGAGTGAAGCACGCTACAGTAACTTCAGCAAAACGAGTGCTCACGCTCATCAGGATTTTAAATGCATACTCGATTAACCTCGAGAACGAGGTATCACGAGTAATAAACAGCTGGATACAGCTGATCGAAGGTTACCATTACAACTTCGAAAACTCAACGCTAAGCTCTCTAATTCTCGCTACCTTGTGCATGTCAATACTAGTTATAATTATCGTTGCACACGCCATGCACAGCTAAAGCATAATGCAACCTAAGTACTGGAAGAACCTGTGCTTCCAGGTGTTTACCCTCAATGAAAGTCATCACAATGAGGAGAGCTTGTCATCTTTGAGCATTCCGTGTTAAAAACACAGCATATATAGTCGGTGAACCAGTGGTTCACGGCTTTACGCGATACTTTGCTCTAGCGATTGCTGATGGATTTAGCTTCTTTCCATGCTTGAATGATACAACATTGTCCCTCGCAACTTTCTTAGCTAGGTTTTTAACTAAACTCTCTACTCATAATTTATCACACAGAAGTATGTAGCCTGCTATAAGCCCTAAAGCTACTGCACCTGGTTCAAGGTTCTCCATGAAGGACTCAACGTCAAATACAAAAACATCCACCGGCTTTCTAACCAGTAGTTCTCCAGGAGGTTTCGTAATCAAGGTCCATTGATGTAGCTTTTCCCTCAACCAATGATAACTTGTTTACTACGACCAAGATGTTTATATGCTTAGCTTTCTAGAGCCTTCTCCCACTGCTCTCACAACCTAAACACCTCTTTTTGCTATTTCTTTTTCCTTTTTCCTATACTTAAACCATGCCAGGAGAACTCCGATCGTTATCCCAGCAACCACTCCTGTAGCAGCAGCGGTTATCGCTCTTGGAACATCGAGTGTTGAAATCTCCACCACCTCCTTGATAGGTACTGTAATCTCCTTTGTAGCCTTAACCGTTTCAGTAACTATAACCGTTTCCACAGTAGGTACTAGAACATCCCCTGCTCTAACTGTTTCGGTAACAGTCACGTACCTGACTACGTCTGCGACGTGGAGCACCTCGGTTGTTTCCGACGATATCGCTGATACATCCTCGTGATATGTTACCGAGAGGGTATAGGTAGTGGATGAGAACACAGGAACTGTTGAGTAGTAGTAGATGGTGACCATGTGCTTGCCGGGCGGTATCCCGGTCAGAGTTGCAGGTAACGTGTAGACTCCCAGTCGAGTATAGTTTAAGAAGACCTCGATCGTACCGGGAGCCATGGTTGAGCCGTCGGGGGAGACCAGGAACACCCGTAGTGTTCCCTCGCCGAGGTACTCGGCCTGGAGAACCGGTTGAACCGGGTAGAGTGAAACCGTGGTCTCGTAGGTGGTTTCCTCGTAGTAGTCTCCGTCGCCGCATCTCACGGAGACCCTGGCCTCCGCTCGGCTCAGCGATGCTGGGAGAAGCTGTACCGTGATCGGTGTCCAGGACTCAGCCACGTAATCCACCCCGCTGACGTTGACTCTGCACATGAGCCCTCTGACCTCACTCGGGGTCCAGGAGGCCCTGTCGTACACTCGCACCGTCAGGTTCACGGTTGCGTACGCTCTGGTGACTCCGCTGATGAAGAGGAGGATTGTGAGAGGCCTCGGTATCGCTGTAACCCGGTACTCCCTCGTCACGGAGACAACTCCGTTGGTGGCGTAAACCGTGAAGACGTGAACTCCGCTCCTGTTCAGCGCTATTCTACCGGACGGTGGAACCGGTGCATCGTTGAGGAGAACCGTGTAGTCGATGGCGTTGTAAACGTACGCTCTGTACTCGAACACCTCGCCAACGTAGACGCGGGGAGGCGCCCAGAAGAGCACGGTGATCGGCGGGAGTGCAACGTAGGCGTACGTCCTGGAGCCGTCGCTGAAGGCTATGAACGGATACCTCCCTCCGAACACAGCTGGAGTTGCCGGTAACTCCAAGCTTATAACTGTACCCCTCGTAACCGGGGAGTAAACTTCGAGAAGGGAGCCCCTCTGCACGTAGACGAGGTCACCGTCACTGTGGAGAACGTTGCCAACGTACTCCAGCACAGCTGCGCTCGGTGAAACCCTGTAGAGGTATTCTCCGCTGGTCGCCAGGAACTCTCCCAATAGAAAGATGACTACTCTCTCAAACTCATGGGGATAACCTATCAGTGTAGCGTTGCCCTTTATATGGTCGTAAACCACAAGAACAGAACCGACCTCCCGGATTCGCCCAAGGATGTAGAACTGGTACATGGCGTAGCCCACTCCGAGGATCTCCGCTCCACCCATGTATACGGTTCTCCTCCAGCCGGAGAGGTCGTCGATGACCGCGTAGAGACCGCTCTGGTAGACAACGTAGAGCTTGTTTCCAACGGTGAGCGGGAACACGGTGGTTGCGCCCTCCACCTTGATAACGGTTGAGTTGAACACCACGGTGTTGCCGACGGCAAACGCTCTACCTCTAGGGTCGAGAACCAGTCTCCCGGTAAGCTCGTGCTGGGCTATCAGCCTCATGCCGCGATAAACCGCGTAGACATCCGCCTGGACGAGCACGAGCTCGGGTGCTCCGTCCAGGTCGTAGTCCACGGTGAAGCCGCAGTCAGCCGGCGGGTAGGGTGAGGGAAGTAAAACGTAGTTGTCGATCACGTAGTCGGGGAGAGCGATGATCTCGAGGTGCCCGTCCTCGTCGAAGTCGTAGACGACGATGCAAGTGCTCCTGAACTCGTACTGCCTCCACTGAGAAGACTGAGCCATTGCCACCTGTGCTGTGAGCAACAGTGCAAGCGACAGGAACAAAACAATGAGTGCTCTCGCCATTACCTACACCCCTACACCTATTATATCTAATCCTCTGCAAGTGCTTATAAATGAAAATACATTAGTAAATGTAATTAGCGAAAATACGAGAATGAAATTTAAGGGAAATCATAGTTAGGTAAATTAAAATGTTTTGAGAAAAAGTATGAACATGAATACAACGCTCAGAAGGGTAAATAACTGTTTTGCGCTAAGTTCGTGGTGCTGATTGTAGGTTCATCTCTTTATATCAGTTTAAGTGCTTGAGAATAGCTTGGATGGTTCAGAATAACGCTCTTCCTCAACACCCAGGAGTTGAGCTAGATGTTAGATTTGCTGTTAACTTGGTTGACTTCATATAACACCTCTTTCCGTGAGATGATTTCCTGTCACCTCAACGGTTTCCGATGTTGGTTCAGTAACTCCCTAGACGACATCATTTGTGACCACTTCTGAAGGGCTTAAAACATCATCTCTAAGCAAAAACGGGTATCTAGCTCTTGTGGAATGCTCGATCAAGTGTTCCAGTGCTTCAGCAATCACGTTGGACTCCACCACCTCTTCATCCTAAAATCCTCTGCAGGGATCTCCACAAGCTCGGGACCTCGGTTATACACGACTCTCTTCTTAACCTCAAGTAGAGCCTTTACACACTTTTCAACGCATCTCTGAGCACAAAACACTGCTTAAAGGTAATCGTTAAACTGTAGAGCTCTTCCAGCCCTCTCCAGGTCTCTTAAAGCCTCCTCAAAGTACTTCCTCGCGAACTTCTCGAAAATCGACACAATAGACCCTCATAGCCAAAAATACATTACTCTATTACTAAGGTATCCTCGATAAGCACGAACAGGCGACCTGAGAGAAGTACATGCATAATTAAGGTTCCTTTCTGCTTGTTTAAACTTAGTAGAGGTTTTGAGGTTAGCCTGTACATGTCGGTGTACTGGTGATCCAATGGGCGACATCGTGAAACTCATAGATGTTTGGAAAGTGTATAGAGTTGGAAGTGTTGAATACCCTGCACTACGCGGTGTTAACCTCTCAATTGCTCGCGGCTCCTTTATCTCTATTATGGGTCCCAGCGGCTCTGGGAAGACAACACTACTCAACATACTTGGATTACTCGATAAGCCGACTCGTGGTGAAGTGTACATTGATGGAGTAAATGTTCTTAAGCTACCCGACCACGCGATCTCGAGTCTGAGGAACAGGAAGATAGGTTTTGTCTTCCAGTTCTTCAACTTGATCAACAGGTTAACGGTCTACGAGAACATTGAGCTACCATTGTTACCCAGGGGCTTACAACCGAAGTACAGAAGAGAACTGGTTGAAAAAGCTCTCCTAGCTGTGGGCGGTGATCTATCCTGGCTCAGCAAAAAGCCAAGTCAACTAAGCGGTGGACAACAACAAAGGGTAGCTATCGCGAGAGCCATTGTCGGTAACCCCGAGATCCTGCTCGCAGATGAACCAACCGGAAACCTGGATAGAGCTTCTGCGAAAACCGTTGTAGAGACCTTTGCAAAGCTAAACGCAGAGCGCGGTTTAACAATAGTCGTGGTTACGCACGACCCCGAGATAGCCCACTGCACGGAGAAAATCTACGTGTTAAGAGATGGCTCCATTGTAGATAGCCGCGAACCATTAAAAACGGAGTGTATACTAAGTAAGCTCTAGGTGTTATGCATGAGCGCTAAAAACCCACCTAGAAGAAGCGTTGTACTCATAATTGCACTGGTTCTACTTAATGCTGTATTGTACGCACCCTTCGTAACAAGGTCTAGCACCGTAGACTGGGTACTACAGGAAGCGTCTTTTAGATCCGCGACTGGTGGAAGCGTGTACCCGGGTAGTAGCAATGCTAAATTGGTAATCACAGCAAGGTACATGGGACCAGATAACGCCTTGAACCCGGTTGCATGCATCGGAGATCTACCAATGGGTTTCAAAGTCACCAGCAGTTGTGTACCAGCAAGAGACGGCGAAGGCAATGTACTAACCATCGTTGAACCCGGTAGTGCTGTCTACTTCACCTACGTACTCAGCGTAGATAGAGCCGTTGCACCTGGCTACTACAGCGCTCTTGTAAACCTAACCTATTACGTGAACAACGTACTAACCTGGCGAGTGTTCACCGTTGATCTTTTGGTCTCAGAGTATCCTCCGATGAAACTCAGCGTAAAGGACGCTTTCTTCACACCGTACAGTTATCCCGGGGCATGTCCTGTTCGCCTCGTTGTGGGATTAGAGAACAGAGGGTCTACGAGTATCACTGGGATGAGATTAACTGCTGAACTACCCCCGGAACTCTCTGATCCTTTCACGTTGAACACCAGCTACGCTGGTAGATTTGAACCGGGCATCAGTATCTACGTGGATCTCGGGTCTACCTGCATAAGTCCCTCTGCAATCTCGAACACTAGTCACACCGGCGTTCTGCACGTGAGTGCTCAGCTTGTAACCGATGACGGTGTGGTATACAGCTACGAGGAGAGCTACAGGTTCGAGTTGTTCCTCAGTGATCCCCCCGGCTTGAAGATAGCTGTTCTAGACTACGGTTTAACATCAGGTGTAGATATACCTGGCTTCAGAAACACTGGTTTAAGAGTACTCTTGAGGTCCGAGGAGTCGGGGACGCTGGAGCTACTCTACTCCTACGTGGTTCTCGAGAACGCTGAGCATGTTAACGGATCATCCATGGTTGTGTACGAACACGAGACAACGCTGAGCTATCTCGAAACCGCGTGGATCAGCTATACAGGTATAAACCTGCATGATAACACAACCTACGTCAAGGCCATAGTACTGATCCAAGGCTTAGTATCAAGGGATGGATCAAGGTATCCTACCTCAACTGAGCTCCTGCTGGTGGTACCTCTGAGCTACAGAGAGATCCGAGTTGGAGTCGAACGCTCAACGTGGCAACAGAGCTATGCATACCCGGGTTCAAGCGGTAATAACCTTGTGCTGGTTCTCTACAATAGTGAAACCGAGCTGAGAGTGGAAGACGCTGTTGTAGAAGTAGTGGCACCAAGCGGTGTTATCTACCCCGATAAGATGAAGGCTTACAACGTTTACGTTAACCCGGCTTCCCTGGTCGAAGTGGTGTTCAACAACATTCTAATACCGGTTAGCACTGAACCGGGCGTATACCAGTTCGTGGTTAGAATCACGGGTACTCTGAGAGCTCGTGATGGTTCCTTCAGGTACTTCGAGGTCCTCCGGTACATCAGTGTACCCGTGGAGAACCAATCCAAACTTATCCCTCTGCTACCAGTGCTCGAGGTTGTAGACGTATACTGGGGTGAGGGAACACCAATTTACGTTTACCCTGGTAGCGCTAGAGCTCCCTTAAC
>JAWAHD010000045.1:0-9594 GCA_038889555.1 Desulfurococcaceae archaeon
GTTAAACTCGAGGACGCTGTTTACAGAGTCCTCGCTACAGACATATACGCTCCTCTTGATTACCCACCCTTTGATAGATCCGAGGTTGATGGTTATGCTGTGTTAAGTCACGCTGTGTCAAAGGCAACGGAGCTGAATCCCGTAGAGTTAAGGGTTGCTGGTAAGGTATCTCCGGGCGAATACCCGGAAAATATATTCTGCGATGAGAAATCAGCTGTTCAGATATCAACAGGTTCAGCTGTACCTGCGAACTGCGATGCGGTGATCATGGAGGAGTACACAGAGAGAAGGGGGGATACCGTAAGAATCTACAGGTCTGTTGCACCGGGCGAAGGAGTATCCACGACGGGTAGCGATGTTTCAGCAGGAGACCTTGTGCTACCTCTTGGAGTACTCATTAAACACAAGGAGATAGCAGTACTGGCTGGGTTGGGCTTCCATGAAATACCCGTTTACGTTAAGCCACGCATCGCTGTGTACTCGACGGGAGCAGAGGTAGTTGAGCCTGGAAAGCATCTTTCACTTGGTGAAGTCTACGACGTGAATGGCTACTTGATCACCACATTCCTGCGAGAGCTGGGCGCGAATGCTGAGTACAAGGGGATTCTACCGGATGATTACACTGTTATTAAGAGCACGATTGAAAGAGACCTGGATTACTACGATGTCATTGTAACTAGTGGTGGTACAAGTGCTGGTGTAACAGATACAGTGTACAGAGTGTTCGAATCGCTTGGAGATGTAATAGTTCATGGACTGAAAGCTAAACCAGGTAAACCTACAGTTATAGCTATATTGGGCAAAAAACTCTTAATGGGTTTACCCGGGTTTCCACTGTCAGCTTACATGATCTTGGTAAGAGTAGTAAAGCCCATAATATCTGCTCTAACAGGCTTAAGATACTACGAGAAACCCTTACTTGTGAAATTCCCCTTTAAACTCAGGAAGAACATTGGAATAACATGGCTTTTACCATCAATAATTCTTAGCTCTAATGGTAGCTACGTAGCGTATCCCGTATCGTTCAGTAGTGGTAGCATATACTCGATAACGTATAGTGATGGTTTTGTTGAGTTAAGCGAAGAGAAGGAGGTTGTTGAAGGAGATGAGCTAGTACCCTTCTACTCATTCACGGAACTTGCTGATGTCGATAAGCTGGTGATCATCGGAAGCAACGATCCATTACTGGAGTTCATCCTGAAGAAAACAGGGCTTGTGTACGCTAGTAAAGTGCTTAATGTGGGTAGTATGGGTGGATGGAGAGCTATTGAACGGGGAGAAGCAGATATAGCACCCACGCATCTACTTGACCCGGATACAGGTAAGTACAATACGCCGTTTTTGAGTAAGTTCAAGCTTGAGAATAAAGCTGTGGTTGTGAGAGGCTATAGCAGGTTAATAGGCTTCGTCGTGGCAAAGGGGAACCCCAAGAACATTAAAGGCTTTGAATGCTTTTTCAGAAGCGATGTTAGGATAGTGAACAGAAACAAGGGGTCGGGCATTAGAACATTGATAGACATGAACCTTGTTAGGATTGCACGTGAAAAAGGGCTAGACCCTAATAGCATACCTAGACTTATCAAGGGTTATACGTACGAGGTGAAAACACACACGGCTGTTGGATATGCTGTTAAATCTGGTAAAGCTGATGTAGGAGTTGCTGTAGGATATGTATCAGAGATATACGATCTTGACTTCATACCAGTGGGATGGGAGGAGTACGATTTCGTTGTGTTAAAGAATAGACTTGGGAAACCCCTTGTCGGGGATTTCATAAAGTTCCTGCGTGGTGGTATTTCTGTTGACGATTTCAAGTACGCTAAGTACTACAGAATACCAGAAAACGCGGGTACAATGATTGCTTAGCCTTGGGCATTTTTACACGATCAAGTACTCAATTTTAATCGGTGAGGTATGTTGAACGAGCTTGTCGTTGGAATTGTTCAAGCAGAGTTCGGTGTTAATCCTGCAGACAACGTGGATAAGGTTCACCAGTATGTGAGAAAAGGCTACAAGGAAGCCGACATAATAGTGCTACCCGAGTACAGCATGTTCAATCCTCTGCTTCTCAGAGACCCCAGTAGTGCTTACGAGCGCTCTGAGAGGTTGGTTGAAAGCAAATACCTGATCAGCCTTTCCAAGCTAGCTGAAAGCCTTGGAGCAGGTGTAGTTGCTCATTTCATCGAAAAAACCGAAACACCACCGCTCTCCAGGAGTACAACGGTGCTCATTACTGGAAGAGGAGAGGTTGTACCAGTCTACAGTAAAATGCACTTATTCGACGCCTACGGTTACAGGGAGTCAAACTTCTTCGAGCCCGGTAAAGCCCCGGGAAAAATAGTGATGGTTGAAAACACTGAGGTAGCTTTTGTCATATGCTATGATTTGAGGTTTCCAGAACTCTTCAGAACGTACGCTCAGCTGGGTGCAAAGGTAATAATTGTTCAAGCAGGATGGGTAAAAGGACCACTGAAAGAAGAGGTCCTCGACATACTGGCGGCAGCAAGAGCTCACGAGAATACGGTTTACGTTGTTGTAGCTAATCAAACTGGAGAAATGTTCACAGGAAGAAGCGGGGTGTTCAACCCGTGGGGTTACAAGGAGTTAGACCTTGGGTTCGAGGAGAAGTATGTTGAGCACACACTGTTCATTGATGAAGTTGTAAAGGCTAGAACGTTCATTCCGGTTCTAGCGCATTCATCTAGCAGATGGGAAATAAGAGTTAAAACTTAGCTCTAAACCCCGCTCGTAGAGCTCTCGTGAAGCTTAGGCGACTCTATTCAACTAAGTGCTCAAGAGCATCTGGAAGTTCAAGTAAACTCTTCACAGTTATGTGCCACTTATACCCTAGTGCTCTGTCAACGAGCACAGTTTTAGCACCAAGTTTACTTGCAGGTATTAAGTCGTACTCAGGGTAAGCTGACACGTGTACAACGTTCTCGGGATTTATAGCAAGCATCTCGTAAGCCTTTGTGAAGGCTTCCAGCTTTGGTTTATAGGTTTTCAGATCTTCAGCCGTTATAACGTAGTCGAAGAGCTCTCGAATACCCGCTAGCGTAATATCGGCAAGGTCCCTGTCTGTGTTTGAAAGTATGCATGTCCCGTAGGTTAACCTCCTAATTAGCCTTAAACCGTATATCACGTCTGGAAAAGGTGGAGACTTAGCAAAGGTGATTATAAACGACCTAACCAGGTCTTCGCTTAGAACAACGTTGTACCTTTCTGCAGTAGTGATAAGGCATTCTTCAAGTATCTGCTTGTAAGGTCGGTACCTCCTGGACACTAGCTCTATATCGCATTTAAAGAACTCTTCTACAGCTTCATGTGATATGTAGAACTCTATAAACCTCGAAATAGAGTGTCTCCAGTCAACGAGTGTACCGTAGAGGTCAAACATGACAACAACCTTCTTTCTTTCTTCATTACACAGTTTGCACTTAGATGACATGGAGTAGCACCTTGCGCTATAAGCACTACCGCCTTTTAGTTCTTATTTTAACACACGCCATAAACATGGATCTAAGTAATTCTTCGGCAAACCTGGATTCGCATTTTGCACAGTCAGCATCAATGATAATTAACCACTTATTGAAGACTACTCTGTGAACTTCAGCACCCATTTGTTCAAGGATTCTACGTACTTCTCTAGGAGAAGGCTTCTCTAGGTTTTCACCCTTAAGGCCATAGTACGTCATTCTCCAGCATACAATGCCGTGAGTGTAAAGGTTTGCCATGCACGCCGATGGAAAGAACAGGAGTCCTTTTTTCTTGGCGTACGCGGCTATCATGGTCTTAATGTCACTTGTTTCAACATCGTACTGAATACCAGGCTTCATCTTGTCAATAGGTACTTTCATTCTTCTGGTTATCTCGTTGACATTGATACCGGCCTCTTTGAGGCTCTCGAGGATTCTCTTGGTAACTCTTAGTGAACCTGCAACAACACCTACAGCTTTATATTCTACGGCTAGGTTTATCAACCTGGTGTACTCCTTCTCCGTTAAACCAGGAATTATTGGTCGCAGAAACAGGAATGGCTTTAACCCGGCTTCCCTGAGGTTCCTAATGGTTTCAAATCTCTTCTCGGGATCTGGTGAGTATGGTTCTAGTTGCTCAGCAGCCCCGACTGTTACAATGGTTACTAGAGGTGAGATCCTTCCCTCACTAAGGTTGTAGAGCTTTTCAGCATCAGCTTGGTTTATGTATAGTTTCGTTGAGAACTGAACTGGGTTACCAAGGTACTTATACACGTGCTCGATGTATTCGAAGGTCTTGTTCTTTGCTACCGGGTGAAAGGGTTCGCTTATGCTACCAAAGGCAAGGTATGTTCCCCGTAAACCCGGGATGAAGTAATTGTTTGAAAGTAGTGCATAGAGTAGCTGTAGACCGGTTAAAGGATATGGTTTCATCACCTGTTCAAACCCCATGTCGTAGATGTAGCAGTACTTGCACCGATATACGCATCCAACAGCAGTATGAACCGTTAATCCGCAGGGTCTCGGAGGTCTCTTTGCATGGTAGTCTCTTAGGGCAGATGCTTTTTCGGACTCCGATAGTTTAGACCCGACTTCCTCCCTAAGTTTACGCTTAAGCTCAAGCAGCCTCTGAGCATCCATGCACTTAGACCTTACCAGAGTGATTTAAGGACTGCAATAGGTATAAATATGATATGGATGAGGAGAAGCTGGCGAAGCGAGAAGTGAGCGCAAACCTCCTCACCGACGAGCTGAGAACACCACTATTATACTTACACGCTGTCTGACAGCTCTCTTGGACTTCACGTGCATTATATTTAAACGCCGCTCACTCATATAAAATGTACGGTGCGGGGGTGCCCGAGCCTGGTCAAAGGGGCCGGGTTGAGGACCCGGTGGCGTAGGCCTGCGTGGGTTCAAATCCCACCCCCCGCACTCCTTGTTGAGCACTGGTAAGTGAAAGAGAGCTACTCATTCGATCTTGGAGAACACTGAAACGTACGAGTTTTTATTGAAAGTTGAGTTAACCCCCTTCCTAATGACCACTTATAAGCATTTCCTAAAACCTCAAGAAAAACTGCCCACGTTAACTGGTAAATCCTAGTTGTGGTACATGTGGTGCTTAATTGGAGATGGATTGTTAATGTATCCAAGGCAGTTATGGACAATAGCGTGTCTGCTGAAGTAAAACACCATGGTTAGTAAAATCACTGTTTTCTCCTATAGTGAGGAACGGTGATCATTAGTTCACAATCGGTCTATGTAATTAGCGGGAGTCAAGCTTTTATTTGCAGATAGCCTAACTAATTACGTGTTAGTGGTGCATGGTCTTGCTACCAGAGGAGAAGACAGGTATCGTGGGTTGGGGTGTTTACGTACCAAGATGGAGGCTAAAGCTCTCTGAGATAGCAAGGGTGTGGGGGTTTAACCCGAAGGAACCCGAAGAGCTCAATGTTACTGAGAAGAGCGTCGCTGGAATAGATGAAGACGCTGTTACCATGGGCTGGGAAGCAGCTAGAAATGCTCTTAAGAGAGCAGGTGTAAACCCCAAGGACATTGGTGCTGTGTGGTTTGGAACTGAGAGTAAACCGTATGCTGTTAAACCCTCAGCAACGATTATAGCGGAGGCTCTTGGAATAACACCCTATACTATGGCTACTGATTTGGAGTTTGCATGTAGGGCGGCAAGCGAGGCTATACGAATAAGCATAGGTGCAGTTGCATCAGGACTCGTAAAGTACGCGCTCGTGATCGGAAGCGATACAGCGCAGGCAAATCCTGGTGACGTGTTGGAGTTTACAGCTTCTTCGGCTGCTACAGCTCTCATCATAGGTAGAAGGGATGAGGCTGCGGCGTACTTCGAGGCGAGTGCAACTTTTGTAACGGATACACCCGATTTCTGGCGAAGAGATACTGTTAAGTACCCTCTTCACGGCGAGGCTTTTACGGGTGAACCAGCCTATTTCAAGCATATTGTAGGTGCTGTGAAAGCTCTTCTCGAGAGAACAGGGCTGAAACCGGAGGACTTCGACTACGCTGTGTTTCACCAGCCTAATGGTACATTTCCGCTTAGAGTAGCAAGAATGCTTAACATTCCACGAGAAAAGGTCTTACCAGGCTTGATAACACCGCTGATAGGTAACAGCTACAACTCTTCAGCACTCATAGGACTTGCAAGAGTGCTGGAGATAGCCAAGCCTGGTCAACGCATACTTCTAGCACCATTCGGTAGTGGAGCGGGTGCAGATGCTTTCAGCATCGTTGTTACAGATTTGGTTGAGGAGAAAAAGAACAAGGCAACAACCGTGGAAGATTACTTAAACAGAAAGTACTACGTGGATTACGCAGTTTACGCCAAGAACAGGGATCTTATACGTAGAATTGAGTAGATGGTGATGCCGATGGTGAGGATCACGATTCCTCCCTACTGGAGAACAAGGCTCTACAGGTACAAGCTCATAGCCACGAAGTGCAGAAAGTGCGGTAGGTCAGCCTATCCACCGTCGAATCTATGTAGACACTGTGGTTCAAAAGAAGTTGAACAGGTAGAACTCATAAACGAGAAGGCCAGACTATTAACCTGGACTCTCATTTACAACGCCATGGAAGGGTTCGAGGATAGAAGACCACTACTACTTGGAGTAGTTGAAACCATTGAAACTGGCGTACGAATAATGGCGCCGTTAACCGATGTTCTACCAGAGGAGCTGAAGCCTGGAATGCTCATGGAACCCGTGTTGAGGAGAGTTAGAGAAGAATGCGAAGCCGGGCTCATATACTACGGTATAGCATATAGACCTGTACTCAAGTAGAGAGTTTTTTGTAGACTTCGTACTGCGCTCTTAAAACTTCGTTTACACGGTCTCCTAGGTGGATTCTATCCCATGGGAGTTCTTCATCTAGGTTGTAGCCTGTAAACACGTATTTGAAGTTTACGCCAAGCTCGCGTACAGCTCGTCTCCAACCTGCAAGTCCACCACCGTGCTGAGCCCACTTGACTATGAACTCTCCTAGAGGCTCTTTGGATAGGGATAATTGCGCTTGAACTATTGCCCAATCCACATCGTACGCTCTGTAGTCAACATGGGATCCAAGCTTACTTCTGTACTCTCTGAGAATGCTCATAAGCTCTTCGCGACTCATCATACCGATATACTGGAATATTGTTCTAGGCTTTGGAACAAGGGGGTTGAGTGCAATACTTACTTTACGTCCTAGTGATTTTGCCAGCTTAAGAAGATTGTTCATGGCAGTTACATTCTCAGATATGACATTGCTCGACTCCAACCCTTTAAACCCGTAGACAACGTAAAGCTTTAAGTTAAACCCTTTCCTGAGCAGTTCTTCTACCAAGTCTAGAACGTAACCTAGAACCCCTGGATACTTGAATATAGAGCGCTGAATAATGCTTGAAAACGACTCTGGTGCTATAGTGAGAGATCTTTGTCCAAGTTGCTTAATTGAGTCAAGGGCT
Organism: Desulfurococcaceae archaeon; assembly: GCA_038889555.1. Classification (GTDB taxonomy): domain Archaea; phylum Thermoproteota; class Thermoprotei_A; order Sulfolobales; family Desulfurococcaceae; genus UBA285. The sequence goes on from JAWAHD010000045.1 coordinate 7,450, forward strand.
CTCAAGAGCAACGGGGTCAACCTAACGGATGGAAGCGATGCCTTAAAACCTTCGTGAGCCAGATACTCAAGAAACTTAAGGTTATTACCGCTTACTGGAAACGCTAAAGAGTAAAGCACAACTCGCTTACCACTAACAGAGTGCGCTACACCTTCCTCAACTATCTTGACCAGTTTAGTGTATGATCTTTCGCGGTAGGGCTGAAAAGCCCTTGTCTCTATACAAAAAGAACACCAGTGGGAACATCCTCTCGAAACTTCCAGCTTAAATCCTCTTCCGTACACAGGTTCAACGGAGAGGTTTTCGACCTGACGCACGGGGTAAAACGCTGAGTCAAGATCCGGAACATACTTCTTCTCGACATGCTTATCCTCATACATGGAAACGTACGTGTACCTCAGTTGAGAAACAGCTTCCAGAAAACTCTTCTTACTATCTCCGTACTGTAACCACAAGTTAACGATCTCAGGTAGTGTAACCTCGGCTTCTCCAACAACACATACGTCTATGATATCACTAAAAGGTACAGGGTTCTCAATGCACACGGGTCCTCCAGCTACAACTACATGTTTTTCTCTACTCTTAGATAGAACACTTATCCCAGAAGCTAGGAGAATTCTGGCGAGATTAACAATGTCTGGTTCGTAGTGCAGAGATGTAAGTATTAGCTTGAAGTCTCTCAGTGGACTTCCTGTTTCAAAGCTTCTCGGAGGATCTTCGGGTCCATAAAGCCTAGAGCATGAGAACCTCTCAACGTACACCTCATCTATGGAGTTTAGCATTGAGTACACAATGTCAGGGGCTAAACTCGAGATCATTGCTTTGTACAAACTTGGGTAAACATATGCTACTCTAGCACTAACCCTACTGATGTTCTTACGAAACACGTTTACTTCCATGATCAGCATCTACCTGTATAAACACTTATATACCCTACATACTTATACAGGTCATGGGATTTGCTTTGGTGGACTACTCTAAGTTCTACAGTAATCTAGTACGAGTTATTAAGGCATCAGAGATAAGAGAACTACTAGCCGTTATTAGCAGGAGAAGAGACGTAATAAGTTTTGCTGGAGGAATACCAGATCCTGCTCTTTTTCCCAGAAAAGAACTAGCCGAGATCGCAAAAGAAGTTATAGAGGTTTACGGTGATCAGGCTTTACAATACAGTGAAACAAAAGGTGTACATGTGGTTAGAGAGGAATTATGCAGATACATGAAGACCAGAAAACACTTCAACTGCGATCCAGAGGATCTGATCGTCACAGCAGGCAGTCAATCAGCGCTAGACATTGTTGCTAGAACCCTGATCAACCCGGGAGATATTGTTATAACCGAGAATCCAACGTATCTAGCAGCAATTGGTGCATTCAAGAATGCTGGTGCTAGACTTGTTGGAATACCGGTGGACGACAACGGCATGAAGACCCATGTTCTAGAGGAAAAGCTTAGAAGTTTTTCAACCGAGGAAAGAAGTAAACTGAAATTCATATACACCGTACCTATTGCTCAAAACCCAGCTGGAGTATCTATGAGCTACGATAGAAAAAAGCATCTTCTGGAGATAGCATCAAAGTACGATCTTCTCGTAGTAGAGGATGACCCTTACAGTTACCTAATTTTCGAAGAGGGTGTTGACAAAACTAATCTGAAAGCTCTAGATAGTGAGAACAGAGTTCTGTACATGAGTACTATTAGTAAAATCTTAGCTCCAGGTCTCAGAATAGGCTGGGTAGTAGCCGGTCACGAGCTATCCAGGAAAATGGAGTTACTAAAGCAGTACGTTGACCTACACACGTCAACTTTAACTCAGTTCATTGTAGGTGAAGCTATCAGAAGAGGAGTTGTTGACCAGGTTATAAGTAGGGCTTTAATTCACTATAAGGCTAAGAGAGATACGATGTTAAAGGCCATTGAGGAAAACTTCCCAGATTACACATGGTACTCTAAGCCGGTTGGAGGATTGTTCATATTTGTTTATGTATACAAACAGGGTTTTAACGCAGGGGTTTTGCTAAGTAAAGCTATTGAGGAGTACAAGGTAGCATACGTACCTGGTGGAAGCTTTCACGTTGATGGAACAGGGGAGAACAGTATGAGGTTAAACTTTAGTTACCCATCGCATGAGCAAATAGTTCTAGG
>JAWAHD010000046.1:0-9526 GCA_038889555.1 Desulfurococcaceae archaeon
GTAACCGGTGGATTCCTCAGAGGAGACAACATTGCGTCCATTGACCTTCTCGCAAAGCACGGTGTTAAAACCTTCAAGATGTTCACCTGCAGACCCTTCAAAGTGGATGAATCAGCTGTACCCCGGATCATGGGGAAAGTAAGGGACAACAACGCTGTTCTCATTGTTCACGCTGAGGATGAAGGTCTCGTAGACTACTACGAGGAAAAGCACAAAGGCTCCAACAGCATACTAGCTTACCACATGAGCAGAACTGGTTACGCTGAAGCATCGGCTATCATGAAAGTAGGATTAACAGCTGCTGATGTAGGAGCAAGGGTTCACATAGCTCATCTCTCGAGCAAAGAGGGTGTTCAAGCCGTAGAGTACCTGAAGAGGCTGAGTACTGGGATCACTGCTGAAACATGCCCGCACTACCTCTACTTCACAAGGGAGGATAGCGTTAAGTACGGAACGTACCTGAAGATGGCTCCAACGCTAAAAACAAGCGAGGATAGAGAAGCCCTGTGGAGAGGGCTCGCGAGAGGAGTTGTCGATATCTACGCTAGTGATAACGCACCATGCCCAAGAGAGATGAAGGAGAAGGATGTGTGGAGTGCTTGGAGTGGTATACCAAACCTCGAGGTGATGGGCCCGTTTCTATATACCTACGGTGTTATGGAGCGAAGAATAAGCTTTGAAATCTTCATCAAGGTCTTCTCAGAGAATCCCGCACGCCTACTCGGCTTATACCCTATGTTGGGTGCAATAGCACCCGGTAGTCAAGCAGACCTGGTTGTCCTGGACGTTAGAAACCCGAGAACAGTATCGCACAGAACACACCACCACAAGGTGGATTGGACACCGTGGGAGGGTTTAAAGGTCTACGGTCATCCTAGGTACGCGATCGTTCGTGGAAACCTTGTTATTGAGAAGGGTGAACTCGTGGGTAAACCCGGCTCAGGAGTATACATTGGTTCAATTCTGCTCCGTGGATCAACCAAGAGTTCGGAGCAATCGTAGTTTCAATGCCTACTGAAACACTTATTTAGTTTCCCCGGTTGATCACCACCATCTGGAGCAACCTGAAGTATAGCAGAGGTGGAATGTTTGACCGATTTGAACGATGGGTACATTCTCGTAATAGACCAGGGTACTACAGGTACACGCGTGATGATCGTAGACCATGAAGGAATGATCGTCAAAGGTGGTTGGTTTTACACGGAGCACAGGCAGATCTACCCTAAGCCTGGTTGGGTAGAGCAAGACCCCTTGGAAATATGGGAGAACACTAAGTTGTGCATACGCGAAGCTCTGGCGAGATCCGGGGTTAAACCCAGGAGTATACTCGCGATCGGAGTTACAAACCAGAGAGAAACAACCGTTATATGGGACCCGAGAACAGGCACACCGGTTTACAACGCAATTGTGTGGCAAGATCGTAGAACAGCGAGAACAGTTGATCGTCTGCGTGAAAACTACTTCAGTCTAATATGGGAGAAAACAGGATTAATCCCAGACTGCTACTTCTCGAGTACTAAGATCTGGTGGATACTCGACAATGTGCCTGGTGTTAGAGAGAAAGCTATGAAAGGTGAAGTAGTTTTTGGAACCATCGACACGTGGATAGTGTGGAATCTCACGCGTGGATCGAGAGATGTGCTTACCCCTGAGAGAAACGGTGCTCATGTAACCGACTACTCAAACGCGTCTAGAACAATGCTGTTCAACATACACAAGCTAGACTGGGACTCAGAACTTCTGGAAATCAGTGGTAAGATCCCCCTTGAAATACTACCGGTGCCGAGACCATCAAGCGACAAGAACACCTATGGTTACACGGGTCCACAAGTTCAGGAGATAATGGGAGGCGTGTCAGTACCGGTTACAGCTACTGCGGGGGATCAGCAGGCTGCTTTGTTCGGTCAAGCCGGCTTCAACAGAGGCGATGTAAAGTGCACTTATGGAACAGGAAACTTCGTTCTCATGAACACCGGTGAGGAACTCATCTTATCCAAGAGCGGTCTGATAACAACAGTATTCTACTCGCTGGAGGAGAAAAAAGCTACGTATGCTCTCGAGGGAAGCATATTCATAACGGGTGCAGCTATTCAGTGGCTCAGGGACGGGTTGAAGTTAATAGAGGTGTCCGCAGAGGTTAACCCGTTAGCTGAAGCAGTGCCCGATACCGGAGGTGTATACTTTGTACCCGCTTTTGTTGGTCTAGGTGCACCCTACTGGGATCCCTACGCGAGAGGGTTGATTATAGGAATTACGCGTGGAACAGAGAGAAAACACCTGGCTAGAGCCACACTCGAAGCAATCGCGTATTTAACAAGAGACGTTGTTGAAGTCATGGAGGTTGACACAGGCCTAAAGGTCGGTGTTCTCAGGGCTGATGGTGGTGCATCCAAGAGCGATTTCCTACTGCAGTTCCAAGCAGACATACTGGGGGTTCAAGTCGTTAGATCAGCTGTTCACGAAACAACATCACTTGGAGCTGCATACTTAGCTGGACTCGCTGTTGGCTTTTGGAAGAACCTAGAGGAGATTAGAAGGCTCTGGAGAGCCGAGAAAGTGTTTACTCCGCGAATGGACCCTGCTACAAGGGAAAAGCTGTACTCTGGGTGGAAAGCAGCTGTGAGAAGAGCTCTCGGATGGGCCCGCGAGGTTCCGTGGGCTTACGGGTACGAAGAGTAGCCCATTTGAACAGAGGTATACATCATGGAAAAACTCAGAGTTGTAGTTATCGGAGCTGGAATAGTTGGTGCATCCATAGCTAGAGTCCTCAGCATGTACGAGAACTTCGAAGTCGTTGTCCTAGAGAAGGAGTACGACGTTGGCTGGGGTTCTAGCAAGGCGAACACGGGTATAATTCACCCAGGTCACGAGGAAGACCCCCGTGTTCATCCACTACGTGCGAAGCTCTGCGTAGAGGGAAACACGCTGTGGAGGAGATGGGCTTCACAGCTGTCGATTCCAGTCAAATGGACGGGCGAGCTCATGGTCTATAGAGATGACGAGGAGGAGAAAAGATCCCACTTGTACCTGGAGCTTGCGGTTCTCAACAGTGTTCCAGGTGTAAGAGTTGTTGAGGACAAGAAAGAGCTTCTAGCGTTAGACTCAAGCTTAAGTCATGAAGTTAAAGGAGCTGTGTACGCGCCCACGGCTGGAGTAATCTCGCCTTTCGAAGCCGTTGTAGCCATCATTGAGAACGCTGTTGATAACGGTGTTAAACTCCTCACGGAAACAGCTGTAACCAACGTGAGAATCAAAAGCAACAAAGTTGTTGGAGTTGAAACAAGCAGAGGATTCGTAGAAGCAGACATCGTGGTGAACGCAGCTGGTTTGCAAGCTGATGAGGTATCGCACATGGCTGGTGTTGAGTTGGACTTTAGGATTAAACCCAGAAAAGGGCAGTATGTACTCTTCGATGAGAATGTGCCATTGAAGCCTACGAAAATCCTGCATACTGTTCCAACTCCTATCACAAAGGGAGTATACGTGGTAACAACTGTCCACGGAAACCTCATGATTGGTCCAACAGCTGAGGATCTAGCGTACGAGTTGAAAAACGATGTTTCAACATCCAGCGAGGGAGTAGACTACCTGCTAAAGGAAGCTAGCAGAGTGATTAAGGAGGTTCCACCGGGCTCGCGCGTGATTAGAGTTTTCGCTGGTGTTAGAGCCGAACCTCCAAGTGGAGACTGGTTAATTAAGGCTTACTTGGACCCATGGGGCTTTGTAAACGTAGCTGGGATCAGATCCCCGGGATTAACGGCTGCGCCTGCAATAGCGGAGTACGTTGTGAAGCTGATATCAGAAACCTACGATCTGAAGCTCATCAAGAAGCAGAAATGGATACCTTACAGGAGTGACATAAAAAGGGTCAGTCGGCTTGAACTCCGCGAACTAGATGACCTCATATCCAAAAACCCACTTTACGGTGAAATAGTGTGCTACTGCAAAATGGTGTCAAAAGCAGAGGTCGTAGAAGCCATCGAGAGAATGCGTAGAATCGGGGTGAGAACAATAACTCTAGATGGTTTAAAGTTCAGGGTTTACGCAGGTTTTGGTAAATGCCAGGGTTCGTTCTGCAGGTGGAGACTCGCTCAAATAGTTTCCCAGGTAACCGGGAAACCCCTGCACGAGGTCGTCATCAAGAAGTCAACGTACGGTATTGGAGAGGTCAAGTCGTTGTGGCGTGAAATGAAGGCAAAAGGTTGATCGACGTGATCGAGCTGAGCTACGATGTAGTTGTCATCGGAGGAGGACCAGCGGGGATAGCAGCTGGTATTAAAAGCGCTAAGCTGGGGCTAAAGACTATAATCATTGAGAACAGGGATGTCCTGGGAGGTATTCCACTCCAGTGCATTCACCCCGGTTTCGGGCTACACTACTACGGCAGGGACATGACCGGAACTGAGTTCATTACTGAACTTGTAGACGAGCTCGAGAAAACAGGTGTTGACTACTTGCTGGAAGCCTATGTTTACAACCTAGAGTACAGGGACTTCATGGACAAAGTCGTAACCACTGTTTCACGAAAAGGTATTACGATGATTCACGCTAAGGCGATCATATACGCTGCAGGTGCACGCGAGAGGCACATATTCGAGATCGGAGTAACCGGGGATAGGCCGGACGGGGTTTACACAGCTGGTGAAGCTCAAACACTCATGGACATCTACGGCGTGTTACCAGGAAGGGAGATCGTGATAGTTGGCTCAGGCGATGTGGGCTTGATCATGGCTAGAAGGTTCGCTCTCGAAGGTGCTACCGTTAAAGCCGTTGTGGAGATTCTACCTTACCCAGGAGGACTTATGAGGAATGTTCAGCAATGCCTCGTAGACTTCAACATACCTCTATTACTGAATCACACGGTCCTAGGAATAGTGGGGAAGAACAGAGTTGAAAAAGTCATCGTAGCAAGAGTAGACGAGAATCTGAAACCCATTAAGGGTACAGAGTTTGAAATACCCTGTGACACCGTTGTAGTATCAGCTGGACTGAGGCCCAACGTTGATCTCCTCGAAAAGCTCGGCGTTGTCATCGATCCAGCAACAGGTGGACCCGTGGTGAACGAGTACCTTGAAACAACTGTTCCGGGAGTGTTCGCAGCTGGTAATGCGCTGGTCGTGAACGACCTAGTCGACTACGCTGTAGAGCAGGGTGAAAGAGCAGCCTATGGTGCGTGGATATTCGTAAACAAGTCCGGTATTCCAACAAAGCGGTTTATCAGGGTTTCACCAGGAAAGAACACTCGGTTCGTCGTCCCCCACTACGTTAGCGGTGAAGAGGACGTTGTACTGTACTCAAGAGTTACCAAGCCTATGAGGAGAGTTCACATAGAAGTACCTGAGCTTTCCATTAAGCTATTCAGTCTTGGTGTTAGACCAGCCGAGATGATTCGGCTTGAGCTCAAGAGAGAACGCTTTAAAAACCTTGCGCTTGACACCAAGCAGATAACTCTCGAGGTGAACCCTCATGAGCGGTGAAAAGGAACTTGTTTGCATAGTATGCCCAGCAAGTTGCACGCTGAGAGTTATCGTTGAAGGAAACGACGTGAAGGTCGGCGGTGCCATGTGCTCGAGAGGTGTTGATTTTGCTAAGAGAGAGGTTACAAGTCCCCTAAGGTACGTTATGTCTGTTGTAAAAGTGAGAAACGGAGAGTTCCCAACTGCTTCGGTTATAACTCGAAAACCGGTTCCAAAGGACTGCATTTGGATCGTGATGGAGAAGTTAGCTGATATCGAATTGATGGCACCCGTGGAGATCGGGCAAGTAGTAGTGAGCGATGTTTGTGGAACCGATGTAATCGCCACAAGAAGAGTGAGAAAAGCTGTACGAGAAAAAGCTAGTGAATCAGGAGCTATCGTATTTTAAAGCCTTAACAAGCGCTTCAACGTTGTCTGTTATAAACCCATCAACGTGTTTAGCCCACTCCCGTGCTTCCTCGGGATCGTTGACAGTCCAAACGTAGATCTTTAAACCAGCTGACTTCACCATGCGTGCGTATGTTTGAGCCATGAACTTGAACATTCTTAAGCCTTCAATGGGAGGATTCAGTGAGAACAGCTTTAGCTCATCTTTCTTGCTGAGACTCCAGTTAAGCTTATCCAGATTATCTATATTAACACCGATCCTGATTTCACTGTTAAGCTCTCTTGTTTTTACAAGAGCTTCCTTCAAAAAGCTCACGATCACAGTGTCTTCTACTCTACCGTATCTGTTGATCAACTGCACTACGGTTTCTACTGCGTCAACATCCTTGATCTCAACAATTAAGGTTTTACCCTTCGGTATTGATGCAAGCACTTCCTCTAGCGTTGGAATTGTTTGACCCATGCCGAGGTACACATGTCTAAGCTCATTCACTGTTGACTTCTTGACTTCCAGGTGTACACCTGAAACTCTCGTTGTATCCGGGTCATGTATGACAACGGGGATTCCATCTCCGCTGAGCCAAACATCTAGCTCTACGCCATCTGCCCCGTGTACTAACGCGCCGAGGAAAGCTGCTATAGTGTTCTCAGGGTACTTAGCTGGGTAACCTCTGTGTCCTATGACAAGAACCATTTAAACCACCTACATGCTTGTTCTATGAGTTCTCGAGTAGTGCTTCCACAGTATAATCCACACTGAGAGGGGTATCAACCATAGCAGTATAACAGTTGAAATAGCATACTTTAGAGCGAGCGTTGACGCTGCTTCTCCTAGAACACTAGTGGAGTAGAATGCTACTAAAGCTCCGTATATCGTGGGTCCATAGTTCCACCCAATCGTGTTTAGGACGCTTGCAAGCGAGAAAACTGTGGTCTTATACTCTGGTTTCGCTATTTCACTTATCACAGCGTTGATGTTAGGGTACGGTAATGTGGTAAACATCATGCCGAAACCAGCTAGTAGTAGTGGTGGTAGAAGAACCGAAATTTCATGTGATCCCCGTGGATACGGGTACAGAACAAAAGACAACATTACGATCGTCCCCACTGCAACTCCGAAAACGCTGATCTTCACTCTGGCAAGTCTATCTCCTCTCTTAAGTCCTCGATCAGCCAGAATTCCGCCGAGCATGTGTCCTATGATTATAGAAACAGCCGATACTATTAGTATTAACGATGCATAACCTTTTTCTAAGCCCCAGGCGCTCACAAGGTAATCCACTGAGTAAGTTGTGAGAGTTCCCCACGGGAACCCCCACGCTAGGACTAGAATCAGCATTGCAACTACAAGGGGTGTTATAGACTCCTTGAGACCTTTAAGAGAGAACTCGCGAACCTCTTCGCTGACCGCTTTTCCTTCTCCCTCGGAGATCCTCACGTACAGGACGAATAGTAAGATCAGCAGTAGTATTCCTATCGAGGTAAAGGCTGTTCTCCAGTGGATCAGCACACCTACGACTAGAGCGAGTATAAAGCCGAAGATCGTGCTAGCGTAGTACACCGCGTAACCTAGCCCTCTCTTCTCAGGCGGGAGTATCTCAGCAATAAGACTCATGAGTGGTGCCCATATGCAAGACATGCCGAGCCCGAAGATCGTGAAAGCAGACAACAGCATGATGTAGCTGTGTACAGCGAACATTGCGATCAGACCAGCCGACATCAGAAGACCAAGTGCTAGTAGAACTCTTCGTACTCCGTACTTGTCAGCAATCATGGCAACAGGAACAGTTAATACCACACCTGCCGTTGCTGGAATTGTTCTCAGAAAACCACCGTAGATTCTCCAGGTAGCTTCATCCCCGGGTATTAACCCCTCCATCCACATGACATCTATTGAAGGTGCAAGCAAGTAGTATGCTGTAAAGTAGAGGAGAACGAATAGAGCGATCACAAGCAGTCTCATGCTCTCATCCCTTTAGAGGTGCTTTTCAAGGAAAGTCAAGAGTTTTTCTGCGTATTCTTCTCTGCAGCATTGCCAAGCTTCTACGTGACCCGTGTTCACGTACCATGCATCAACCGGGTTTCCGCTCTTCAAGAGCTCGGCGTGAAGCGCTTTGTATTCGCTTAGCGAAATAAGGTCATCCTTCTCTGGTGCTACGAGGAAGACTGGTGCTTTTACTCTGCTTGCATACTTGGTCATTACGAGGTCTTCAGGGTTAACCCTGGTTCTGCGTGATACCAGTTTGTTTATGAGTGGTGTGGAAACCCTCAGGACAGGTCCTAGGGGTCCTTTAACTCTCCGAGCCCAGCGCTTACTCGATGTTCTTATGTCAACGTATGGGCTGTCCAGGATTACGGCGTTGACCTGAACCTTTGTGGATGTCATTAGCGAGGTTGATGCACCCATTGAGTAACCGTAGAGTGCTATTCTGGAGAATCCTCTTCTCCTAAGCTCATTGACTACTTCAACAATATCGTCGGACTCCTTTGAACCGAGCGTTGTGTAATCGCCTCCGCTTTCGCCGTGAGCACGTAGATCGAGCGCGAGAACACTGTAGTTCGCCTTCGTTAATACTTCCATTGCTGGTTTAATATAGCCCTCATCCCACTTGCTCGACGTGTAACCATGGAGAAGTACAACTATCTTTTCATCGCTTCTTCTAACAAGCCATCCTCTCAGCACAACACCATCGCTTGTTTTGTATTCAAAGTTCTCGTAGGGGAGACCAAGATCGCTGGGAGTCCACTTACCAATTCGCCTCGGAGGACTTGCTAGCTTCTTGGAGGCTGCTAGTGAGACTAGTAGTATAGTTAGTACAAGGACCAAGAGGACAGCAGCTACAACGATTAGAACTACTGTTATCATGAACTCACCGTTATACTGTAGATAACCCCTTATTTATATACCTTTGTTGAGCATTAGACATCGGCGACTATTTCGCCTTTTGTTCTTCAATCAGCGCATGATACGTACTCTGTTTAAACCTGAAAATCATGAATCCAAGCGAGTTAAGTAAAAGATTTAGATAGCATTCACAGTTAACGAGCTATGTACGAGAGGTTCACTATGCATGCTGAGATCAGTGGGAACTCGATAGTTTTAAAGAGAGCCTGGAGCAGTGTTGCAGTAACCTACGTGGTCAGAGAACTCAGCGATCTTCTCATGGAGAAGGGGTATAAACCTGTTGTTTTCTTCAGCGGATCACCCGTAGTAGAGGAGGGTGGATTGCAAGCGGAGATTAAGCTTGACAAACGTCTTAGTGATCTGGACTTCGCGCTCATCAAGCAACTACTCGAGAACATGGGCATAGAAGTCGTAGACCTTTCCAGGTCAGCGTGAACAAGCAGTAGGTCCGGAATTGCATTTTTAAACTCAAAGTACCTTAACGTGATGTGATAGCTGGTGTTAGTGCATGCCCAGAGATAAACCCTGGTTTGTGGGTTTCCTCCACGGTAAGCACTGGATTTCCAACTACGAATACGATCTTGACACGATCCTAAAGGTTCTTCAGGCTGCTAGAGAACTCAAGGAAATGTACCACCGAGGTATTAGGAAGGTAAACTGGCTTGATGGTAAAACACTGTACCTCATATTCTACAATAAGAGCCTTAGAACAAGGAACAGTTTTCAAACAGGTATGTACCAGCTTGGTGGACAAGCC
>JAWAHD010000047.1:0-9489 GCA_038889555.1 Desulfurococcaceae archaeon
AAGGTAATGAAAACGCCAACCCCTATCATCCCTGTAGGCGATGTAAGAGCCTACCCAGAAGACCCCACCAGTGGCGGACATGTTTAGGCTATAGAGGTCTTCAGAGACTAGAAAAACCTCAACGCCATTCACCGGAGCCTTTCCATCAAGAAAGCCCTCATACATCTCAAGGCTCATCTGGGTTGGTAGCATATCCATAACCACCACGCCACCGTAGAGGTCAAGGGTTTTCTTTCCGTAGTAGGCAGGCTTTCCCTCTGGGTCAAGTATGACCGCCTCTATGTGCCTCTCTTTGCCAATGGGGATATTAACTTCAAAGACCACCCTATCTCCCGGATAAAAGGGTCCAGACCTCCTAATAAAAACAGGCTCAAACTCAAGCCCAGAAACCCTTAGCCATACCTCGCTGTAATAGGGATAGGAGGAAGACAAAAGCCTAAGCTGAAGGCTCACAGAACCCTCCCCACCACCGCAGGAAAAGAGAAAAATCAACAAGAGCAAGATTAAGGGCATAGAAATATTCTAACGTGAACCAAGGGACAAGAGGCATACACTAACTGATTGAAAGGTCAAGGGTAAAACAAAACTCTTGACAAGCGAAAAATTTTCTGCTATACTTGTAAGCAACTAAAACCTTTAAGGAGGGTAGAACCATGAAGAAAAGGCTACTATCAGCCGTCCTTACCGCAGGAGTCATAGGTGGTATGGCTACCACCGCAAAAGCGGAATCTTTGCTCCTCCCATATTTTTCCACAAAGGGAGGCAATGACACCATCATCTCCCTAGCGGAGTCCGCAGGTGTTCCATGGGCTATGGACATAACCTTTATGTACAAAGACCTAAGCAAGCCAGCAGATTACTGCACACACTTCAATGTCATAGTTCCCTTCACGGGATTTGACCTTACAAGCATATGGGCGTCCACTGGTCAAAGCGTTTTTGGGGATAACTACTCAGCACCTGCTGGTATAGGAACGGGCTACGAAGGCTATGTGGTTGTAACGGACTACACAGAGTCTGATGACTTCTTTAGAGGTGAAGGAATAGTTATAAACCTTGGAACTGGACTTTATCTTGACCAGCCTCTCTACAGACTTGGTGCCATGCAAGTCTATGATAATGATACGGAGGTAGGACAGCCTTCAATGAACAACTCTTCTGGATATCTTGGTGAAACTGCAGAGCTAGAAAACCCTGCACAGCTGATGTTCTATCCCTTTAACATAGCAAGCACCTTCTTGTACGTTATTGGAAATATAGATAACCTGGCAGATGATACATTCCAAGCCAGGGTTGGTATAGAAAACTGGTATGCTGTTGGTGGATTTACAGGCTTTACCAGCGGTGTTGTCTTTGACAGAAGTGAAAACCCATACAGTGGAAGACAAAGGCCTGTTGTTGTATGCGCTGCTCTGCTTCCTCTTAGCTCAATGCTCATAGATCCTCAGCTAAATGCTGTAAGGAATACAGGTGGACATACCGCAGTTGTTCCATTTAGTCCCAGCAATGATGGTATAGGAAGAACCGTAGAAACATCAGAAGCCATGCTTTGGAAGGTAGAAATGTCTAACATACCAAACTTCCGTGCTATAACATTTTATCCACTTAGAACTTACACTCCTTCCGATGTGTGGGGTAACTGGTGGGTGTCAAACTTTGCGTCTAAAATTTCAGAAAAGCGATAAGGCACAGGACTCAAGGCCCCCTATGGGGGCTTTCTATATGCTTTTTATATTAAGAGTCTATCAGGGGGTTGTTATGCGTATTTTTTTATTATTTTCTCTTTTTATCTTATCCTTTATAAATAGCTGTAAGAAGACTGAAGGATACAAGATTGGCTCTCTTGGAGAGTTAAGAGACTTTGAAGTGGAAATAACAAATGCAATACAAGCAAAATTAAATCTTCCTATACTGTCCCTAACAAGTCAAGGTGGGTATTACATTTACTATGTTGACAGCTCTGGTAATGTAAGATTAAAGTCTCAGAATAAGGATCTTAAACTTTCAACAGAGGAGTTAAGGGATGCAACTCTGGGAGGACTAAAACTGATAGAGGATGAAAAAAATATTTATGCCTTCTACTGGGCAAGATACGCCAAGGGAGATATATATAAACAATCTGAAGAGGACATAAATAAAAGAAGGGAAAGATTTCAGGATGAGCTGAAGAAAAGGCAAGATGAATTAAAAGCCTTAGCAGAAGAGAAGAAAAGGATACTTAAAGAGACTCCTGAGGAACGGAAGAAGAAGGAAGAGCTAAAAAGAGAGCTAGAAAAGATAAAAGCCAAATATCCAGATTTAAAATCTGAGGATTTGGCTAAGAGGAGAGAAGCATATAAGCAATATATAAGGGAGGCTTCTGAAAAGAGGAAGGCTATTCTTGGTGATATAGAAAGAGCAAGAAAAGAAAAGATAGAAGCACTGAGAAGGAAGGAGATGGAATTAAGGTCACAAATAAAAAGCATAGAAGAAAGAAACGTGGTAAAAACTTTGGCTAAGAACATATTTATGGCGGTTATAGAAAAGGATAGCTTTACTTTGAAAGGTATATATAAAATTACGCCTGACAGATTTTTCCCTACTGCAGATATAGGCATAGGTAGTAAGGACGGATTGACCCTTTTGGCATGGACTGACGAGAAAGTAGAGGGTAGTATAGGAGTATGTTATACCCTTTCGAGGGATATGCTTAATTGGAGTGAGCCTGAATGTTTGAAAGGCTATATAAATCCAGGCGTTGTTGATAAGGGAGATAAACTCTTTCTACATGTAAAAAAATGTGACAGAGAGCAGTGCGAGTATAAGTTTTTAGTTCCCCTTCAAGATAAATTAAAAGAATTATCAACGCTGAAAACACCACAGTCTGAGCTGTATATAGAGATTTCATACAGCGGTAAGGAATATCACATATATACATGGGGACCAGAATCATATAGTTTATATCACAGTAAAGACCTATCACAGTTTGAAAAAATCGCTGATTCTTCAGAAATGAAGGATAAGATGATAAGTATGCTTCTTCCAGTATCCACAGAGAGTCCAAAAGCTGTGCTTATATTAAGACCTAAAAACCCAAAAAACTGGCTAGGCATAAATCTTGATAAGCCTAATATATATCTTGCGGAGTTTTCTGATGGTAAGATAAAGTTGACAAGACTCCAGAGAAATACAGAACATCTCACCACCGCAACAAACCCAGCGGTTGGTGTAAATTCGAAGGGTGATATCATCGTCGTATGGATAGATAAGAGGTTTCTTATTCCAATTCCCTTTGCAACCTTTATAACAAGAGATGGCAATATATACAGGGATAACCCCCTAGAAGACCCGAGGTTATATACAGTAGACCAACCAAGTATCATATCTACGGGGGAGGAATTTCTTGTATACTATCCCATAAAGAAGGTAGAAACTGAAAAAGAAACTGCTAAGCTCGTGTATTCAAAACCATACTTCTCAAGACTTAGAAAGCTTAAGGTCTCGCCTATAGAGTATGTCTTTGATGTCCCAAGTAAAGACTCCCTTGAGAAGGCATTTAAAGACTATGCAAAGGCTAGAATAGAAGGTAATAACAAAAAGGCTTATCAGTACTTTGACCCTGTATTCCGTCTTAGACTTACTTATGACCAGTGGGTAAATCAGAAAGTTGATGTAAAGTTTAAAGACATCAAGCTGAAGGATGTAGAAGTATCAGATAATTTTGGGCAGGTAGTATACCAAGCACAGGTAGAATTTCCCGAACAAATAGGTAAGGTTGTGGTTACTGAAAGGGAAAGGAAATACGAGTCAATAGATGAGGTATGGATATATCTTTTCGGAAATTGGTATTATGTTCCAAGGACTCCCATATCTTCAATTTTCTATGCTGAATGGTAGCTCTTGCAAAAATAAAACTTGGCATATGTTATACAATACATAACTCTGCTTTAAGGAGGGGACAGACATGTATGAGATTGATAAGGTCCTTAAGGTAATTAGGGATTATAGTGCATGGGCAAAGGAGCACCCAGCACCTGGGAATATAGACCAGTGGTGGTTGGAGGCACTTGAATCCTATCTTAGAGGTGAGCTTAATCCGACGGCGAAGTGGTGGGTAGAGAGAAACATAGAAATGGTTTTGTCCTACGGTATGGGCAACCATATCAAAAATGAGGACTTTAAATGGCCCGAGGATATCCCAAAGCCTTGGGAGGAAGAAGTGACAAAGCCTAAACCACCCTTATACGAAGAGAGAGGTAGGGCTAAGCTTTTGCATCGCAATGAAATAATCCAAGAGCAAAAGGATATGCAAACTGCATCAGTCAAAGCTGTGCATTCTTCTTACATGCATGATAGTGTAATCATAACCTTGGGGTCGCTTTTTAAAAAGAAGATATGAGAAAAGATGGAGGCGAAAGCCTCCTTCAAACTCTTAATATGGACCTATGACTGTTATGTTGTTCGTTTCATCTGTCTCACTTATCGTATTTGTCGAGTCCACGAAGGCTTTAAGATAGACAGGAGTAGAACCAAAAGGATTAGTCATATATCTGCTGAATCTTAGCGTGGGGTATACGCCCGGGCCCAGGGAAGATACATACCTCGAACCTATTTTTATATCTCCCGAGGTAATGGAGTTAGAGTTGTTTGTGGATAGATAAAGGTCAACGTATACTCTCCTATTTATGGTAGATGTCAGATTATGCATTATTGTCACGTTTGCGGTTATATAAAGATATGCACCTGACCTTCTTACACTTGTAGATCCAAAGACACCCCACAGGTCTCCAAGAGGGGGTGGTGGACTATCACCGTTAGACACCGATTTATATGCGTTTATCCTCCCACCCGTGGACACCTTGTTGGAAAGCGAGGGAACCTGGTCCACATTGTTCAAAATAGCATTCTTTATGTTTACATAAGAATAAGATGGAAATTTTGCTTTTACTAAAGCGCACAGACCAGCCACGTGTGGCGTCGCCATAGATGTCCCGCTCCAGCTCGCATAATTAGAGGAAGGAATCGTGCTGAGAATGTTTACGCCGGGAGCACCCACATGAACAGTGTTAACTCCATAGTTAGAAAAAGAAGCAAGATTATCTCCAGAGTCTGTTGCTGCAACACATATTACATTATCTAAACTTGTGGAATAACTGCAGGGATAGGATTTGAACCTACCATCGTTATTTTTACTTTCGTTTCCCGCGGCAGCAACCATAAGAACACCAACATTTCTAAGCTCTTGTATGGCGTATTTTTCTGTGGAGGAGCTTGAGTAACTTCCGTAGCTTGCATTTACTGCAACTATATTGTATCCTCTCTGTTTCATGTTTTTAACGTAATTTAAACACTCAACTTCATCAAAGAGTGTGCCACTTCCAGAGGACCTTAAAAATTTGCATGCCATCACAGAGACTTGCCAGTTAATGCCTGCAATCCCAACTCCATTATTTCCGACAGCACCTATTATCCCGGCAACATGGGTGCCATGCCCATGGTCATCCATAGGGTTACCAGTGCCATTTATGGTGTTAATACCATAGCAGTCGTCCACATATCCATTACCATCATCATCAAGACCATTATTGCAAATTTCTCCCAGATTCCTCCACATGTTTAAGTTGATATCCGGATGATTGTAATCTACACCAGTATCAACAACTGCAACAATTACAGATGAGCCTCCAGTAGTTAAATTCCAAGCATTTGGAGCCTGTATCTTAGGAAGTCCCCATTGAGAGCTGAACATTGGGTCATTCGGAGTAAGGAAGGCTCTAATTATATAATTTGGGTCCGCAGTATACACCTCTTCCATGCCCTTTAAAGTTTGCACCGCACTTAACACATCAACATTTTGGGGGAGTCTTATGAGGACGTATTCGTCTCTTCTCTTCTTTACAGTTCCTCCAACCTTATTCGCCACCTTTCCAGCAACAACGCTAAAATTCTGTCCTTTCTTCAGGACTACTACTACCTCATCTGAAACATACTCCTTGGAAAAGGAAAAAGATAGAACCAAAAGAAGCAGAAGAAATATCCTCCTCATGTTCAACCTCCTATAACTATTTTATACTTATTCATAAATATCTACCACATTACCTCCCCTGTCAAGTATAAAATTGAATTCAGAATGGTTCTTTCTATTTACTACCTTCAGTCTGAATAAATACGATCTTGGGTTGAATATCATTTTTTTTAAAATATCTTCATTTAAAAGAATATCTTTTTCATGTATTTTCTGGGTTTTTCTGAGATTAATTATATATTGGGCTTCACTTGTTGCAATCCCGAGAGACTTTAAAACAATAATATCTGCATAATTCGGGTTAACAGGCATAAAGTTGATTGTAACATGATTTTTAACCTTCAGAAAATCTTCATAGGATAGAAAATCTAACAACTGAGTTAAACTTCTAAATTCTATATTTTCCAAATCTCTTGTGTTTACGATTTCTCTGGCTTTTATGTCGGCATTTTTAATGGCAAGTAGCTTGAAAAGGTTTTCTAAGGTTTTTCTATCAGTCAGGTTTAAACTTAACTTTCCATCTTCTGGTTCCACATACACTTCGTATACTCCATGTTCGTCAGAAAATGAATATAACTTGCTATCTAAAGGCTTATTTTTTATATCAGTTTCCTCAATATATAGTTGCAAGGCCACTTTTGCATATGCAAACGATTGTGTATATACTATATATTCTTCCTGAACATTTAACAGTTTACGCCTATCTATGACAACATAAGACATAATTGTCATCAATGTAAACCCAGTTAATGTTAAAAACCAAAGGACATAAATAATAACAAAACCCTTTACTTTGGTATTAGAAACCATTTTTCCTTTACCCTTACTCTGACTATATTTGTATAATAAACTCCATCTTCGGTCAGATATGGGCATACTGTCAGGATTAAACCGCTTGTTCTGTTTTCAAGCACTTCACAGCTGATTGTTTCCCCGTTAATTCTCATGTCTATGTGTTCTTTTATTACAAAATCTTCTTGTATTTTTTCATAAGCAAAGGCAGCGGTGTTATAGTATAACATGTCTTCATAATTCAATCTGCGTAATATATTGCCAGTGATTATACCTAATGAACCATAGACAAAAGCCAATCCTATTACTGCAATGGTAAAGGCTATTATCACCTCAATTAAGGTAAAACCTCTTCTAATAGTCAACATCTGTTATCCAAAATTTCTTATCTCTAAGGCTAAAGTGGCATAGTATAATTTTACCAGACGGTTTCACTACACAAGAGCCATCAGCATCAATATCCAAACGCCTGCCATCAGAAGATACTATTCCATTCTTCTGAGAGATTATTAATACTTCAGTTTTCTTCTCTTTTGCAATTTTTAAACTCTCTGTTATAAACATCCTTATCAAAACTTCGTCCGATGGACGGACAGAATTCAACCTTATAGCTATCATGGAAATAGCCAGTCCCACTATAGTCAGGACAACCAATAGCTCAAGCAGTGTAAAACCTACTTTGTTTAACATATCAAAACTTTCTAAAGTAGCCAACGGGTCTCTGTCTATGCATGGCTACAAGGTAGTAGACCTTTTTACCAGAGTAAAATTTTACAATATCTTTTCCTGAGACTTCCATTCTACTATCTCTCATGCTAAACTCCTTTCTATAAACTTCTATCCCATTTTTATATTCTCTGTAAACAACCTTATCGCCTTGTATATTTATCACAACTCTAACGTAAGGATATGTAAGACCCATAGATGTAGTGTATTCTATGGTATTTCCCGTATAGTTGAAATCTATAACACCTGTAAGCTGTTTTTGCATTATAAAGAGAAGATGATTATAGTCAACAACCCTTTTCTCCATGTATCGATTTTGCACACTGAGGACTTGCCTATATCCTTCGGAAACTGCTATTACAGTAACCAAACTTAGTGCTACGGCTATTATTAATTCTATAAGCGTAAATCCCTTCATATTATAAATATTTTAACTGTTT
Source organism: Desulfurococcaceae archaeon (assembly GCA_038889555.1). GTDB lineage: Archaea > Thermoproteota > Thermoprotei_A > Sulfolobales > Desulfurococcaceae > UBA285. The sequence goes on from JAWAHD010000047.1 coordinate 7,963, forward strand.
CTTTCTCATATTTGCTCTCTTTTCTATCATGTTTATTATTGCTTTTTGAATCCTCTCAACATGAGGAGCGAAATAAGAATACTCTTTTTTAAAATCTGTAGATGAAACTAACCTAAAGCAGGGGGACGCCTCAAACAAAACGATACTACCATCTTTAAGTATACCAAAATCAATTATAAAGAGGTCAAGGTTCAACCTCTTGTATATCTTCAGTAATGGACTATAGGCTTTTTCCTTAAACCCATTTAGCCAATTTTTATCCTCGATTCTGTATCTTTCATCTTTATCCATAACCCTTGCTCTACTTTCACCATGCACATTCCAGTAGTCGGATATCATAAGAGACCTCGGATAGAGTTTGCCATCTATCACAGCAACTCTGTATTTTCTATACAAGCCATCCTCGGACTTGTAGTCTACGAACTCTACAATATAGTATTCATTTCCTCTGAAAGAAAACACCTCCAAGAGTTCAAGGTCCTTTCTATTTTTTACAAGAACAGCTTCTGTATAAGTATGCCTACCAATCTCTCTGAATATAAAGGGATACATATTTTGCTTTTCCACTACCTTTTTTATAGATTCTACTGAGTCTGGTTTAATTCTTATAATTTTTGGAACGTAAAGTCCTTTTATGCCTTGAAGCTTCTCTGATACCCTATCTCTGGATATCTCCATTACATAACGTGGGTGATTTATTACTGGGACATCAACATTGTCTCTTAAGTAGTATGATGCGCTGCGAAGAGCATTCATACATACATCTGGTTCGCAAATATCATTAAATATAACATCTATACCTTCGTACTTTAATCTAAAACCCTCTATTAACTCCCTATCTGGCACAACAAATGGCAATAGTGTGTTTACAACCTTAAATCTATTCTGGTCTAACTTCAGAAAATTAAGAACCTCTGTGTTTCCTTCCATTATAAAATCTAGTCTCCCTGGCTTATTAAAGGCTACCTTTATGTAGTTATCATCCCTTATCCCTACTATACGAAGTATTGTTATCATAGCGGTAGATATTTTAACATGGCTCATGGTTAAAAGAGGGACTGTTTCAAAATTTGTGTAAATTATACCACACCTCATAGCCTACCCTCAAAAAGAATTATCAACTGGGCATATATCCTCTCCCAGTCCCTCAAAGGCTTCTTCCATTTCTCCTCTAAGTCCATAGCTACTCCATAACAAACCTTCAGTAAAGCCTCATCCGTCGGAAATATCCTCTTGCCATATATCACCTTCCTTATCTTGCTGTTTATACTCTCCACAAAGTTCACCGTCGCCAACATCCTCCTTGTCTCATGGGGATATTTGTAAAATGTCAATATCTCTTCAAGCTCTCTTTCCCAGTCCTTAGAGACAAGGTGCAATAAGTTGGAAAAGAATAAAGCACTCTTTAAAGATAGAAATAAACGAGAGGTAGTTCTCTTCCTGTGAAAGATTAGAGAAATGGAAAGAGTGGAGTATTATGACTATTCCAAAGCACTATGTCCCTTTTCAGTTAGAGCATATTCCTGC